>CAZSFU010000076.1:0-1574 GCA_964606205.1 uncultured Candidatus Saccharibacteria bacterium | reverse complement strand
CAACAGCGCCCACCTTATGGCGACACGCTGGCCGTGCAGCAGGACCTGGTGGCGCACCACTGCGAAACGTCCGGCACCACCGGTGTTCCGCTGGCCATCCCCTATTCGATGAGCGACACCATGCGCTATGGGGAATCCTGGGTCTACGGGTTCTGGGGCCTGGGCATCCGGCCGTCCGACACGTTCTACTTTGCCTTTGGCTGGGGGAACTTCGCAGGCTTCTGGAGTGCCTACTGGGGCGCTCGCCGCCTGGGTTGCCGCGTCATTTCCGGTGGCGGCCTGGACACCAAGGGCCACATCGAGGCCATCCTGCGCATGAAACCCACGGTCCTCATTTCAACGCCAACCTTTGCGCTGCGCATTGCTGCGGTGGCTCGGGAGATGGGCGTGGACCTGTCCAAGAGTTCGATCCGGTTTACCTACCACGCCGGCGAACCTGGCCCGACGGCCCTGCCCGGCATGCGCCAGCAAATTGAACAAGCCTGGGGTGCCAAAGCCGGCGAGTTGCTTGGCATTGCAGAGATCGACGCCATGGCACCGGGTTGCCCCAATGGCGATGGGGTGCATGTGAACGAAATGAACTGCTTCACCTGGTCGATGGACGCTGCATCCGGCCAGGAAGTGGCTGAGGGCGAGATCGGCGAGAACATCGTCACCAGCTATGCCAATACAGCCCAGCCGCTGCTGAATTACCGGACCCACGACCTGGTGCGCCGCCGCACCACGACTTGCTCCTGTGGCCGGACCTGGGCCAAGTTTGAAGGCGCCGTCCTGGGCCGCACCGATTTCATGGTGACTGTCCGCGGGACCAACGTTTACCAGACGGCGGTCGAGAACATCCTCAACCAGATCAACGGTGTCAGCATGCACTACGAACTGGTGCTGACCCACGAAGACGGCAACGATGCGATGACCGTGAGGTTTGAGCCCGAACCTCAGGTCACCTCCGACCAATGGGATGCACTGGCACAGGATGCGAGTGACCGGATTCACAAGGCCCTGCATGTGCGGCTGCGTTGCACACCGGTCGCTCCGGCCACCTTGCCGCGCTTTGAACTCAAGACCAAACGCATCATTGACCAGCGGCCCAAGGAATTGCGCCGCGCACTGGACCGCTGAGGACGCCATGACCGAACAGGAACAGATCGACCGCATCCGTCAGGCACGGGCACTGATTGCACCGCTGATTGCAACAAGCTCTGAGCCACAGATTGAGGCCGTGTTGCGCAGCGCTGACATGGAGCTGCATTGGGCCCTGTGGAACCTGGGGCAGGTGGTCGGTCATCGACATGAACTGGATCACACCACGCCCTCATAAAGTGCAATATAGTGCCTCATGCAAGGGTTAACCAGTGCACTTTCGCAAAGATGTTGCGATATAGTGCCTATCTAGAAGTGTTTCGAACTCAAACCGAGGGGATTTCATGACGACCAGACGACTCATCCTGACCCGCAGCGCGGCCCTTGTGGGCGCCGCATCGACCAGCTTGCTGCTGCCACAGATTGCCCGCGCCCAGAGCAACAAGATCCGGGTCGGCCTGATGCTGCCCTACACCGGGACCTTCGGGCAGATC
>CAZSFU010000075.1:1239-1577 GCA_964606205.1 uncultured Candidatus Saccharibacteria bacterium | reverse complement strand
CGCTGACCGGCGTACAAACATCGTGCCCCAGATTGGCAGCACCTTCTCCCCACAAACGTAACCGCGCCTGCGGCACACCGAAATCCTCGGCCAACGATTTCAACACGATGCCCACCATCTGATCCAGCCGATTGGCGCAGACCAGCGCGATCGTCAGTTGGTGCATACGCGCACCCAATGCGTCATTGGTTTCACCGACACCGAGCAGCTCAACGCCCAGCTCAGCGAACAACTTGCCGCCACGCGGCGCAGCTTGCTGGATTTGAACAACCAGCTTGAAGCCCTGCGCGCCGAACTGGCCAAGCTGCGTGGCAGCGATGAACAGCTGAGCCGTGATC
>CAZSFU010000075.1:412-1229 GCA_964606205.1 uncultured Candidatus Saccharibacteria bacterium | reverse complement strand
CAGGCGATTCTTCTCGCGCAGATTGATCATCTGACGTTCGGCCAGTGAGATCGTACGACCGCTATAGGGATGCGCAATTTCGACCTGATTGAAGAACTCGGCTTGCTCCTCGAAAATTTCCGGATGGGCCTTTAAGTACTCCAGTACCGCTTCACGCGTCACGCTCATAGCTCAATCTCTCCAGTAAATACGGTGACGGCCGGACCCGTCATGATGACCGGCTGACCGACGCCAGACCAGGCAATATTCAGATCGCCGCCGCGCGTTTGCACACGCACGGGGGAATCCAGCAAACCGCGACGGATACCCGACACCACAGCAGCACATGCACCCGTGCCACAGGCCAGCGTCTCGCCCGCACCGCGCTCATACACGCGCAAACGAATGTTGTGACGATCCAGCACCTGCATAAAACCCGCATTCACACGCTGCGGAAAGCGCGCATGATTTTCAATCTGTGGGCCTTGCACCGCCACAGGCGCTGTCTCGGTATCGGCCACCACCGTCACCGCATGCGGGTTGCCCATCGACACCACACCAATCGACAACATCGTGCCATCCGGCAGTTGTAACGACTGCTCGGCCGCATCGGAATCGGATTCAAAGGGAATTTCTGCCGGCACAAAGCGTGGTTGCCCCATATCAACGGTGACCAATCCATTTGCTTCTAAGCGCGGATGAATAATGCCGCGCTTGGTTTCCACCACAATCGCTGATTTATCGGTGAGCCCTTGATCGTGCACAAAGCGCACGAAGCAACGCGCACCGTTACCGCACTGCTCCACTTCGCCGCCATCGGCGTTGAAGATGCGATAGC
>CAZSFU010000075.1:0-402 GCA_964606205.1 uncultured Candidatus Saccharibacteria bacterium | reverse complement strand
CCCGTTGTCTCGGGCGGCTCAACCAGTAAAAGCTGATCAGAACCCACGCCCATGTGGCGATCGCCCAATGCGCGGATCGTCTCCGGCGTGAGTTCAACGTACTGACGCATGCCATCGATGACCACAAAATCGTTACCGAGGCCGTGCATTTTGGAAAATTTGATTTTCATGTTTTGGATTCTACCTGCGCAACAGGTGAACGCGGCGCCTCTTCAATGTTGCCACGCGGTGCTTTATACCGGTTATACCCCCACAGATACTGCGTCGGGCAACGGCGAATCAGATGCATCAGGCTCTCGTTGATGGCCACCGCCGTTGCTTCCAGATCGTCGAGCGGCAGCGGCGCTGCCGGGGCGGCACAGTTTAGCACAAAGCCCGCACCGTACGGCAGGCGCTCGGCAA
>CAZSFU010000074.1:0-1624 GCA_964606205.1 uncultured Candidatus Saccharibacteria bacterium | reverse complement strand
GGAGTATTGATAGCATCATTAAATTCAATAGTAATAAGGTCATATTTATCACGTACTTTAACAGCAGCAGCAGCTAAACCAGCAGTAAGAACTGAGGTTAAAATCGCTACAGTTGTAGAGATAAAATATTTAATTTCGTAGTTAACACCACCTAATTCAACTTTATCACCTGCAGATAACTTAGCAGCTACTGTAGCTGAAAAAGTTACTTTATCTTCAGCAATAGTACCAGTTACAGTTTCAGCAATTGCTGCAGAAAGAACTAAAGTACTTGTTGAGCTATAATCTAAAACTGGGATAGGCCATTGACGTCTGTTAAGAACACCTTCTTGAGCCAAGTCAAAGTTTTCAATTGCATATACTTGATCATAAGTACCATTACCTGGGTCAAATGCTTGGATTTGAGTACAAGTAGTAGTAGTTCCAAAACCAGAAGCATCATTTACATGTACTGAGAAATATACTTTCTCTGGAGTATAAGTAGTTGATAAGTTTTGGTTAATATCTTTAGCTGTAATTTCAACACCATAGTTAGATGCTCCAGTTACACCATATACACCAGAACCATCACCTACTACAATTGCAACAATTTGCGTTTTTTGAGAACTATTATTAATAGTACTTGCAATAGTAGTTGCTGTAAGTAATTGTGTATTACTAGTTGTAGATTGGAAATTCACATTTAATACTTCTGGACGTTCAGAATATAAATGTTTATTATTTTTGAAACGTATAACAAAGTTATAGTTAACATCATTGTTTACCTCAATAGTACCAGTAGCTGTTTTACGGTTATAACCAATTGACCATACTTCACGTTGAGCAGGTGCATATGATTTACCTTTGTAACCAGTTACGTTTAAACCATTGATTTTTGCAGATTTTTTAATAATGAAATCACCATCAGTACCAGTTTTACCTTGTACGATATAAATTTCAGGTTGAGTTGAGATTGTATCACCACCTGCAGGGTTTAATGCCAACCAGTCTTTACCAAAGATACCAATTTTACCATCGGTTAAAGTAGTAATAGACGCATCATTAGATGGTAATGATGTACCATCGCTGATTAAAATGTTTTGTTTTCTGTTTAAGCTATTCATTATTTTTAAGTTTATAAATTTATACTAAGTTAATTATATAATATTGAAATGTAAAGATAATACACTATTTAAAGCTGTAGCACTATGTACATTTCTTAATTTTACTACAAATGATCCATTAGATACTGAAGTAATTGTTACAATAGGAGCACCTGTACCACTATTTAATACGCCTACATCTATTACTGAATCACTATAACATTTATTGTTAGTTACGGTAAATGACCCACAATCAGTATCTGCTGCAGTAGTTAAAGCTACAGTAGTAATAGGCAGGTCTGATATTAGTTATTTTAGCCATTTAAATATTTTTATATTATTATTCTTTTTGATTATCTATTATAGGACTGAATGAATTATTACGTTTAGCCTCTATTCCTTCTAAAGCTATTTTAATCGCCTCATCAACTATTTCTTGATGTGTATGTTCAGATAATTCACAGTTAGTAGGTGTAGTAAGACTGATAGTATTAGGTTTTTTTAAATATCTTAACCTATAAACTGTTGGCGTACATACACTA
>CAZSFU010000073.1:0-1636 GCA_964606205.1 uncultured Candidatus Saccharibacteria bacterium | reverse complement strand
GTTCTTCAAAACGATGTAAAACAAGAAACAAAGAAAGGTAAAATTCTTTTCACCCATTTTGGACTATCTGGACCTACAATTCTCAATCTAAGTAACGAAGTTGGAGAACTTTTGAAATATGGCGATGTCTTTCTTTCGCTCGATATTCTTCCCGATCTTGACTACGGACAGCTTAACTTGAAACTACAAGATATTTTCAGGGAAAAAATTAACAAAAAGTTCAAAAATACTTTAGACTCGTTGTTGCCATTTGCTTTGGCTCCTGTAATAGTTTCACTATCTGGAATAGACGGGGACAAACCATCTCACAGCATAACTCGCGAAGAGAGACTGCATCTTGTTCAAGTTTTGAAAGATCTACGAGTAAAAGTTACAGGTCTTCTTGGAGAAGACAAGGCAATAGTAACTTCTGGAGGAGTTTCTTTAGAAGAAGTTGATTTTAAAACTATGTCGTCAAAACTTTTTACAAATCTCTATCTAACTGGCGATATTTTGAATATAGACAGACCAAGTGGCGGATACAGCTTGCAACTATGTTGGACAACAGGTTTTGTAGCAGGAAGTAACGCTTAACTATTTTATTCTTATCAATTTTAACTCTGAAACTAACTTTTCGTAATCTGGAAGCGTTTCTCCAACCAAATCCCAGAACTTTTGTGAGTGGTTGAACTGCCCCCTATGACAGAGCTCATGCACAATAACATAGTCCGCTAGATGTGGAGGAAGTAGTGCGATTTTATAATTAAAGTTTAGGTTACCTTTACTAGAACAACTACCCCATCGACTTTTCTGGTTTCGGATTGAAATTTTTCCGTAAGTCAGTTTGTAGTGCAGGTTAAAATGTTCCAAACGACTAGTAGCAATTTGTCTGGCTTTTTCTTTATACTCTAAATATTTTTTAGAAGGAGATTTTCTCTTTACCACTCTTCTCTTCACTCTTTTAAAATAGAAAAATATTCTTTTCATAACGAAATTTTTTTAGACAAGTAAAATTGCCTCAGATGCTAGGCGCTGGAGATTTTGTGAGTGAGCCGTACTTTGACGTACGGTGAGCGAACAAAATTGAACAGCAACAACGCAGATGAGGTAATTTTACTTGTCTAGCGCAAACGTCTCATCTATGCGGATCAGCTTCACAAACTCCGGCACGTGAGAAACAAGTATCATAGCCCCCTCGTATTTATCCAACGCCTCTGCGATAACTGGAATATGTCTAAAGTTTATATGGTTTGTAGGCTCGTCGAGTATAAGTAGCCCAGGTTTCTGCAAAACAAGCCGTGCAAAGGCAACTAGACCCTTCTGACCCTCTGATAAACTACCAATCTTGGTGTTAATTAATTCCCCACTAATCAAAAAACCAGCAGCAACAGAACGGAGTCTTTCTTCTATTTGCTCGTCCATAACTTCCATAAGAGACTCATGCACTGTGTGCTCAAAGTTTAGGGTTGAGAAGTCTTGTCTGTAGTAACCAACTTTTATACCTTCTGCTATCACCGCACCTTTTGCAGTTCCAGAAGCAAGTGACTCTAGTAGTGTACTTTTACCAATACCGTTTGGACCTGTAAGCAACAGATGTTCTTTCTTTCTCAACACAACGTTCGCTTTTCTCGCAACAGGTTTGTGGTTTTTAATCATG
>CAZSFU010000072.1:0-1676 GCA_964606205.1 uncultured Candidatus Saccharibacteria bacterium | reverse complement strand
TCTTGATTTCTACAGTGTGAGCCTTGGTTTTTGCCACCTTTAGCTTCTTGTTTTCGGCATACTGAAATTTACCATAATCCATGATTTTTGCAACTGGGGGGACGGCTTTTGGTGAAATCTCGATAAGGTCTAGACCGGCTTCACGGGCCTTGTCCAAAGCGTCTTTAAAAGAGAGTTCTCCCAGGTTTGTACCATCTTCCATGATTACACGGAGTGTTGGGGCTGTTATCTGGTTATTTATCCTTATGTGTGAAATATAGAGTGTGTTAATTTATAATTAAGCCCTAAAAATATAGCATATTTAACAGAAAATACAAGGTCTTTTCTACTGTACGATCATATTTTTCAATAACGAATCAAATATTTTGGAGGCTTCGTCTTTGTTGATTACTCCAGGTACAGCCATTGCTGCCGCCATGTTTTCTGTATCGATTGATCCAGAGAAAACCGTGATCAGGTCGTTTGTTGTAACTAGAGTTTTGTTGGACGAAACAGTCAAATAGTAAATAGTGTGTCCGCAACCTTCTGCTCCTTCGAAAATACTAAAGCCTTTCAAGTCTCCAAAAACAACCGGATCAATAAAACCAGGAGAGGGGATAATGTTTCCGTTTAAAAAGTTTTCCTCTGGAATGTATGGGCTTTCAGATTTTATTGTTTCAACCAAACTTTTTGGGGTTGTGTGAATGTTTATATTTAGGTCAGTCAAAGTTTTAATGGTTGTCGTGGCTTCACCTTTGAAATCACAGTAGTCGTGGTGCTCAAATGGCACCTCGTGGTGTATGTTTATGTTAGAAGAATTACCTTTTACTGTTAGGTTTTTAGGGTATTTTAGTGTAACGCCAAATGCAGAGTTTCTGTATGTCGAGAGAGCTGGCGCAGGTTCTGACTTTGGTGATTTTTTAAAATAGAAAAATCCTCCGATGGCTAATACTATAATAAATAGGGGAATCAACAATTTTTTCATTGATATGGAGTATATCATATAAGTGGATTACGCACTGTCATTTGGCCGTAATGCATATATAATTATATGAGATAACAGACTTATAATTTAATATTTATTATGAATAAAAATATATTAATCGGTTCAGCTGCGATAGTTTTGGTAATATTGTTCGCGTGGTATTTTATTTCAAAAAATAACACAGTAGTAGAGGCACCTATAGTTGATACAAGTACTGAAAAAACTCCAAATTCAGAAACACCTGTTGTAAAACCTGTAGTGAAAAAACCGATCACCAGTGCTCCAACAGAGACTTTTACGAATCTGTTGCCAAAGCTAGGTAACTACCAGTGTGATTATGAGGAGGTGACACAGGCAACAAGAAGCTCAAACACAGTTTATTTGGCTGATGGTAAAATGCGTGCAGAGTTCAGATCAAGATCTGTTGATGGAACAAATACAAACAGCATACTTGTGTATGATGGTGTAAATCTTTACTCATGGACAGAAGGAAAAACTGTTGGAAGTTCTGTTCATCCAAAATCATTGTCCGACTTCCCGGCAATAATACCTAGAGATATCATAGCGGCAAAGGTGCTAGGCTCAGGGTTGTACAGTGCCAGCTGGAACTGTCATCCATGGTCAAAAGATCCATCTTTATTCGTGAAGCCTAGTTATCTAAAAGTTTAGTTTACAAAAAACCGCCAGCTGGCGGTTTTTTGATATTTGTGGA
>CAZSFU010000071.1:0-1763 GCA_964606205.1 uncultured Candidatus Saccharibacteria bacterium | reverse complement strand
TCACACGCAAAACTATGAGACACTCATTGCATGTCCATTATCGCCCAATCACTCGGTCTGGACGCCCCCATCATTCAAGCCCCGATGGCGGGGTCGCAGGGTGCCGCGCTGGCAGTTACCGTCTGTAACGGGGGTGGCCTCGTGGCCATTCCGGCCGCCATGCCCACCCCGGAAAGCCTATACAGTGAGATCGCCGCACTACGGCAACAAACCAGCCTACCCTACAACGTCAATTTTTTTGCGCACCAGACACCTCTGGAAAATACTGCCGCGCTGGACGCCTGGCACCATGCGCTGACGCCGTATTACATTGAACTCGGGCTTGACCCCGCGCACATACCGACCGGCAGCGGTCGCGCGCCCTTCAGCGACGCGTTTGCCGATGTGGTTGAACAGACGCGGCCCGCCGTTGTGAGTTTTCATTTCGGGCTGCCCATCGACACTTTACTGCAACGTGTTAAAGCAAGCGGCGCCCAGGTCTGGTCATCTGCCACCACGCTCGATGAAGCCCTCTGGCTGCAAGCGCATGGCGTAGACGCCATCATCGCGCAAGGTGTGGAAGCCGGTGGTCATCGCGGTATGTTCCTCACCAACGATATCCGTGAGCAACCACCGCTCGCCACCCTGCTTGCCCAGATCGTTCCCCGCGTGAGCATTCCCGTCATCGCGGCCGGCGGCATCGGCACCGCCGCAGACATTGCAGCCGCCAAAGCTCTGGGCGCCGACGCCGTACAAATTGGCACGGCCTATCTCTGCACCCCGGAAGCAACCACATCTGCTCTGCACCGTAATGCGTTACTGTCACCACAGGCCAGCGATACTGCACTCACCAACCTCTTCAGCGGTCGCCCGGCACGCGGCATCGTCAACCGCATCATGCGCGAACTAGGCCCTATCAGCCCACTGGCCCCCGCCTTTCCCTTGGCAACTGCCGCCATGGCGCCCTTGCGCAGTGCTGCCGAAAAAATCGGGTCGGCGGATTTCAGCCCGCTGTGGGCCGGGAAAAACGCCCGAGCGATTCAGGAGCGACCTGCGACCGTGCTGACCCGTGAATTTAGCGCTGCCTGGCTCAACGCTGACTGAGGCACGCATGCACGCCATTTTCAAAATGCCCCGAACGGTCTGGCTGATCGGGCTGATCAGCTTCATGAACGACAGCGCCAGCGAAATGCTGTACCCGCTGATTCCGCTCTATCTCGCCAGCACATTGATGGCCGGCCCCAGGGCATTGGGCCTGATTGAAGGCGTTGCCGATGCCACCTCCAGCCTGCTTAAATTGGTATCAGGCGTACTGGTCGATAAAACCAAACGCATCAAACCCTGGCTGTTTTTCGGCTATGGTTTAGCGGGCCTCAGCCGGCCACTGGTCGCCTTTGCCGGCAGTTGGGTGACCGTGCTGTTTATCCGCTTTGCCGATCGCCTGGGCAAGGGGCTGCGTTCCTCACCGCGCGATGCGCTGCTGGCCGATAGCGTGGCCAGCCATCAGCGCGGCATGGCGTATGGCTTTCACCGCGCCATGGATAACGGCGGCGCTGTTGTCGGCCCGCTGCTTGCCTACGCGCTGTTAAGTATGCAGGTACCCCTGCCCACCATTTTCCTGTTGGCGATCATTATAGATTTCTTCTGCTTTTTTCTGTGCTGGAATTTCCCGAGTATCGTGATACTTCTTTTCGGTTTCTGCACCATATTCTTCTGCGCGTTCTTTTAGTTTTCTCGGTGCATCTAACAGTTGTTCAACGAGATCTTTCTTTTTCATCGGAGGG
>CAZSFU010000070.1:0-1803 GCA_964606205.1 uncultured Candidatus Saccharibacteria bacterium | reverse complement strand
AGAAAATGCTGGGAGTTTTATGTAACCCAACGGAACGATACTTCCAATGTGAACTATATTTAGTTGATACCACAAAAGACAGTATGCAAAAACTCCTGGTATAAATGAAAGATAAAGTGAAACAAAACCAAACACTCCTGTTAAAAATCCGAGAAACATTGTGAGTGGTATGGTGCCGAGAATTAAAATATTTACTGGTAGTGAAACTAGAGAAACGATACCTGTGTTATAAATCAAAAAAGGTAGAACTGTTATCTGAGTTGCGATGGTGGACGAAAGTATTTCTCGCAAGCCAAACTTTTCTGTAATATTTTTTAGATATGGCTCGACAAACGGTGAAACAAAAACTAGTCCAATGGTTGCCAAAATAGACAACTGAAAAGACGGATCAAAAAATAAAAGCGTTGGATTGGACGCGAGCATGAGAACTATAGCAAAACCAAGCGCGCGCGAAACCTTGAAATCTCTGTTTAGTTTTTTTGCAAAGAGTGCAACCAAAACCATGATTGCCGCACGCCATGCTGACGCTCCGCCGCCAGACAAAATAGTGAACAAAATAATCCCAACCATTCCCGCTCCAAACGAAATAGTTTTTGGTAGAAACTTTAATACGTCCATTATGCTTTCTGCAACGATAGCGATGTTATAACCAGACAAAACAACAATGTGAGATGTTCCAGTTTTCTGAAACTCAGAAAGTAGATCTGTTCCGAGCGACTGTTTCCCGCCAAGCAACAGTCCTCCAAGTAAACTAGATTCTGGTTCAGGCAATGCACTGTTAATCGAGTTTGTAAAAGAATGTTTAATCTTGAATAACACTGTTTTGATAGCGTTACCGTTCCCCGAAGAGAGTAGTTTGATAGTAGTAAAGCTACTTGTGTACCACATACCTCTCACACGCAGGTATCCTCGATAATCAAATACTCTTCCATCGTCACCCTCTATAATGTCTGGCTCTTTGAGTGAAACACCGAGACTCACTCTATCTCCATACCGAAACTCTGGATGAATAGGAACTGTTACCAAAATCTTTTCAGAAACACTCTCCTCTCCTGTGACAGCAAACACTTTATCTAGTTTCACAGTGAGTTTTGTATTACGCTCTCGCACGTCGGGTTCATCTACAACGACACCTTCTGCAGATATTTTCTCACCAACGTATTTATCCAGATGCGACGGTTTATATAAATCTGAAACAAGCATCCGTCCCATTCCAAGTGTCGCACCAATAAAAATAAATGTGGCAATAACAACTAGCTGTTTTTGATTTTCATCAACAAAATATCTATAAAAATAAACTAGAATGGTTAGAAAAATACATGCAATAAAAAATCCGAAACTAATCGGAATGAAAGACCCTGTGGCAACACCAACTATGAAACCGATTGAGAGTTGAAGTGGCATATATTTAAAATAATTTTTGAAGTGTAATTTTGTCTGTTGGCTCTTTATCGCCAAAACTTTTTTGGAAACAGAATAATTTTTTGCTAAAAATTTTCTTCGCGCTCGTCTCTTCACGGACTCCGCGATGTTCCAAAAAAATTTTACCTCCAAGAGCCCCCATACCTATTCAACAAATTCTTTTATGATTTCTTCTTCGTCGGCTGGTGATACAGATTTTTTGAAACGTGCACTAGAAACTCCATTTACGCGTGCTTTGCACTCGTCCCAAGTTTTGTGAGTTTGTACAACTCCATCAACCATGCTCACATAAGAGTACGCTTTGCTTTTACTTTTAGATTTTTTATCTGAAACAGTTTCACTTATTTTCACATCGACTCCATATCTTTCTCGTGATCCGTT
>CAZSFU010000069.1:0-1938 GCA_964606205.1 uncultured Candidatus Saccharibacteria bacterium | reverse complement strand
CTGAAACCAGCTCATCTTTTCCGTCTAGTTTTATTGCTATGATTCCTGAAATACGTACATCATGGAAAGATGATGTGGCTACTTTCTTTGCTACACCTTCTTTTGTAACCATCATAAGAGAACTTGTTTCTTTCTTAACCTCTTTTGGCATTGGCAGAACAGAAGTCACACTCTCACCCTCTCCTAAAGGCAAAAAGTTCTGGATTGACTTACCTTTTGTTGCCCTCTTACCCTCTGGGATATCGTACATCTTTGTCTGATATGCCTTTCCTTTGTTTGTAAAGAATAGAAGGTCTGAGTGAGTTGATGCGATAAGCAGCATAGTTACAAAATCCTCCTCTTTTGTATCCAAATCAACAACCCCTACTCCGCCCCTCTTTTGTTTTCGGAACTCGTCTGGGTTTGTTCGTTTAATGTATCCACCAGCAGTTAGAACAAGGGCGTTTTCCTCATCTGGTATAAGATCTTCAACAGATAGTATCTGTGCGCCACCTTTTATGATGCGAGTTCTTCGCTCATCTCCATATTTTTCTTTTATTTCTTTACTTTCTGTTTTTATTATTCCCAATATTTTCTTTGGAGAAGCCAAAATAGCTTTACATTCCTCGATAAACAGCTGGACAGCCTTTAGTTCGTCCTCGATTTTCTTTCTTTCAAGACCAGCAAGTCGTGAAAGTTTCATTTCCAAAATAGCGTTTGCTTGGATGCTTGAGAATTTGAATTCTGACATCAAACGCTTGTGCGCCTCAGGAGTGTCTTTTGATGATCGTATCAGTTTTATGATTTGATCGATGTGATCTAGAGCTTTTTTAAGTCCTAGCAAAATGTGCTCTCGCTCCAAAGCCTTTCTCAGATCATATTCTGTTCGTCGTCGTATAACAGTAACTCTGTGTTCGATAAAATTCTCGAGAATTCCCTTTAGAGACATTGTTTCTGGAACTCCGTTTACTAGCGCGAGCATGTTGTAGTGGAAAGTATCCTCGAGCTGTGTGTGTTTATACAAATAGTTCAAAACTGTCTGAGGATGTGCAGTTCCTTTTAGTTCAATAACAATACGAATGTCTTTTGCCGACTCATCGCGAATATCTTTTATACCTTCAACTTTTTTATCTCGGTGGAGATCAACTATTTTCAAAATAAGGTCTGACTTGTTAACTCGGAAAGGAATAGATGTGATAACAATCTGGAACTGACCAGACTTTGTTTCTACTATTTCTGCGTTTCCACGGCAAACAACACCTCCTTTTCCACTAGCATACGCATGAGCGATATCTTTTTGATTGAAAGCTATGCCTCCAATAGGAAAATCCGGACCTTTTACGAACTCGAGTAAATCCTCTGTTGTGGCGTCTTTGTTATCCGCTAGATGTATAACAGCATCCATCACCTCTCCTAGGTTGTGAGGTGGCACGTTTGTAGCCATACCCACCGCAATACCCAAAGTTCCGTTCAAAAGTAGGTTAGGTACAGCTGTTGGAAGAACTTTTGGCTCTTTCTTTGTTCCGTCGTAGTTTGGAACAAAATCAACAGTCTCTTTTTCCATATCTTTCAGTAGCTCTGCTGAAAGTTTTGTCATCTTTGCTTCGGTGTATCGCATCGCAGCGGCGTTGTCACCGTCGATAGAACCGAAGTTACCCTGTCCGAGTATAAGCGGATATCGCATTGTGAAATCCTGCGCCATTTTTACCATTGAGTCGTAAACAGCCACGTCGCCGTGAGGGTGATAGTTACCCAAAACCTCTCCCACCACCGCTGCAGACTTTCGAGGCTTTGAACCAGCAGTTAGGCCCAGCTCATTCATCGCAAACAAAATACGTCGATGCACAGGTTTCAAACCATCGCGAACATCTGGCAAAGCACGGTCAGTAATAACTGACATGGCATAGTCAATAAATGAGGTTTTCATCTCATCAGTGATTTCCTGAGAGACAACGTTTA
>CAZSFU010000068.1:0-1958 GCA_964606205.1 uncultured Candidatus Saccharibacteria bacterium | reverse complement strand
TAAAATTATTTTCATTAAAATTAGATTTTTCTTGAGTCGTATGCCCAATGTAGCAAAGCCTGTCTCTGTCTCCTGCGACAATTCAAATCACCCGGCCTACAGTTTGCAACTATTTGTCCGACATGACGTCGCATCTTTTTCCAGCGACTTATTTGCCTTGCATCTTCTGCCAGAATCCTGCGACCCATATAGTAACGACAATACCACTGAAACCAACCGCGAGGATCTTCTTCATATATCCAACCCTTTTTTCTCCACACAGAAAGTGGCTGACTGGCGTTTATACCAAAAAGATTTATCTTTGCATCACGTTTATCTTTTGCAAACTTTGCTTTTGTAAACCAATCCTTTGGGAACTCTTTTGTACAGTCTCGCATGTAGACCCCGCCAAACACACCGAGTGCTAGCATCTGTTTTGGAGTAAGTGCAGGTTTAAATTCTGGATCAAACTTTTTGCCAATAGGTGCGACAAGTTCATACTTGTACTTTTTCTGCATCTTGTCGTTTACCAAAACAAAATTTTTCATTTTACTTGTTTAGATATGTAACCGTTATTTGTAAAACTGTTGCAAAGGAAACCCACAAAGTGTAAGGAATATTTATATATGTAACCCACGGAAAGTATGGATATATAGCCCACAATGCCCAAACCAAAGTACCTAGGACAAGTAAAATATCAACAGAAGCCAATAAGTTATTTTTTAAACCAAACTGAATAGGAGAAAAAGCAAAGTTGAAAATAAGATTCAAAATAAATGGCAAAACTACAACAAATGGAATTCTTTTTGTAAAAAACATATAACCAACATATCCGTAGGAAATAAATATTAATGTATATAGAAATGTCCAAACTGGACCAAAGAGGTAACTTGGTGGTGCCCAACTTGGTTTTACTAAAGTACTGTACCAGTTGTATGTGTTATTCATATTTTTAAAAAGTTAATGTTATTTGAATTATATCACCTATTTAGAAATAATCTGGCAATACGTATTTTAAGGTAACTAGGTTTTCTCTTTCTATTCATTAATAAATTATAAACAGACGACAAAGTATCTGTTTCTAACTCATTAAAAGCATCTATTATTTCTTCTAACTCGCTCCTCTTTAATTCCCTCTTTAAATAATCTACATCTGGACAGTTGTTTTCTTTCATCAGATCTTCGACATGAGAAACTACAGTCTCCTGTTTTATACCACGTTTGTCAGCGATCATCGCGAGAGACATTTGTTCCTCTAACATCTCTTTTGTTATTTCATGAGTGGACTTTTTCAACTCCTTCTCTTTTTTCTTTATTTTTACTTTCTCTTCTGGTTCTATACTTTCGATAAAAGTTTTTTGCTTTTCATCTATCTCTTTTCTACTCATCGCCTCTAGTTTATCTACCGCCTCGTCTGAATTTTCTTGAAACTTTTGGTCCATTTCGAGAACTTCCATATCAACTTCGAGCGACATATCGTTAAAACCTAGTAGCTTCATGCCATCCAGAGAACGCACTCGCGAGAGAGCAACATAACCCATTCCTTTTACGAAAGATTTTGAAAGGTCGACCTCCATAGCGTCGAGTGACATACCCTGACTTTTGTGAACAGTTATAGCCCACGCTAAACGCAATGGAAGCTGTTCTATCTCTGCTTTTACCTTTCCCTCTTCTTCTATTTTCCAAGACTGAGGGCTAACAGAAAAAGTCATACCACTGTTTGTTTCAACAATAGGTTCACCAAATGGACCAAAATCTTTTACTATTCCCAAAGTTCCATTAACAAACCCACCCTCTGGTTGGTTTTTGGTGAACATAACACGTGCACCTTTTTTCAAAACCAATGCTTCTGGAGACAAACAACTTTTTTTCAAAGATTCCACTAGAGACGGAGCACCTTTTGATGTCATGTTGTAGACCCTTTCACGTGCTTCGATCAATCCCAAATGTCTCTTGTTTATTTCATCTACATCAATGTT
>CAZSFU010000067.1:0-2005 GCA_964606205.1 uncultured Candidatus Saccharibacteria bacterium | reverse complement strand
ATCTCTTTTTTAGAAACTTCTAGGGTTTTGGCCAAAAAATCTATCTTTACAGGCTCCGCTAGATAAAAAAGTACAGCCTCTATTTGTTTTACAATGTCACTCGATTTCATTTATAAAAGTATAACACAAATTAAATCTCGTTGAGATCATATTATTTTTGGAGACTTCGCAAGGCGGGTAGCCGAGACTTGAGGAATTTTTCAGCAGAAAAATATCCGTGCTCCAAAAATGATATGTCGAATAAGAGATTTAAATAAACCTAGTAGCTTGGCACTCCCACCTCATTTGTTTCCATCTCGATGTCATGGAAATCCTTGTCCTGTCGAACCTGAATGATTCCCTGTTTTACTAGTTCGAGCATGGCCAAAAAGGAAACAATAACATTCACTTTTTCTGCCTTTCCCACCCCAGCAAAGTCACGGAAACTCATTTTCATACTCTTTGTTATCCGGTCGGCCAGACTGTCCATCATTTCCTCGAGACTTATGACTTTCTGCACAACGGCCTTTGGCACAAACTCTTTTTTCGGCATTCCAGCTATAACAGACTTTATCACTTCACTTATTCTCGCTACTGACATATTTTTGTCAGGAGTAAATACCACGATTTTTTCTTTTGATGGAAGTCGTAGATACTCTACATTTATTCCAAACCTTTCTTTTAGGTGTAAACTTAAGGCTTTGTATTTCTGATACTGTTTTAGTCTATCTTCTAGATCATCAATATTACTCTGCTCCTCCTCAGTCAAACTCAAGTTTGGCAAAAGTGATTTAGATTTAATTAGAACAAGTGTAGAAGCTATCAAAACAAAATGAGCAGAGTCGGCAAGTGGAAAGTCGGAAAGAGATCTAACATATGAAATATAGTCATCTGCCACCTGAGCAAGTGAGATGTCATTTATAAAAAGTTTCCGCTTTTCAATAAGTGAAAGTAGTGTATCAAGTGGTCCCTCAAAGATATGAGTTTTTACGTTATACGAAGATTCCATTTACAAAATTATAACAGAACTTCCAATGCTTGTGGTAATTGTCTCCAGCCACTTGAACCGTTTAAATGTCCACCATTTTCAACAGGAATCAGTTTTCCTCCAAGTTCAGTTGCAAGAGTCTCTGCATTTGCAAAAGGCACTACTGGATCGTTTACTCCATGTATTATATAAAACTCATCGACTTTTCCTTTTATTGCTTCAAAATCAAAAGGTGTTTCCAGAAAATTCTCGATTTTAGGATTACCATTTTTCTCTGAAGGGCCAGAAACCAAAACTGCCTTACTTATTTTTTTAGAAACATTCCCCTCCAAATATCTCAATATTGCTGGCACACCAAGACTGTGCCCAACCAGACATATTTCATCATTTGGATTCATATCCACAATACGAGCAATCTCGTCTACCCATTCAGAAACTACTGGTGCATCTGGGTTTGGCATTGGCAAAGCACAAGCATATATCTGGTTTTTCTCCAGCTCCGCCATTAACCAAGGCCTCCATCCACCGCTTGGACTCCCCTGAAACCCGTGAGCAATAAAAACCTTTTTCATTTATTTTTTTCGTAATGTAATTCCGAGCTCCAATAGCTGATCAACAGAAATTTCTGCTGGTGAATCCATCATTGGATCTTTACCTTCACCTGTTTTTGCAAATGGAATAACTTCTCGGATGTTTGGTTCGTTTTGAAGAGTCATAATAAACCTATCTAGTCCCCATGCGATACCTCCGTGTGGTGGAGTTCCAAGTGAAAACGCTGTCATCATATGACCAAAGTTTCTATCTATCGCATCTGACTCATGTCCCATTATTTCAAAAACTTTTCGCAAAGCTTCTGGGTTGTGGTTTCGGATACTTCCTCCTCCTATTTCCATGCCGTTTAAAGCAACATCATACTGAGTTGTTAGTATTTCACCAATATTTTCCTTTTTCATTAGCCACTCAACATGCTCTGGCTTTGGTCGTGAAAATGGATTGTGTGTAAATGTCCATGCTCCTGTATCTGTTTTTTCGAAGAAT
>CAZSFU010000066.1:0-2015 GCA_964606205.1 uncultured Candidatus Saccharibacteria bacterium | reverse complement strand
TCGCGAGAGATACCCTCGTTGTACATTAGGTCGAACTCAGTTTGCTTGAAAGGAGCGGCGACTTTATTTTTTACAACCTTTACCCTGATACGTCCTCCCATGATTTCTTCGCCTTTCTTTATCTGAGCTATTCGGCGGATATCGATACGTACACTAGTATAGAACTTTAGAGCCTTTCCACCTGGAGTTGTTTCTGGGTTACCAAACATAACACCGATCTGCATTCGGATCTGGTTTATGAAAATAACTATAGTTTTAGACTTTGCAACGATTGCTGTTAGTTTCCTTAGAGCTTGTGACATTAGACGAGCTTGCTTTCCAACATGGTGCGCTCCCATGTCTCCCTCGATTTCGTCTTTTGGAGTAAGGGCTGCAACAGAGTCGATAACAATAACATCTAGTTTGCCAGAGCGAACTAGGGAATCAACGATTTCGAGTGCTTGTTCGCCGTTGTCTGGCTGAGAGATAAGTAGTTGGTCAATGTTTACACCAAGTCTTTTTGCGTACTCAGGATCCATTGAATGCTCTGCATCGATAAATGCACAGATACCATTTTTCTTTTGCGCCTCTGCTATCACATGGAGGGTGAGGGTAGTCTTTCCAGATGACTCAGGTCCAAACACTTCTATTATTCTTCCGCGAGGAAGTCCACCAACACCGAGTGCAGCATCGAGACCGATAGAGCCAGTTGAGATACTGTCTACGTCAACATGAGGCTTGTCACCAAGCATCATAATAGAGTCATCACCGAACTTTGTTCGTATCTCGCGAAGAGTATTCTCTACATTTACTTTACCCATTTCATTCTTCGGTTCCTTTTCTGTTTTTTTCTTCATATTTTAATTTGGTTAAGAAATTTCTTTATCCTCATAACTTTTTTGGAAACAGAATAATTTTCTGCTGAAAATTTTCTTCGCGCTGGTCTCTTCACGGACTCCGCGATGTTCCAAAAAAATTACGAGTCAACGAAATTTCTAATACTCTTTTAATATAACCTCCAACCTCTTTTCGGTATAATTCTTAAACTTATCGCGAGCATCTAGCTTAATTATATTATAGCCAGGGGATAGGAGCAATTTCTCGCTAAAGTTGCCGTTTTTGTCGGTAAATATGGCCCGTCCATTAAGGTTGAGATAGGAGATGTTTCTCGCTCTACCGTCTATTTGTATGAGAGTCTGGCTGTAAGTAGATCCATTTTCGGGTGTATATATGTCGATAATAGGTCCTCTAATGAGTTTTTGAGCCTGAAATATAGAATATCCGGCTATGATCAAAACAAGTAGGGTAATAGCTGATATTCTTATGATTGATATGGCATTCCGGTTCATTAGCTATTGTTAGAAACTGTCGTTGTTAGATTCTGCGCTGCTGTCATTTGAGCTACCATTTTCACCGCCTAGGAGTATTTCTCTCGGTTTCGCACCAGAGCCAGGACCGATAACACCTCTTTCTTCCAGGATATCTATTAGTCTAGCGGCTCTAGCGTATCCAACACCAAGTTTTCTTTGCAGATATGATGTGGATGCCTTGCCAGCTTCGATAACAGTTTGCTTTGCCTCCTCGTATAGATCATCATCTTCTTCCATCTTGTCGTCATCAAAAGTTGCTTCAAAGATGTTATTTTTCTGATCGTTTCCAGTTAGGTTGATTTCAGTTGGGATTTCACTCGCATAACTATCTACCAGATATTTAACTATAGCCTTTGTTTCGTCTTCTGTTATAAACGCAGACTGGATACGTTGTGGTTGTGACATTTCTCCAGATAGGTAAAGCATATCGCCAGCTCCTAGTAGTTTTTCAGCTCCTGCCATATCGAGGATTGTTCGTGAGTCGATTTGGGACGCTACCTGTAGAGCAATACGAGTAGGGATGTTTGCCTTGATAAGACCAGTAATAACATTTACTGAAGGTCTCTGTGTAGAGAGTATTAGGTGGATACCAACAGCTCGTGACATTTGGGCTAGTTTTACGATGCCAGCTTCAAGTTCTCTAGGATATGCCTGCATGATATCAGC
>CAZSFU010000065.1:0-2027 GCA_964606205.1 uncultured Candidatus Saccharibacteria bacterium | reverse complement strand
TGTGGAGAAGGGCGGATTTGAACCGCCGTGCAAATAAGTTTTGGCAATGTTTCTACACGACGTAGTTGGTTTTATTTTTCAAACACAATCCTTGAAACCGACAAAATGAATTGTATTTTAGTTTTCTTTGTGTCAGAACAGACTCGAAACTAAGTCGCTCCCAAGTCCGATGATATATCAACTATTTCCTGTAACAGACTTCGAGGAATAGCCGCCGCAATGGTTAGTCTTAAAAAAGATTAAGCGAAAGCGAGAGCGAATCCATTCGCCATAAATGGTGAAGGGATTGCTTTTGCAAAGGTGTTTTTAGCATCTATGCTTTGAAGCAGTTTAAAGAATTACTTCAGTTCTGTCGTGCACATTGTCAAAGGACTTACTTGTCTATGCCTGTCATCCCCATTCTATATTCTAAACTTTAAAATACAGTAGGGAAGGAGAGACTATCTATCTATAAACTCACGTCGAGTCTGTCTCAGTGTATCCTCTTTTTTCAGAGTTTCTCGTTTGTCGAATTTTTTCTTACCTTTTCCGACGCCGAGATCCACCTTCAAAACTCTGCCTTTATTATACACCGAAATAGGCACTATTGTCAACCCTTTGGTTTTCTCAATAGTTCCTAGTTCAAGTATCTCTTTTTTGGTTAAAAGCAGCTTCCTCGTTCGGTTTGGGTCATAGTCTTTTGGGGCGTTTTTCTCCTGGAAAGGTGGGATAAAACTGTTCACTAGGAACGCCTCACCGCCACGCACGGTCACATATGCGCCATCTAGGGAACCTTGGCCTTTTCGGACCGACTTTACCTCAAAGCCAAAAAGCTCAATACCTGCTGAGTATTTCTCTCCGATTTCGTAGTTAAAGCTGGCTTTTCTGTTCGTAATTAAAGACATCTTGTGGCTAACTATATCATATTTTTTTCCTTTTATTTTGGTCTATTTCGTGTATACTGTGGCTACTATGAATACACCAGAAACTCCAGATAAAACAAAGGTAATTATCAAGAAAAAGAACGTTGGGGGAAAAGAGCCTGAAAGTGGGTCAATCATTAGCTATGTTCTTTCTATAATACTGATTTTCATCGTGCTTTCTTCTCTTTATACTTTTATTTCTAACTCTAGATCTAAAAAAATAGAGGAAATTTCTATTTCACAACTTTCTACTGATATAAAAGCTGGAACAGTAAAAGGCGTAACTGTAAGGGGAGATACACTAGATGTTGAGTACAAAGAAGGTCCAAAGAAAATTTCAAAGAAAGAAGATGGTGAGGCACTTTCTCAGACACTAGTAAACTATGGTGTTACAAAGGAGCAGGTTTCTGTTGTAAATATAAATATCAAAAACGAAAACGGTGTAGGTTACTGGGTTTTAAACTTGTCACCGATTATTTTCCCAATACTATTTATCGCTATTTTTATCTGGTTCATTACTCGACAGGTAAAAGGCGCTGGTATGCAGGCAATGACTTTTGGTCAGTCAAAGGCCAGAATGATAGATCCAAACGACTCAGCACAGAGAGTTACATTCAAAGATGTCGCTGGAGCAAAAGAGGCAAAAGAGGAACTTGCAGAGATAGTGGACTTTCTGCGTAATCCAAAAAAGTTTCTAGATATAGGCGCTCGTATTCCAAAAGGAATACTTCTCATGGGTGCTCCTGGAACAGGAAAAACTTTGCTAGCGAGAGCCGTAGCAGGTGAAGCAGGTGTAGCTTTCTTCTCAATCTCTGGATCAGAGTTCGTTGAGATGTTTGTTGGTGTCGGAGCTTCAAGAGTTCGAGACTTGTTTTTGATGGCAAAGAAAAACTCACCAGCTATTATTTTCGTAGACGAGATAGATGCAGTTGGACGCGTTCGAGGTGTTGGTGCTGGTGGGGGAAATGATGAGAGAGAGCAGACACTAAACCAGATACTTGTGGAGATGGATGGTTTTGAACCAAACGAAAAGGTGATTGTGATGGCCGCAACAAACAGACCAGACGTTTTGGACCCAGCACTTCTTCGACCAGGACGTTTTGATAGACGAGTAACTCTAGATCT
>CAZSFU010000064.1:0-2087 GCA_964606205.1 uncultured Candidatus Saccharibacteria bacterium | reverse complement strand
TTACTACCACCTCCTTCATTGGTACTTTATCAAAGAAAGAAAAGCTTTTTTGAAGAACACTTTTCTGGTTGTCAGGCGCTACGGAAACTACGATAAACCCACGTCTTTGGAGGGACGAAATCGCCAAATCGCTATTCACCGCATCTATTTGGCCTGATACTTCTCGCCCTGCTGGATCAATAACTTTGTAATTGAAATTCATAGGTATAGTATATCGCACTTTGTAAAATTTGAGCAAGCAAAAAAGAGCTTGCGCTCTTTTTAAAATAACTACTATCTACCAGTCTGCGTCTGAGTTGGTGCTGTAGCAGCTGTTGGCAATTTACATGTGTAAGTATATGCCCCCGAAGTTCCAACAGATGATCTTCCGGTAACTACTCCACCCTTGGTTTTACACTCAGCCTCAGAATTTGTTGAGATGGTAGGTGAAGTACTTGGTAATTGAGGAGTTGTACCCTGTACCCCATTAGGATTAAGTTTAATTGTCAAACACTCATACACATCCCATGTTGCACGCTCTAAACCTACTCCTGTAGTCACTGTTCCCGTTACACCCGTCAAAGTACCTTTACAATCCCCTTTGTTCATAACCCAACTAAGAATAGAAGCTCCAATTTTGGGTGCGTTATAAATAGAAGCACCTTGATCAACTAAGCTACTTTTTCCGATAAAATATCCTCCTACAGCAAGGACGATTGCAATAATAAGAAGTGGTAATGCTTTTTTTACAAATTCCATATAAAATAAATTGAATTGACTTAATAGTTAATAACGCTTTAAGTTTAAACGTATCTAGAAATGTTTACAATGTAAAAAAAAGTATTTCAATATTAAGTGAATAGTGTCAAGTAATTATGGTAATGTGTACACACATATGGCGGTTTCCTCTACACTGAGGAATATGACCATTCATATGCCAAACAACATCCAGGAAGAACGTCTCAGATGGGTTCTCCCCATCATTCATAAGGAAATATCCCTCACCACCACGTGTAAGGTGTGCCCTCACAGCAAACGAAGTTTGGAGCGCTGGGTTGCAACATACAAGAAATTAGGACCGGAGGGATTAGTTCCAAGATCCACGAGACCAAAAACAAACTCAAAGGAGACCTCCATTAGTCTCAAGGAGCAAGTCATCGCGCTTCGCAAAGAGAAAAAAGTCTGTGCGCTAAAACTCAAATGGAAATTAGAAAAACAAGGGATTCATATTCATGAGCGCACCATTGGAAAAATTCTCAAAGAGGAGGGGCTGGTGAAGAAATATCGCATGAAGAAAGTGAAATATAAATATATCAAGGCAGTGCTCAAGCCGGGAGAGCTTGTGGAGATCGATGTGAAGTATGTGCCGGGACGCATTGCAAATAAAAGATATTTTCAGTATACGGCCATCGACTGTTCGAGTCGGTGGCGACATCTGGCAGTCTACGACGAACAAACGACCCATCACTCAATACTCTTTTTGGAAGAGGTCATACAAAAATTCCAATATGACATACGAGCCATCAAGACAGACAATGGGAGCATTTTCACAAACTACTACTTGGGAACGAATAAGCGAAGTGGGGTGTTGGTAAAAACACTCCATGCCCTGGATCTGTTTTGTGCGGAGCACAGGATTACGCACTACCTCATCGATCCGGGCAAACCAGCACAGAACGGGAAGGTGGAGCGGAGCCATCGAGAGGATCAGGAAAAGTTTTACGAACAAAATATGTTTTCTTCATTGGTGGACTTGCAAAAGAAAATGAAAAATTGGAATATATATTACAATGACATAGAACATTGCGGGTTAGACGGCAAGACGCCAAACGAATTTCTTGCCAATTATTCAATTAACTAATCCGCCATATGTGTGTACCTAAAACATTATTCATTAACACAAAAAAGGGCCATAGGCCCTTTTAAAAAATAGTAGTTTACTTTTTTATCTAGCTGCCGGTGCTGACCGTCGATAAATACCCGTTTCGATTTCAACGTTGTCAAACGTATATCCGGCAGTCTCTACTAAAACAGCTTCCACTACCGGGTTTTGGTAGTTTCTCTGTTCAATAGTAGCAACGATGCCTTCGTTGATCTTTTGTTCAAGC
>CAZSFU010000063.1:0-2108 GCA_964606205.1 uncultured Candidatus Saccharibacteria bacterium | reverse complement strand
TGTTTCGGGCTGGTCTGAGTTCGCAGATCCCGGACCGAGGTCGTCCTACACCCGTAGGTCGACTCGTTCGGGTCCCGGCTCGTAATTGAACCGGGTCGTTCATTGCATTTGGAAAAGCCTCGTCTCGTGCTAGCGCGAGACGGGGTTTCTCTTATATTTAAAACTTTGTTAGAATTTCAAAATGAAAGAAAAACAGAATCCTATTTTATATTTATTCAAAAAGACCTGGAAATACTCTGAGGGAAATCGAAAAATGGTAGTCGTTTATTGGAGTATGTTTATTATTGCCAATATTGTATTTCTATTTGCTCAACCGTTTGTTTGGGCAAAAATAATAAATGTTGTTACGCAACAAGGAATTAATTCACAAAACTTCAATCTTTTGATGGTTCTTCTGGGTGCCACCTTGGCGATAGATGTAGTTTTTTGGATTTTTCACGGCCCTGCCAGAATAATAGAGAGAGAAAACGCTTTTAAGGCAAGTGCCAATTACAAAAAGTTCCTTTTAAACGGTGTAATGGCTCTACCTATGGAATGGCATGTTGATCATCATTCCGGAGATACAATTGACAAGGTTGAGAAAGGAACCAATTCACTTTTCAATTTTTCGAAAAATTCTTTTGATGTTATAGCATCCGGAGTTCAGTTAATAGGTAGTTATTGTGTACTTATATATTTTGCGCCTTCATCATCATATATTGTTTTGGCTATGGCACTAATCGCAGTATGGATTACTGTTCGGTTCGACAAAGTAATAGTTGTAAATTATAAGGAATTAAACCATCTTAACAACAAAATTTCAGAAAGTGTTTTTGACTCTATTAGTAACATATCTACCGTAATTATTTTAAGGGTAGAGAAGCTCATTTTTGACAGCATTGTTAAAAAGATCGACAAACCGCTTGATTCATACAAAAGTAATAGTAAGTTGATAGAGATTAAATGGTTTTTAACAAATATGTGCTGCACGATAATGACCATACTCGTTGTGGGTATATATTTCTGGCAACATATTGGTACAGCTGAAGGTGTTTTGGTCGGCAGTGTTTATTTGTTGATAAATTATCTTGGTAAAATTAGTGAATTATTTTTTAGATTTACTGGCATTTACTCAGACATGCTCCAAAGTAGGTCTGGTGTGTACAACTCAGAAGAGTTAACTAAAGAATTTAGAAATGATGACGCTACAAAACATGTACTTCCTCGAAATTGGATTCAAATTGAAATTAGTAATGTAGATTTCTCATATCATACTGGTGAAGACTCTGAAATGCATCTCGATAATGTATCATTAAGTCTGAAGCATGGAGAAAAAATAGCATTTGTGGGTGAGACCGGTAGTGGAAAAACCACTATGCTTAAAATTATGCGAGATCTATATCATCCAAAGAAATTGGAACTATCTGTAGATGGAAAGTTGATAAAGAAAGGTTTTGCTGGCATTAGCCAAGCCATGGCACTGGTTCCACAAAATCCAGAGATTTTTGCAACGACGATATTGGAAAATATTACTCTGGGTGCGGAATATAATATGGATTTTGTTAAAAAATTTACTGATATGGCATGTTTTACAGAAGTAGCAGAAGGTCTACCACACAAGTTTGATTCATCAATAAAAGAAAAAGGGGTAAATTTGAGTGGAGGTCAACAACAGAGACTTGCGTTGTCTCGAGGTCTACTGGCTTGTAATAATAAAGATATTGTTTTGTTGGATGAACCAACAAGCAGTTTGGATGTTGCAACTGAAATGACTGTATATAAAAATATATTCTCAGGTTTTGAGGGTAAGACGGTTATCTCATCAATACACAGACTACATTTGCTACCACTGTTTGATAAAATTTATCTATTTAGCAAGGGTAAAATAATTGCATCTGGGGAATTAAATCAATTGATTGAGACTAGCCCAGAATTTGCCGAGTTGTGGCAAAAGCAGTATGTGGAGGTAGAGCAGTAGCTAAAATACCGGGGTTTCTCTTATATTTAAAACTTTGTTAGAATATCTTTATGTCTAAAAAAACATTACTTTCAGGTGTAAAACCTACAGGACGACCACATATTGGAAACTATTTTGGAGCCATGAAGCAGTTTGTCGATATGCAGGATGA
>CAZSFU010000062.1:0-2155 GCA_964606205.1 uncultured Candidatus Saccharibacteria bacterium | reverse complement strand
CACATATTGGAAACTATTTTGGAGCCATGAAGCAGTTTGTCGATATGCAGGATGAATATAGCGCTATGTACATGATAGCTGACTATCACGCGCTTAACTTTATTCAAAATAAAGAAGAGTTGGAAAAAAGCATAATAGATTTGACTATAGACTATCTCGCTATTGGTTTGGATCCTAAAAAATCTATCATATTTAAACAATCTGATGTTTCAGAGCACACTGAGCTGGCTTGGATTTTTGACACTATAACAACAATGCCATACTTGGAAAGAGCACATGCATACAAAGATGCTGAGGCGAAGGATAAAGAAATAAGTGTCGGAACATTTAACTATCCTATGTTAATGGCAGCTGATATTTTGTTATATGAAGTAGACGCTGTTCCAGTTGGTCAGGATCAAAAACAACATATAGAGTACACTCGTGATACAGCTCAAAAGTTCAACTTTATTTTTAAAAAAGATATTTTTAAACTTCCAGAGTCAAAAATACTAAGCGAAGTTGCTGTAGTTCCTGGGACTGATGGACAAAAAATGAGTAAGAGTTATGGAAACACAATTCCGCTTTTTGCAACACTCGACGAAATCACAAAAGCGGTGATGTCTATTCCTACAGACTCAAAACCAATGAATGAATCTCGTAATGCTGATGAGGATAATGTCTATAAACTACACAAACTATTTTCAAAACCAGAAGATTTGCATGTATTGCATGAGAGATATGCAAAAGGCGAAATAGGCCACAAAGAATCAAAGGAGATTTTGATAAAAAACATTGATGCATTTATTGCACCACTACGTGAAAAAAGAGAGCAAATTGCTCATGATATCGACTATGTTCTAGATGTTCTGAAAGACGGTGGTAAACGTGCAAAGGCAAAAGCAGAAAAGAAAATGGAAGCAGTACGAGAGGCAATAGGGGTGAAGCTTTATTAAGTTCATCACATAAATGCATAAATTTAAGGATTTTTATAATGCAATAAAGTTTTGTGTTGGAAAAGCTCTAGACTTTACCAAAAGAGAAATTGTTTTTGTTGTGATAGTTTTTATATTTGCTGGATCTTTGCCGTATTTAAGCAACTATTACCTTGGACAATTAATTAATGGCATCGTAGAGGGAGTAAAGAACAACGATTTTCAAAATATATATTGGCCAATATTTATATATGCAATAGTTAGTGGTCTGCCTACAATCGTAGATAACTATAAAAGCTACTTTACTAGAATTTGGCAAGGCAAGTTCTCTAATAAGATAGACATTTTTTTACTTGAGTCTAGAGAAAAGCAAGACATAGCTAATATAGAAAATTCAGATTTTCAAAATCTTATACAACGGGCTTTCAGGGCTGGAGCTACACCAATTATTAATATAGTGAGGTATAACTTAACACTCGTTTATGATGTATCAAAGTTTATAATAGGAACTATTGTCGCTATTCATTTTAATCCACTAATTTATATAGTTGTTGTTTTGTCGGCAATTCCTAGTTTTATAATAGACGTAAAATTCTCTAGAATGAGCTGGGACATATGGAGGAAGATAACTTTTGATCAGAGGGTCTATAATGATTTGAGACAGCATGTAACCGGAAGGTATTATCTTATTGAGCTGAAGTTGTTACAAGCCGGTAAAAAATTTATCAGTTCAATGGATACTCTGTTGGATAAATTTTATTCAAACAGAGAAAATCTAGAAAAAAACAGAGCCATACAATCATCAATTGCAGATGTGGTTGCGCTACTCGGATTTTCCTTTGGAATATTTTTGGTAGTAAATCAGGTAGTTAAAGGACAAATAAATATTGGAAATATTATATTTTTACTTTCCACTCTAACAATGGTTAGAGGCTCTATTGGTTCAATATTAGTAGACATTTCTTCACAATATGAGGATAGTCTGTCTGTTGGAGATATAATGCAATTTGTAAATACAAAACCCGTAATTATTGAATCAAAAAATCCAATTAAAATGTCTCTCAAATCTGCTCCAATAATTGAATTTCAAAATGTAAGTTTTAAATATGGAAATAACAGTAACTATAGTTTAAAAAATATAAATCTAACTTTTAAGGCCGGTGATAATATTGGTTTGGTTGGAAACAACGGAGCTGGGAAAACTACACTCGTTAAACTTCTCTGTAGAATCTATGATCCTA
>CAZSFU010000061.1:0-2165 GCA_964606205.1 uncultured Candidatus Saccharibacteria bacterium | reverse complement strand
TTGTTAGGCGTTGGAAGAAAGCAGCAGAGCATCATGAGTCAGATATATCACTTATTGAAATAGGTGGAACAATAGGAGACTACCAGAATATTCTTTTTATCGAGGCGGCTAGAACACTAAAAATAAAACACCCACAAGATGTTATGTTTATAATGGTCTCGTATCTTCCAGTTCCAGGGTCTTTGGGAGAAATGAAAACTAGACCAACTCAAAACGCGGTAAGACAGCTTAACTCTTATGGTGTTCAGCCGGATGTGGTTATTGCTCGTGGTACTCAGTCTCTAGACTATAAACGAAAAGAAAAAATAGCATTTTCTTGTGCCCTTGCTCCAGAGAACGTTATATCTGCTCCAGACATAAGCAGTGTGTATGATGTTCCGCTTAACTTTGAAAAAGACAAAATAAGTCAGATTATTTTGAAAACTTTGCATATGCGAGCAAAGTCTCAGAACGGCGATTTGGAAGAATGGAAAAAGTTTGTAAACAAGAGAGCAAAAGCAAAACACGAGCTGAAAATAGCTGTGGTTGGAAAGTATTTTGATACAGGTGACTTTGTTTTGTCCGACGCTTACGTTTCTGTTATTGAGGCGGTAAAGTTTTCATCTTACTGGAAAGATTCAAATACTAAACTTACTTGGATAAACTCAAAGGACTATGAAGCCGATCCAAAAAAGGTAGAAGAGTTAAAAGACTTTGATGGTGTAATAGTCCCAGGAGGTTTTGGCGAGAGTGGAATAGAAGGTGTGCTTATGGCTATAGAGTTTGTTCGGAAAAATAAAATACCATACCTGGGACTATGCTACGGAATGCAGCTTGCTGTTATCGAATATTGTCGAAATGTTATCGGTTGGAAGGATGCACACACAGCAGAGATAAATCCAAAGAGTAGCCATGTGGTTATCGATATAATGCCAGAACAAAAGAAAAACCTAGAGGCAGGGAACTATGGTGCAACAATGCGACTAGGTGCATACACAGCGGTTTTGAAAAAGGGAACTATAACAGCAAATGCATATGGAAAACTAGAGGTTTCAGAAAGACATAGGCATCGATATGAAGTAAACCAAGAGTATATAAAAGAGATAGAAAAAGCAGGCTTAGTTTTCTCTGGCACATCACCAGACGGAAGGCTTATGGAGTTTGCAGAACTACCAAAGTCAGAACATCCATTTTTCGTGGGTACTCAGGCTCACCCAGAGTTCAAAGCGAGACCACTGCACCCACATCCTTTGTTTACAGCGTTTGTTGAGGCTTGTTTAAAATCAAAGAAATAATAAATTAGGTTGATTGTAAATTTTCAATTATTGAATACAGACCAATAATTTGATCATTGAAGTTACTTTTTGACGGGTCTATTGTGTATGCATATTTGATATCCATCATATTTTGCGCAAAGCTTTGTTTTTGATAGAAATAATTATCCAGTGCTCGTTGTGTTTCTCCGAATATTCTTATATTATTTCTTAGTTTAATATTATTTATTATAAACTTTTCTGGCGGGTTGATATGAACCCAAATTGTTGGAATGCCCAGTTTGCATGAGAACTCATCCACTTTGTTTTTTGTGATAGGATTTGCGCAGTTCATATCAAATGCAATTGAAAAACCCTGCTGAACAAATTCTTCTGCAATTTTAATTACGGTATCTTTTAGTGTTGAGTAGTCGTGGCCGTTTTCTTTTAATATAAATCTTAGATCATCGTTTGATATTCTAATAAGATTAAATTTTTCTGATACCATTTTAGTAATAGTGGTCTTTCCTGAACCAATATAGCCCGTAGGGCAAAAAAAGAATTGCCGTAAGGGTTTGTTTTTTGGTATTAATATCTGGCTTCTGAATTCTGCTTCAACTTCGTCTAACGATTTCATATTAGGGTACTCTATAGTTAATTATTGTAAGTTTCTTCGAGTTCCAAAATAACGATCTTTTTCATTTTCAGCATCGCTTGAGTGACTCGGTTCGCTTTTTCTTTGTCTGGATCTGACATTAGTTCATTCATCCTTTTTGGAACTATCTGCCACGACACACCAAACTTGTCTTTACACCATCCACATTGTTCTGCACTAGGATCTGCTGAGAGCTTTTCCCAGTAGTAGTCAACCTCATCCTGGTCGTCACAACTAACCACAAAAGATATTGCCTCGTTAAACTTTTTAAATGGCCC
>CAZSFU010000060.1:0-2248 GCA_964606205.1 uncultured Candidatus Saccharibacteria bacterium | reverse complement strand
TCTCTAGCATCAAGATCTGAGTTATCGTTAATATATTTAGCTAGACTTTGACCAATACCACCAAGTCTTCCTTGTGGACTTTCAGTACCAGTTTTAGCTTCTACCATATGGAAGTCAGTAGGGGAACATCCTTCAGCAATAGCTACAAGGGCATATTCCTTTCCACGAGCTTTCCTATCTTTTAAGTGATTAAGTACATTTGAAAAACTAAAAGGTACTTCTGGTAATAATATGACATCAGCATTAGAGGATAGCCCACTGTACAAAGTGATCCATCCTGTTTCTCTTCCCATGAGCTCAATGACTATGACCCTATCATGGGTATATGCTGTTGCATGAAGATTGGTAATGGCTCTCATTCCAGCCTCTACTGCACTAAAGAAACCAAAGGTAAAGTCAGTTCCTTTAAGATCGTTATCAATACTCTTTGGTATAGCTACAAACTTAAATCCAAATTCAGCTAATGTTTTAGCAATAGTTAATGTTCCATCTCCCCCTATGACAATTAGTCCTTCTAAACCTAGAGCGTCATAGTTCTTTTTAGCCTTGTTAATGACGTCCATATTTGTAGGAGCTACACCTTCTTTAGTCTTACCTGGGAATCTCCCTTTGTTTACACTTTTAAGGTATACACCTGTCTGCCATCTTCTCTCTCCTGTATATTTACGATCTAGGACTATGTATTCGTTATCTAATAGGCCTTCAAAACCTTTAATGAAGCCAAATATCTCATACTCATCGTCAAGTCCACGAACAACAGAGTCAATAACTCTATTTAAACCTGGACAATCCCCACCACTTGCTATGATACCCACTCTTTTCATTGAGGCAAACATATTTAAGAAGATAAAAACATATTGTCTAATACTATTTTTTTAGTGTAGATAAGTCAAAAATATATGTGTTTAGAAAGATATATATTAGGGGATAGAGAGAGTTTTTAAGGGGAGTATTAAAATAGGTGAAAAAAGGCTTGGAGGTGTTGACTATGGGTCAAAAGGAGGAGTATAATCTTGAACTTACATTTTTAACATATAAATATGTCAAATTTTATTAATAACGAAGGGGTAAAGCTCTTTCTAAAAGAAGCTGGAAAGGCGCTTACTTCAAGGGCTGTTTCAATGGCAGCTGTACTTTTACTTGGAATTGGTATTGGAAAAGGACTTAATGATAGTAGTGCAAGTAAAGCTATTTCAAAAGAAGATAACAATAGGATGGTATTATCTGAAGACCCAAATAAGCTTTTTTCTGAAATACCTTCTAAGATTAAATTATCTCCAAGTATAGAATGTCCTCCAGGACTTGTAGAGGTAACCTTTTGTGCATTGCCTACTGCAACATCAACACCAACGGAAACACCAACAAATACACCAACTAATACACCAACTAATACACCAACAGTGACCCCAACAGAAACACCAACAAATACACCAACCGTAACGCCAACAGAAACACCAACAAATACACCAACCGTAACACCAACAAGTACACCAACAGAGACACCAACAAATACGCCAACTAATACACCAACTAAAACATCTACTGCAACACCAACATTTACAGCAACGCCTACTGAAACAGCAACACCTACATTTACACCAACAACTACTCCAACAGAGACGCCAACGGTAACTCCGTCTAATACACCAACGGAAACGCCAACAAAAACAGCAACAGCAACAAAAACGGCAACACCAACATCAACATTTACCAAAACACCTACAAATACAGCAACAGTTACTCCAACATTTACACCAACAGCAACTGAAACACCTACACAGACTCCAACAAATACAATAACACCAACACCAACTTGGACTACTGTACCAACTGCAACATGTGTTCCAAATCCATTTTCAGGTGAGTGTTCAACTGAGATATCAGGTCCACCTGCAACATTTAGACCATTCCCAACTCCTACTGAAACTCAAACACCAACACCTACTCCTGATAGTGTAACGAGAGCAAAAGCATACCTTCCAAGTGTATTATTTAGTTATGTAGCAACTTTGCCAGTTGCACATATTGGAAACATGGAGGTTAATTTCGTTTATACAAATGTTGTATTAAAACCCTAAAAATATCAGGTCATTGTAACCAAACCCCACCTTTTAAGGTGGGGTTTATGTTTCTATACTATTCACTTAGTCCTATCTATGTAATACTCTTCCAAGTACTATTAAGACAATTGCACCTATTGTAGCTACTATGACGCTATAGATATTAAAACCTGTAACACCATCTTGTC
>CAZSFU010000059.1:0-2296 GCA_964606205.1 uncultured Candidatus Saccharibacteria bacterium | reverse complement strand
CTAGTTTTACGATGCCAGCTTCAAGTTCTCTAGGATATGCCTGCATGATATCAGCCAACTCGTCGATAATGATAACGATGTATGGCATTGTCTCAATAGGCTTCTCGTCATCAGCGTCTCTACTAGACTTTCTTCTCTTCATCTCAGGCTCGACCACGTTTTTGTGGTATGAGGACACATTCTGGAGCGAGTGCTCTTGTAGGATGTCATATCGGCGATCCATTTCTTTTGCTGCCCATTTCAGAGAAAGGATGGCTTTCTTTGCATCCGTTATAACAGGAGTGAGTAGGTGAGGTATCTTATTATATAGTGTGAGTTCAACTCTCTTTGGGTCAACCATGATGAACTTTAGGTTGTCTGGTGAGTTTCTATACAACAGAGATGTTATAACAGCGTGTATTGTTACTGACTTTCCTGAACCAGTCGCACCGGCAATAAGCATGTGGGGAGCTTTGGCAAGATTGGCAAAGTAAGACATTCCCGAGATTCCTTTTCCAAGGCACATCATTAGTGGGTTTTGTGAGTTTTGGAACTCGTTAGAACCGAGAAGGGAACCAAGACCGACAGTTGTTTTGGTACTGTTTGGAACCTCGATACCAACGAGTGATTTGCCAGGGATAGGTGCTTCGATACGTATAGGGTGAGCTGCTAGGGCTAGAGATAAGTCCTGCTGGTAGGCAACTATTTTAGAAAGTTTTACACCTTCAGCTGGTTTCAGAGCGTATCTCGTAATAGATGGTCCGATAGATATTTCATCCATTTCAACCGTGATACCAAAGTTCTGAAGAGTTCTCTTTATTATATTTGAGTTTGCTTTGATGTCTCCAACCCCTGGTTTACCTTTATCTTTTTCTAGAAGTGATAGTGGGGGAGGTATGAAATCCTTGCCGTTCAGTAGTAGTGGGCTGATACCAAACTCATCTTTCTTCTCGTCACTTCCAAGCATCTTTTTCAGCACTCCTTGTTTTTCATCGGATGCTTGTTGGGCCGATTCTTTTATTGATTTTGGATCCTCTACAACACCATTGTTTGTGATAAGTAGCTCGGGCCCGACATCTTCTGTTCCAGGCTCAATTTGTTTTTTCTTGAATAGGGAATACAAGAAAGCAAAGTTTAGTGGAGCATCAAATATAACAAGCATTGATATAACAGACAGTGCAATCAATATCAAAACAGTTACATATGTATCAAACAATCCAACTAGCGGCGCGGAAATAAAACCTCCGACTACACCACCTTTTGTTGGCATAGAAATGTTGACTAGAGATAGAGATGCAATAAAAAATAGAACTCCACCAACACTATGAGTTAGGGCAAGTTTTTTGTGTAGGCTTCTGAAAAAAGAAACACAAAGAATAAAGAAAATAGTCGGTAGTAAATAGTATCCAATACCGAACAAATAGCTAAAAATCTCAAACGATTTTTGCCCTACAAAGCCCCCCTTATCAAAAGCCGACATTAACAGGAAAATGGCTAACACGAAAAAGCCAACCGCTACTATTGCTCTCACCGTTTCTTCTTTCAGATAACTTTCCTTGTCTTCCAGTTCCCCACTATCTTTTTTATTTTTTTCACGCTTATCTTCTCTAGTTTTTTTTCTTACCATGATTACTATATTTTAACAGATAACATCTCTAATACAATCAATATATCTATAAATATAAACTTAGAATCGAGTAATAATTTGAGGATCAAAATGCGATAAGGCGACAGTCTAAAACGGGGAAGTCTAATCCGATTTTGACTATCTATAAAAGCTGTTGTTTGTAACTGAAAACGGGTTAAAAGACTTGCCCCAGAGTCCTTTACTGGAGTATAATAGACGCACTTGACGGTATTAAAGACATCTGGTATTATATAGGACAACAGTATAACTTCAATAAGACAGTAAGAGACAAATCAAAAGGACGGCTTAAAACAAGGACTATGGAACAAGACAAAACTATCACAACTGAATCAGGGCATAAAACACATGATCCTATTAGCTTCTTTGAAAAAGATGCTAACTTCGTCTTTGCTTTTAAAAAGACAGAAAAGCTCGTGTCTGCCATCTACATGATAACAAATCTGTTTCCGGATTCTGAGCCAATGAAGTGGGCTTTGAGAAAGAAGTCTTCTGATTTAGTGTCTTTTATTTTGGGTTACAAAGACGTCAAAGACTCTGGCTTGGGAGACTATTCATATAATATTAAATCAAGAATTCTTGAGCTCGTTTCGTTACTAGAAGTCTCATATCGGGCTGGTCTTATTTCGCACATGAATCACTCGATTATTAAACACGAGTTTAATAATCTAT
>CAZSFU010000058.1:0-2306 GCA_964606205.1 uncultured Candidatus Saccharibacteria bacterium | reverse complement strand
CCACTTATTCCCTTCCCATCCATCCACGTATCGACTAGCACTAAATGTGTATCTGTTCCTAGGGACACTATTCTCCAACCGAGTTTAGTTAATTCTTTCGCCAAAGCGTCTGCATTTTTTATTACTTGCTTTGCGTATTTTTTGAACGCTGGGGTGTTAGCTTCTTTTAATGCAATAGCGACTGCCGCTATCTGGTTTACATGAGGACCACCCTGAAGTCCAGGGAATACTGCTCTGTCTATTTTCTTATACAACTCTCTCTCATCTATCTTTGAAAAGATAAGCGCAGACCGAGGACCACGAAGAGTTTTGTGAACTGTTGTAGTCACAACATCGGCGTATTGAAATGGCGACGGATATTCTTTACCAGCCACAAGTCCAGCAAAGTGTGACATATCCACCATGAGCAAGGCTCCGCAACTATCCGCTATATCCCGAAACTTTTTGAAATCAACTTTACGAGGATATGCGGTAAAACCAGCCACTATAATATTTGGTTTTTCTTTTTGTGCGAGTTTTTTTATTTCATCATAGTCGATCACTTCCGTATCCGCTCGAACTCCATATGGAATCTGGACCCAAGCTTTTCCCGTCATGGAGACTTTGTGGCCATGTGTAAGGTGTCCCCCATGATCCAAACTCATTCCCATTATTTTCCCCCCTAGTGGCACATTTGCTAGATAGACTGCAAGGTTCGCTGGAGATCCAGACAAGGCCTGCACATTTACGGCCCATTTTGATGCAGACAATCCAAAAAGTTTTAAAGCTCTCTCAATAGTTAAGTCTTCTATCTTGTCGACAAAAGTCTGCCCTCCATAATATCTCTTATGTGAATACCCTTCTGCATATTTGTTTGTCAGCTCTGAACCCAAAGCCTCCAAAACATCTTTTGAAACATAGTTTTCAGACGCGATAAGGTTTATCACGCTTTTTTGTCTTTTCTTTTCACCTTCTATTAGTTTTTTGATTTGTGTATCTTTCATGTAAATATAAAATAATTGTGCTAATAAAATATTATTTTTTATTTTAACTAGATCATATTATTTTAATTTTTTCTTAACTATTTTATAAACCTCTTCCCCAACCTGCTCTGGACTCATGCAAACATTTCCTTTGCAACACTCTATCTTTGTCCAGTTTTTGTTTTCTTGTGCCAAAACAATCGCACTCTGACGAGAATCTTTTAAATACCTCAGATTTTCCTCGACGATATCACGGCCACCTTTTAAATATTTTTTCTTATCTTTTGCAGTCTTTTCCAAAAGTCTTTGTTTACTTATCTCAAATGGGACATCTAGATAAATCACTAGATTTGGTTGTGGTATTTTAAAAACTCCATACTCCATTTTATGTAACCATTTCAAAAACTCTGCTCTCTCCTCCAAATTTCTAATCTTGCCTCCTTGATGTATTTGATTTGCAGAAGCATACCTGTCTGCGAGCACCACAAAGCCTTGATCCAGCCATTTTTTTATTTGTGCACTTGATTCAAATCTGTCGGCAGCATACAAAACAGAAACAGCTCGAGAATTCATTTTTACAAAATCACCATATTTACCTGTAAGAAACTCCCCAATCAAAGACCCGAAAAAGTTAGATTCGTATCTTGGGAAATCTATAGTTTTTACTTTAAAACCTTCCTTTAAAAGCCTCTGTTTAAGGATTTTTACCTGTGTAGCCTTGCCAGAGCCATCAATTCCATCTATAACAATAAGTTTTCCTTTCTGCATACGTAGTAAATAGTATAATACAAATTATGCGAAAAATAATTGTAAGCCACGAATTACCCCCAGAGGCAAATGCCATGGCTCTGGCGATGTATTCTAGAGACCCTCAAAGCTTTGATGTTCATCTCGAAACAGTTAAACGAGTTGGGCCAGAAAAGTTCATGGCACAGTACTATGTTGGATACGGACACAGAAGCATCGGCGACTGTGGAACCACGACCATCTGTGCTGAAAACGTTAGCATGTTGTGTGCAAAAGCTATCCAACAATGGCAACTATACAGCGGACAAGAAGCCAGTACCCGCTACATAGACATGAGCAAGCAAGAAATACTCAATCCCCTTAAAACAAAAACCGGAGAAGAGATACAAAACGACTGGATGAAAATGTATAACAAGATGTTGGAAGTCCTTCCACCCCATCTAAAAGAAAAATTTCCAATTGAAGAGGGCTCTAATCCAAAAATTTACGAGAGGGCAATAAATGCAAAAGCATTTGATATAGCTCGATCTCTCCTACCAGCCGGAGCAACAACATACGTTGGCTGGCACACAAACTTGCGACAAGCAGTAGATCATC
>CAZSFU010000057.1:0-2332 GCA_964606205.1 uncultured Candidatus Saccharibacteria bacterium | reverse complement strand
ATATTCCTGAACTTAAAAAGTCAGTAACTCTTACACTATCTGCTCGAGGAATCAAGACGATTCAGAAAAACGGAGCGTTCTCTACTTTGAAAAAAGCCGGAGTAATATAAAAACTATTTAAATAAAAACGATAACGACCGGACCCCAAAGGGCCGGCCGTTTTGTTTTGTGCACACACTGAAGTGAACTGTCTCATGCCATACTGAAGCCCTCGATGGATGCCAGCTCGGCTCTGGAGAGTTCGAACCGAAGGTCGAACCCGGGGTCGTCCTTGCATGACAAAACGAACACCCCGGATATGCCACCGTCCAAGGCGATCTTCTTTGCCAGATATCGGGCGAGAACCTCCGCACTCTCGTCGTCCTGTGCTGGGAAAGACCGCGACCTTTCTGTGACCCCATCTGACTCGACCTTCTTGTAGCGAAGGTTATACTCACGGCACATAACCATGTGCACCTCCATTTTTTAAAGTACCAATAGTTTAAGATATCGTCAAATTAGAATCGACATCCAACCACAGCAACTTTTGGATTTTTATTTTTAAACACAAAACTCTTTCCGTCGGACTCAAAAACTAGTCGGCCGTTGTTACATGTATCATATGTTGGTATTCCTAGTTTCTGCATAGTTTCCAAAGTTTCTTTGTGAGGATGACCATAGTCGTTTCGTAGACCGGAAGATATAACGGTCCACTTTGGCGCTACAGCACTCACATACTCAGAAGCACTGCTTGTTCTACTACCATGATGTCCAGCTTTCAATATTGTGCTTTTCAGAGTAGTTGTACCAAGAGTCAAAAGATAATCCTCTATTTTCGCCGTTGAGTCGCCCTGGAGCATCACACTAGTGTCTCCGTACACCAGTTTCATTACCAAAGACCCGTCGTTGGACGAAAGTCCTGAGATATCCCTATCTGGGAACAGAACTTGTAGGTACGCTCCCCCACCAAGGTCTATCACCTGCCCACGACGAGCCATAACCTTTTCGATTTTCTTATCTGCAATTTCTTTTTCCAAAAGCGCATATGTTTCAGTTTTACTCACAGTGCCAGGTTCGAGCACAGTATCGACTTTATATTTTTTTAAAAGAGATAGAAAACCCTCGTAGTGATCCTTGTCTGGATTTGTCACCACTATCATATCTATATGTCTGTCATACCAAGGCATAACTTTTGGTATTTCTTTCATGAGAGCATTATCTGGTCCACCATCAATCACTACCTGAACACCAGTCGGTGACTCGATCCACAGGGCGTCCCCTTGGCCAATGTTTAAAACTTCAAAAGTAAGTGTGCCTTTTCTGTCTTCATGCAAAATTACACCAAACAAAACTATACTTATAACTATTAGTAGCAGCAAAACATACCATCGTAAGTATTGTTTAATGTGAGAGAAAACGCTTTGCATGTGGTATATTATACCCATTAGAACTTTGAAAATCTCCTGTGCAATGTCTTTCGCAAAGCAATCTGTCTAGCCCTGCTGGGCTAGCGAACTTCTCGTCGTTCAAGAAAATAATAGTCGGAGTACCTCCTTTATTTTCTAAACTCCTGCGAAAGGCTTTTCTCAAGACATTACTCCGGAGATTATTATTTAATCAAAAAAATTATGATGAAGTTTGAAGAAAAAAAATTTAATATTGGTGAACTAAAAGGCATAAGCGCAAAAACTATTGAGGAGCACTTGAAGCTCTACTCTGGATATGTAAAAAACGCTAACAGTATTTTAGAAAAAATCCCACAGTATGAGGGTTATGCAAAAGAAGATGCGTTTGCTCCATACGTTATTAACGAACTAAACCGTAGATTTAGTTTTGAATACAACGGCATGCGAAATCATGAAGTTTATTTTGATTCGCTTTCTGATGGACCAAAACCTGTAAATCCAGATGGAGAGCTCATGAAATCAACAGGATATCTTTGGGGATCTTTTGATAACTGGATAGACCAATTCAAAGCTATGGCAATGACTCGAGGAGTTGGATGGGCAATGCTATATTTCGACAGAAAAGAAAAAAGACTTTTGAATGCTTGGGTTGATGAACAACATCTAGGTCAACTACAGGACTGTACTTTAGTACTAGCTCTCGACATGTGGGAGCACTCATTTGTTTCAGACTACCAACCAAGTGGCAAGAAACAATATATAGAAGACTTTTTCACAAACCTGAACTGGTCAAAAGTTGAAGCGAATTTTGCTAATGCTAAATAATTTTTTTGCGTTTTATATAAAATAAAGTAACAAAAATAACTAAATAGATCGCGCATAAAACTCCCACAGAAAATGCTGGGAGTTTTATGTAACCCAACGGAACGATACTTCCAATGTGAACT
>CAZSFU010000056.1:0-2411 GCA_964606205.1 uncultured Candidatus Saccharibacteria bacterium | reverse complement strand
AGCCACAGGAAAAAGTGACCTAGCTGTAAAACTCGCTCTGAAATATAACGGTGAGGTTATTTCTGCTGACTCAAGACAGGTTTACAAAGGACTCGATATAGGAACAGGCAAAATAACAAAAGAAGAAATGCAGGGTGTACACCACTGGCTTTTAGATGTTGTTAGTCCAGAGAAAACATTTTCTGTTGCAGACTATAAAAAACTAACGGAAGAAAAAATAAAGACAATTTTAAAAAGACACAAACTACCGATAATAGTTGGCGGGACAGGTTTCTATATTCAATCAATAGTAGACAATGTTATCCTGCCAGAGGTTCCAGCAAATATAGAACTCCGAAAAGAACTTGAAAGAAAAACTAAAGAAGAGTTAAATGAGATGTTGAAAACGCTAGACTCAAACAGACTAAAAACTATAGATGCAAATAACCGAGTCAGACTTATACGTTCAATCGAAATAGCAAAATCACTTGGAAGTGTTCCGGAATTTAAAAAAGAGGAATCTCAATATGATTTTATACAAATAGGTCTAACAATTCCCCCTGAAGAAATCAGAACAAAAATCAAAAAAAGATTACTCTCGAGAATAAAAATAGGAATGATAGAGGAAGCAGAAAAACTCCATAAAAAGGGTTTGTCATTTGAGCGAATGCGAGAACTTGGTCTAGAGTATAGATACTTAGCCGATCTCCTAGAAAAAAGAATTTCTAAAAAAGAATTTACCGAAAAACTTGAAACTGCAATATACCAATATAGCAAAAGACAAATGACATGGTTCAAACGAGATAAAAATATAAAATGGTTTAGTCCTAAAGAATTTAAAAAAATAGATAATGCAATAAAAGGCTTTTTGACTCAATAAATTTAAAATAGTAAGGTAGTTAGCGGAAGGGAGCATATGAAAACCAGTCCAACTGGTGCAAATGTGGTGATTCGTACAGAAAAAGGAATTGTCCTGGTCGAAGAAAATCAGGATTCCTATGACAGAATACTCGAGTGCACATGGGCACTACCAGGAGGTGGCGTAGAAGGTTGGGAAACCGCATTCAGCTCGGTCGTTAGGGAGTCTTTGGAAGAAACCGGGGTGATTATTGCCCCACCCAGACTCCTCGGAGAATTCGTTCAACTAGCTCAAGACGGAAATGGTGGCTTCGTAAAGGGCCCGCTGTTTCTGTACGAGTCTCAAGGCTGGCTGAGCGGTGAGCTCCGAAAAACCAGCACCTTCGAAATCAAAACTGTAAGGGAATGCAGTTTTGACGAGGTGTTGAGAATGAAGGATCAAATTGGATTCGGATACTTTAACATGATACTGCAGTATATGCGGTGCATGGATGGATTGTCCCCAATTCCCTTCAAGGACGTACGCCTGGGAGCACCACTCGAATACCCGCCATGGGGACTTCGTGGTAAGCAGCCCCTTGTTCTTCAGACCTAGAAGGGCGCGCTGATCGAAAGACGGCCGCCCTTTTCCATTGCCAAAAATCACATAAACAAATACTATAGAAATATGAAAGCAGTAATACTCGCGGCAGGAAAAGGCACTAGACTTTTACCGCTCACAACAGATACGCCAAAAACACTGGTAAAGATAAACGGAAAACCAATAATAGAAAGAATTATTAATTCCCTACCAGAAGATATAACTGAAGTGATAGTTGTTGTAAGTCATCTAAAGGATACTATCCAGAGTTTTCTTGATGATGAATACATGGGAAAGAAAATATATTTTGCAGAACAAGGAGAAAAGCGTGGGACCTTTGGCGCACTATTGTCAGCGCAGCATCTGTTAGAAAATGAAGAAAGATTTTTGGTTACAAATGGTGATGACATTCACGACAAGTCAGAGTTTGAAGAATGTTTAAAATATCCAAGATCAATGGCAGTTGAAAGAAAAATCATGCCAAACTACTACGCAACAGAAACTGACGTAAATGGTTATTTTACCGGATTCAGACCACAAACTGAAATAGAGAAAGTTAATGGCGGACTGGTCGCCACTGGCGTCTTTGTTTTAGACAGAGATATATTTAATGAACCAGGTGTTTTTCTCAGCACTGGAGAATATGGACTTCCACAAACGGTCTTTAATCAAATAGAAAAATATCCAGTAAAAGTAGTAGAGACTTCTGGATGGCTACCTATAAACTCTCACGACGATCTAAAAAAAGCTGAGGAACATTTTACTACAAAATAATGCGGGGGGTGGAAGAATCTCTCCTTACAGGAGCAGTCCCCGTGTTTGGATATTTTTATTCGCTTAGCTCTAAAACTATCTCAAACAGGCTTCGATTCTTCACGTAGAGTCTGCAAGACTCTACTCACCCTCAACGCAAAATTACTCCGTAATTTATGCGGGGGGTGGAAGAATCGAACTCCCGACAGTGCTTTTGGAGAGCGCTGTTATACCACTTAAC
>CAZSFU010000055.1:0-2442 GCA_964606205.1 uncultured Candidatus Saccharibacteria bacterium | reverse complement strand
CCACCTGGTGGTATCCAACCTACTTTTGGATGATTTACCAAAACTAATTTTCCGTCACAAAAACAAAAAGCATGCGTGCCTTCAAAATCACTGTCATTTAACACACCATCCAAATCACCTTCGTCGTAGTAGGATTGTTTTACCAACTGACCGGAACTATTTGTATATGTAGATTTAATTATCATTTAGGTGTTGTTTTAACTTTTCTAATGCAATCTTTCTCATACTTATTTTATTCTTTTCTTCTGCAGTCATCTCACCAAAGGTTTTATCATATCCCTCTGGTTGAAAAATAGGATCCCAACCAAAACCTTCGCCCCGAGATGCTACGATAGAGCCTTTTACAACACCTTCGAAATACTGAGTGCCACCTTTTCCGTCTGCATATCCAATGATTGCTTTGGCCTCAACACTACTATTTCCAAAAGCACTCACCATTTTATATATGCCTTCATTACCAACTGTTTTCAAAAACCACTTTATCAGTGGCCCTGGTAAACCATTCAAAGCCTCACAGTATAGTGATACGTCCTCGATGATGAACTCACCAGTCTGAGTTTTCAAAGCCTCTATAAGTTTAGCCTGTATTACTTTATGAGCATCTAGATCCTGTATCTCTGGCAGGTCAATATCCAAACCCTCTATATCATTCAAGATACTTTTCGCCTCCTCAAGTTTTCCTTTGTTTCCAGTTATAAAATAAATAGTCATAGTTATATACTAGCACCATTTTAAATACACAAAAATAGACTATCTACCTTGAGTTTCGTCTCTTTAATTCTTTCAAATTAGTATAAATTATTGAGATTTATTAACTTGACTTTCTATAAAACTGTGCTAGTATTATAACGAGCAGTTCAACGGAATAAGAAGGGAGAAAAACTTGAAAACGCATATCGATATCATCATCATGCAGACGTCCATGTACGGATACATGCATGCTGTTGAAACCATTACGAGAATGGGGGCAGAAGAAAAATCGGTGATCTTTGACGAGTTCGAGCCCGCAAAAATCCAGGCTCTGATCGACCCGGTCAGGCCCCAGTTGTTCCTCACAGGAAGCGATCACGGCGAACAGGAATACGTCGTGGAACTCCTGAAGAAGTTCCGTGCAAAGTACCCGAAGTTGCAGTGTGTATGCCTCGCTGCAAGCAGGTTCAGGGACGAAAGCGCGTTCCATATGTCAGTCGACAGACGCGCACGCGAAGGCGAACCAACATCACTGAAGGGTGTCATCACCACGTTCCTTTCCCAGGTCGACTCACAGTAACGTCAACGACGCCAATACAATAAGTCCACATTCAGTGGAAAAAACCCGGTCCTTCGACCGGTCCCGACAACAGTCGGGTTTTTTCGTATAATTTTATTCTAAAACATATTCCCAACCAGGTTGCCAGGCTTTTGTTTTTCGCCAGTCGTCAGCTAGTGCCTCATGCCAAGTTTTTCTTTTTAGCAGAACATCTAGTGCGAGTTGAGGAGCTTTGTGTCCAACGATAGCCACACTCTTACCATCATAGTTTTCTTTCAAAAATTCTAGAAAATCTGCGATTCTCTCTTTTACATCCTCATAACTCTCACCTTCTGGAAATGGTTTGTTGATACACTCATCCTCCTGCATTGGCTCAACAATTGTAGATGCTGCACCGTTTAGTTTGCCATAGTTACATTCTCGCAGACGCGCGTCTGGAATAATATTATACATACCTCCCCAAGCAAGCTCTGCTGACTTTACTGCTCTCTGCAAGTCAGAACAAAACACAACATCAAAATTTTTATCTTTTGTTTGTTCTTTTAGACGGATGGACTGCTCTACTCCCAACTGCGAAAGTTCAACATCCGACCAACCTGAAGAAATCTCATTCTCGTTATCTGTCGTAGTCCCGTGAACAAAATATGTGATTATTACTGACATAGATTTATTTTACTCCACGACCTCCCTCTCAGTCACCCAGAAGAGCGCACCGGCGCCGAGCATAAAGAAACTGGCGATGAGTATCGGTGCACTTGGTGCGAACGCAACAGCGAGCAGTCCTGCAAACAGCGGAGGCAGAGCCTGGCCGAGTGAGTTGAACGAGCTACTTATCCCTATCGTCTCACCACGAAGATTTGCTGGAGTTCTGCTAGTTAGTAGCGCAGAAAAGTTCGCCATCTGTAGTCCGTTTGGTATTGCAAAGAAAGGTGTCACAAGGAAAATCATCCACGCCTTTGTCGGCAAAAGATATGCAAAAGTCGCAACCGCAACCATGACATAAGCAAACTTCAAAACCGGAATATGCTTCCACTTCTTTGACACATATCGCACAACAACGAGCTGAGTAAATATTGAACATATACCAACAAAACCAAAAAAGTTTCCTATCTGCCCCACGCTAAAGCTGAACTTGTTTGTCAGGTACACATTGAAAAACGAAGTAAAGAAAGCAAAGCCCGCATTGAACAGGA
>CAZSFU010000054.1:0-2529 GCA_964606205.1 uncultured Candidatus Saccharibacteria bacterium | reverse complement strand
AAAGATATTATGGATTTTGTAAGGCGTTTTCCTTTTGAAGCCACCACGTCCCAGATGGATGCAATAAAATCCATCACATCTGACTTTCGTAGAGGCCACCCGATGTCTCGCCTACTCGAGGGAGACGTAGGTTCTGGTAAAACAGCTGTGGCTGCAACGACCATATATGCCGTGACAAAGGCAAGACCCGAAGGCAAGGACTACGGTAACCTCCAGACGGCCTACATGGTGCCAACAGAAATCCTAGCCAAACAGCATTACGAGAACTTTATCTCTTACTTTAGTCACCTACCTATCAAAATAGGCTTGGTCACAGGTAGCGAATGCAAAATCTTCCCTAGTAAAAGCGACCCAAGCAAGCCAACCAAAATTTCCAAGGCTCAGTTACTAAAATGGGTAGCAAACGGCGAGGTGCCAATACTTATCGGAACTCATGCGCTCATACAAAAGTCGGTAACTTTTAAACACTTGGCTTTTGTTGTTATCGACGAACAGCATCGCTTTGGAACATTACAGAGACAAAAACTCACAACAAAAAGCGAGATGCTTCCCCACCTACTTTCAATGACTGCAACACCTATTCCACGAACCCTAGCTTTAACTATATATGGAGACCTAGATATAACAGTCCTGGATCAAATGCCACACGGAAGAAAGCCTATCATCACAAAAGTAGTGCCTACAGTTGATAGAAAAAATACCTACGAAGAAATCCGCACAGAACTAAAAGCCGGAAGACAGCTGTATGTTATCTGTCCACGCATAGATGAACCAGATCCAACAAAAGAAATGGCTGTAATGGCAAAGTCTGTGACGCTAGAAGCAGAACGACTTAAAAAAGAAGTTTTCAAAGAATACACGATAGATATCCTGCATAGCAAAATGACGCCTGCAGAAAAAGAATCCGTGATGACAAAGTTTGAACAAGGTAAAACGAAAATACTAGTAGCAACTTCTGTTGTTGAGGTTGGGGTTAATGTACCTAACGCAACTGTGATTATCATCGAAGGCGCAGAGAGGTTTGGACTATCACAGCTCCATCAGTTACGAGGTCGTGTAATACGTTCCAACAACCAGGCATACTGCTACGTGTTCCCCGAGAGTAACGGCCAAAAAACAAAAGACAGACTAAAGGCACTAACCACAGCCAAAAACGGTTTTGAATTAGCGGAGTTCGATCTACAACAACGCGGTGCTGGAGAACTATATGGCCGAAAACAATGGGGCATCTCCGACCTCGCAATGGAAGCGATAAAAAATATAAAAATGGTCGAAGCCTCTCGGACAGAAGCTGTGAGACTAGTTGATGAAGATATGGAGTTTAAAAAGTACCCAATGATACAAGAGTATTTCAAAAATCTAACTGACAAAATACATTTTGAATAAAGCAATACCCGGCGCTTACTGTTGCCGGGTATTTTGCGGTCGGAGACTCACCGCGCCTACATCATGCGGTTGAAGGCGCGTCGGCGGCCGGGACGGACGGTGAGCGGCTGGACCAACCTCTCCCGCTTCTTGCGGAATCGGGGGTTCGGGTAACCGCCAGAGACGGCCAGTGGTTTACTGTTGGCGAGCACGCTCGCCAACACGAGTACGAAGAATGGATTGTACGGTACAGCCGCGGGAAACAGTCGGTTCATGGGGCCTCCAGTAAATATAGTAATGGATTATGAGGAAAATGTGAAGGAATTGGCCTGGACATTCGACCCTTACAGGGTCAGTACCCAAATTGGATATTTTGATTGTGGTCACGGATAATTTTGTTTTCGTCAAAACAAAATTTCCTCGACCCCGCCAGGAATCTGAACTTCTGGGAAACCCACGGTTTTCCCAATCATTCCTCCACGGGAAACACCACTAGAGTACTTCCGTTTTCTAAAGGAAAACTAGGTCGCTCCCGTTTCCCGACCCCTTCACTGGTTCGGGTCCAGGCAGACAAAAACGCCCTTCGGCGTTTTTTCTGTGCGCCTGCCTGGACTCGAACCAGGGACCCCAGAGGTATAAGCTCTGTGCTCTAACCAACTGAGCTACAGGCGCATTCGTGATATGATTAACCCATATAAATTAGCACACTTTATGAAAAATATAAATACGAACAGAAAGTTGTGGTTTAAAGCAAAAATGTATGGATGGGGTTGGCAACCAGTTAGTTGGGAGGGTTGGGTTATCCTACTCCTATACGTTATCGCTACAGTTTTACATTTTATAAATGTAGATAAATATGCTCACTCTGCAAGTGACACGCTTATAAACTTTGCTATACCGTTTATAATCAACACATCCTTTCTACTCATAATATGTTATGCAAAAGGAGAACGACCTCGTTGGAGATGGGGACGCTAACAAAAAGACCGACATCTGTTGGTCTTTTTGTTATGCTTGGTGTTCAATATCCATTTTCTTCTTTGGAGTCACCCCGTGAGCAACCAATATGTTTTCAAAATCCGCTCGCTCGATAGTTTCTTTATCCATCAAAACAGCAGCGATAGCGTCTAAAAGTTTTTTGTTTTCTGTAATAGTTTTCTCCGC
>CAZSFU010000053.1:0-2549 GCA_964606205.1 uncultured Candidatus Saccharibacteria bacterium | reverse complement strand
ATTTCTTACTTTTTCTAATAGTTTATTTCCAAAATCTTCTCGTGTTGAATGTTGTTCGATGAGAGTCTCAAGTGAGGATTTTATTTGATCTACATTTTCCTTTTTTACTAGAATTCCGGTATTTTCATTTATGATATCTGGTATACCACCGATTCTGCTGGCAACCACAGGTAGTCCAGCTAGTCCTGCTTCGAGTATGCAGTAGGGAAGACCCTCTTTTGTTGATGTAAGTGTAAAAATATCAAATGCTTTTAGATATTTCGAAGCATTGTCTTTGAAACCAACCAGAAAAACCTTTTCTTCTAGTCTGTTTCTCTCAATCAAATTTTCCAAATTATGTCTCTCTTCTCCTTCTCCTATTCCAATAAAAACAAAAGGCTTACTTATTCCCACCAAAGCTTCTATCACGTATTTGTAACCTTTGTTTTTGTGAAGTTCTGCTGTTGTTCCTATCCATACAGCCGAACTATCAAAGTTTGAATACAAATCTCCCAAAAGTGCTTTTCTGGCATCCTCTCTGTTTAAAAATTCTATATTTTCAACTCCGTTTCTAACTAGCTCGATTTTGTTTGCAGAGACAAAAGGCATTTTCAAAGCCTGTGTTTTTTCTCTTGTAGCTATCACGATGACTTTGTGAGAAAGCATAACCGTAACCCATGATAGTAGCCAAATAACGGTTTTACTAAAGGCATTCCTGTCTTCGTTGAAAGTCCATCCGTGAGCGGTAAATACTATTTGTTTAACTCCTAGTATCCTGCCGGCTAGCGCTCCAATCCCACTTGCTTTGGCACTGTTTAGATGGATTATGTCTGGCTTTTCCTCTTTTATAGTTTTATAAAAATTATAAAAGTTTTTAAATTCATTAAAAAAAGACAAGTCTCTTTTGAGGTTTGGAATTTCTATAGTTTCCACACCCGCCTCAGAGAGTCTGTTTTTTAAAGCTCCGCCCTCGCCGCAAACAACCTTTACATCAAACCTATCCTGAGGCAGGTTCGTAGATAGGGAATACACGTATTTCTGAGCCCCTCCCCATACACCTTTGGTAATAAAGTAGAGAATTTTGGTCTTTTCTTTATGTTGCATATAGAGCGATTTTAGCATATTATAGGGTTACTTCATATGAGTTTTCTATCTAAAAAGGAGGCAATAATTCTCTTTTTCGGTGATATATTTTTCTTTGCTTTTTCGCTTTGGATTTCTTTGTTGCTCCGGTTTGGTGAGGTTCCGACTATTGCTTTATTTAGGGCCCACATAATACCGTTTTCAATACTGTTTTTGATTTGGTTTATTGTTTATTTTATAGCTGGTCTATACGAGAAACATACGCTCATACTGAAAAGCAATATTCCTAGTATTATTTTCAATGCGCAGGTAGTTAACTCTATACTTGCTATCGTGTTTTTCTATGCGATCCCTGTTTTCGGCATTACTCCAAAAACGATTCTGTTCATATACCTGGTTATTTCTTTTGTTTGTATCTTGTTGTGGAGACTTTATGGTTTTTCTGTTTTTACAACGAGAGAGAAACAGCCAGCTTTGCTTATTGGTGCTGGAGAGGAGATGAAAGAGTTACTACATGAAGTGAACGACAACACGAGATATGATCTTTCTTTTGTTTCATCTGTGGATGTTAACGATATTGAGTCTATAGACATTCAGGAAGATATTATCAAAACAGTATACTCAAACGATATAAAAATCATCGCCATCGATTTCTCTAACGAAAAAGTTTCGAAAATTCTACCTCATTTATACAACCTTATATTTTCAAAAGTTAAATTTATCGACTCTCACAAAATATACGAGGATATATTCGATAGAATACCACTTTCTCTAGTTACATATAGTTGGTTTTTGGAAAATATATCTGTGTCACCGAACTTTGCGTATGATTTTCTGAAACGCGTTATGGATATCGCCATCGCGATAGTTTTGGGCATCGTGTCACTCGTATTTTATCCTTTTGTATATCTCGCGATAAAATTCGAGGACGGAAATAAAATTTTCATAAAACAGGAGAGAGTTGGAAAAGACGGAAAAAACTTTAAACTATTCAAGTTCAGAACATATATGTATGACGACTCTACTATACACGGTAGAGAGGAAAATAAAGTAACTAGAGTTGGGAAGTTTTTGAGAAAGAGCCGTATCGACGAGTTGCCACAGCTGTGGAATGTTCTAACAGGGGATATTTCTCTTATCGGTCCTCGCCCAGAGTTACCATCTGGAGTTGATATATATGAAAAGGAGATAGCCTACTACAATATACGTCACCTAATAAAACCAGGTCTTTCAGGCTGGGCACAGATAAACCAGAAGAACCATCCACATCACGGTCCACATATAAACCTAACAAAAGAAAAACTAACTTACGATATTTACTATATTAAAAACCGATCATTCTGGCTCGATATCAACATCGCTCTCAAAACTATCAAATCTTTGCTTTCTAGGACTGGTCTCTAAAAATTATATTTGATACAATTATTCGTATGAATAAAAAACTTTTTTGGTCAATTATTATAATTTTAATAGCTGTTATCGTTGGT
>CAZSFU010000052.1:0-2775 GCA_964606205.1 uncultured Candidatus Saccharibacteria bacterium | reverse complement strand
CCCAAAGGATATGGTCTGAAATCCGCTAAAGTGTAAAAACCTCCTCGTCAGGAGTCACTTTAGCGGTCATATCTCGAAAGGGGTATGGGTGGGGTCGAAAGATTCCATCGCAACTGGCGGGGAGATTTTTGCATCTCTCTTCTGGTTAAAACCGCTAAAGTGCAATGATAAATTTTGAACATCCCGAAGATCGGGAGTATTTTGCTAATCTATTAGCAAATGGAGATGTAGAAAAACTAGACAGAGATTTTTCTGAGCTTTTTGATTTTGAACATCTTGCGATGAAAAGATGGAGATTTAATAAGATTAGAAAAAAAGTTTTGGAAGAACTTATAGAGAAATACGGCAATGAGTGTCAGTTAAAAATCCATCCTGATTGTAGTAAGGTACAAAAATTTGAACCCGATCATATTATTCCTCTGGCTTCAAATGAACTGAATAAAAAGTTAAGAAAAATGACTCGTTTTTCTAGTGATAAAGTTGAGCAACAAAGTTTCGGATCAAATAATATGAAAAATCTCACTTTGGCATGTAAAAGGTGTAACGCTTTTAAGAAGCATAAGTTTATAAACAAAGATATTTTATTAAGAATTATGTAAGGAATTCGACCTTTCTTTTTCTAATAAAAGGTGTAAACTAATGTTAAGTTAACTTTATGCCATCAAAACAAAATAAAGGAATAGCTGACCTTCCAGAAGTTTTAACATTACAACAAGCTTGTGATCTGTTGAATTGTCATTCAAATACACTTCGTGCGTGGGATAACAAAGGTATTTTAAAAGCTATGCGTTTTGGTACAAGAAAAGACCGTCGCTATAAAAAGAGTGAAATTTTGAAGATACTAAATCAAAAATAAAGTATGAAAATTACAGATCAACACGCAAAATATTTTGCATATGAATTAACAAAAAGATGTTCCTCTAACAGTTTAGAGAAACTCTCATCTACATTATCGAATGCCCAAGTTGATCTTAACCCACATCAAATAGAAGCTGCACTTTTTGCTTTTCGTTCCCCTTTATCCAAAGGAGCAATACTTGCCGATGAAGTTGGTCTTGGAAAGACTATTGAAGCTGGTTTGGTGCTTTCTCAAAAGTGGGCAGAAAGAAAAAGGAAAATTATTTTAGTCGTTCCATCAAGTTTGCGAAAGCAATGGAACGACGAACTAGCTGATAAATTTTTTCTTCCATCTATTATTATTGAGGCAAAATCTTTTAATCAATATATAAAAGATGGAAATCTTAACCCTTTTGACCAAGAAGATAAAATTATAATTTGCTCTTACCATTTTGCTCGATCTAAATCTTCATATATAAAGCAAACAAAATGGGATTTGGCTGTAATTGATGAGGCTCATAGACTTCGTAATGTTTATAAAACTAGCAATAAAATTGCAAGAGAGATTAAAGATGCACTAGCTGAAGTGCCTAAAATTTTACTTACAGCAACTCCACTACAGAACTCTTTACTCGAGCTCTACGGATTAGTAAGTATTATTGACGATCATATCTTTGGTGATCTAAAAAGTTTTAAAGCAAATTATGCACGTGTTTCTCGTGAACAGGATATTTATGAAAATGAAGTTGGTCTTGTAGAGCCAAAACAAGAAATGTTTGTGGATCTACGTACCCGATTGAAACCAGTTTGTATGAGAACTCTTCGTCGTCAGGTACTCGAGTATATTAATTACACAGAAAGAAAACCTATTACACAAGATTATATTCCTACGGAGCAAGAAGTGGAACTTTATAATGGAATGTCAGAATACCTTCAAAGAGAAAAGTTGTATGCTTTACCTTTTAGCCAGCGTCAATTGATGACTCTAATCCTACGAAAACTTCTTGCATCCTCATCTTTTGCTATTGCAAGTACTTTAGACAGGTTGGTTTATAAACTTGAAAAATTAATTTCAGATACAAAAGAAAAGTTACCGCTGGAGGATTCTGATACAATTTCTCTTCTCCAGGATTTTGAGTCTATTCCTGAAATATCTGATGAGTGGATAGATAGTGAAGAAGATGAAAAAGAAAAAGGTGAAAAAGAACAGAAAGTATTTACTAAGGAGGATGTTCAGTTAATGGAAAAAGAAAAATCCGATCTAGAAAATTTTAGAAATCTGGCAAAAAGCATATACACCAACTCAAAAGGTGACGCGTTAATAACTGCGTTAAAAAAAGGTTTTGAGATGACATCTGAATTAGGCGCAAAAAAGAAAGCTATTATTTTTACTGAGTCCACAATTACACAACATTATTTAGCCGAAACTCTTCTCGCAAATAATGGATATAAAGATAAAATTGTTCTGTTTAATGGTTCAAATAATGATGATAAATCAAAAGAAATATATAAAAATTGGATTGAAAAAAATAAAGACACTGACAAGATAACGGGTTCAAAAACAGCTGATACCAGAGCAGCACTAATTGAGTATTTTAAAGATGAAGCAGAAATAATGATTGCTACTGAAGCAGGTGCCGAGGGTGTTAATTTACAGTTCTGTTCTCTGGTTATTAATTATGACTTGCCATGGAACCCACAGCGTATTGAACAACGTATTGGTCGTTGTCATCGATATGGACAGAAACATGATGTCGTAGTTATCAACTTCGTAAACAGAAAAAATGCTGCGGATGAACGTGTATATGAGTTACTCGATCAAAAATTTAAGTTGTTTAAGGGTGTATTTGGTGCTAGTGATGAAGTGCTTGGCTCTATTGAATCTGGAGTTGATTTTGAAAAACGTATTGCTGGTATTTATCAAACATGTAGAACATC
>CAZSFU010000051.1:0-2930 GCA_964606205.1 uncultured Candidatus Saccharibacteria bacterium | reverse complement strand
CAAGGACAAGCTAGTTTGATGCACTTTATGAACCACCAGGTGAAAGGTAGACTTGGAAATATAAAAAATATTTTTGCAGAGTTAATGACTGATGACTACGGAGAAATGCCAGCAGATTCAAAGTTTTTACTTGAAAAGGGTCTAGATGAAGCTGATATAGGTGTTAACTATGTTCAAAATATTTTAAAAGGAGCGTCTGCGGAAAACGGTACGTTGCCTTATGATATGAAAGAGATGGATTTCAAGAAAGTTGTAACTGAAACATTTGAAAAACAAAAAGATAAAGCGGAAAAGAAAGGTTTGAAAATCAGCTTAAAGGTAGATGATTCTGACTATGGCATGACAGGGGATTCACTTGAGATGGGTGAAGCTATAAGGAATTTGCTAGACAACTCTATAAACTACACACCAGATGGGGAAATATCTATAAATTTGACTAAATCAAATAAGAGTATTAGATTGAAAATAACAGATACAGGTGTTGGACTATCTCCAGAAGACAAAACAAAACTATTTAAGTCAGGGGGAAGAGGAGAAGAATCTATTAAAATAAACACAAATTCTACTGGTTTCGGACTAGTTTTTGTGAAAGGTGTTATTGAGGCTCACAAGGGCCGTGTATGGGCAGAATCAGAGGGAAGAGGTATGGGGTCAACCTTTACAGTAGAAATCCCAAATAAAATCTAAATTTTGTATATATAAAGTTTTCTTCCTCGAGGAGAAGAAGGATTTACATACGAAAGATCAACTACTTTTGATGGTATTATTTCTTTGAATTGAAAATCACAAGATACGATTGTCGTGCCAGGTTTACACTGTAGTCTAATCTGTGGAAGGAGTTTGTTTATCACGTTAGGATATAGATAAAGGAAAATGTGAGTAGCTTTATTTAAATCAGTCTTAAATATATTTTCCATTATAATTTTAATATTTCTGTATTTAAAAGTTTTGATTTTAGCAATAAAGTATGGCAGAAACCCAATCTCCACTCCGGTCGCCAAAATGTTTGGGTATCTTTTTGTGGCTTCCACTAAAAGCTTTGCGTTTCCACAACCTAGATCAAATAGGTGGCTGTTACTTTCGAGCTCAAGATTAACAATTATTTCATCAATTATTTCTTTTGGCACAGATACGAAAGGTGCATCAGTGGTAAATACTGCAATGAGCTGCGCAGCAAATATAGCCAAAAATATTATTGAAATCAGTATAAATACAAGAAAAATGAATAGAAGCAAAATGGTCATGTAATAAATATATATTAAATAGCATTCAGTAACAATTATGATAGGATACCTTTATGACTCAAGAACAAGTTTGGGACAAGGAATACAAAAACTCTAAATTTCTTACCAAGGCCAACGAACCGCAAAGTGACGTTGTTCGCTTTGTCCAATTTTTAAAAAAAGAGGAAAAGATTGCTATAGAAAACCTTAATATACTAGATCTAGGATCTGGTGCGGGTAGAAACAGTTTTTATTTTTCAGAAATGGGGAATACAGTAACTGGTTTGGAGATCTCCAAAACAGCGGTTAGTATCGCAAATGAATACGCAATGAATGCTGGACTACAAATAAAATATATTAAACAAAGTATAGGTGAGCAGTTTCCGTTAGGCGATAACTCAGTTGATATTGCACTAGATATTACTTCCTCAAACTCATTAACCGAGGCCGAAAGAGAAACATTTCTTTCTGAGACAAATAGAGTGTTAAAAAATGGGGCGTATTTTTTCACAAAAGCTTTGTGCAAAGAAGGGGATGAAAACGCTAAATACTTGATAAAGAATAATCCCGGAAAGGAAAAAGATACGTATATTATGCCTGAAGTTGGTGTGACAGAGAGAGCTTGGACAAAAGATGATCTTATCACTACATATCAAAAGTTTTTTGAAATTATTCATATAACAAAAAAGACAAGCTACTCAAAAATAAGTGGCAGGAGTTACAAACGCAACTTTTGGATTGTTTATATGAAGAAATCAAGTCTTGACAAATAGTGCTGGTTATGTAATATAAATTTGATGACAAATATTAGTAACCAAATGAATATCAAAGGAAAAGGCCGAACAGGCTTCGTTTCTTCTGTTGTATCAAAAAACACCCCTGCAAAATACGCGGGTGGGTTACGCTGTATTTCTAGAACTTAATCAAGAGCGATTGAGTGCTAAAAATGCCGCGTAACGCGGCATTTTTAGTTCCTTTTGCTCTTTAACAGTTTGGAGGTGGATGAGTGGATATCGAGGACATCGATAGGAAGTCGACAACATTCACTGAGTACCTACACAGTGCTCGGGAATCAGTAAACGTACTGATCTGGACCTGGAGAAACCTCCAGACACCAGAACAGTTGTGGTGGTTCAAACGCATGGTGGGGTTCTTGGTTCTGAGCAACTTGTGTCAGGCTATGATCCCATACATGATCTCATACATCATCAATGGACTGACGGTGAGGTCAGTAAACACCATCGTGTTTGGAATTGCGGGATCTGCCCTGATGTATGTGGTGCAGAAATTCGCCCACTACAAACAGGCGAGGAGTCGAGAGTCAATCGTGGCCACGCTTCAGGGCACTCTCGACGATTTCATTACCAAGAGACTTTTCGAAAAATCTCTTGGTCAACACACAGAGCATAGCTCATCACTCAGTGTCGCTAACATCGACAAGGGGAGATGGAGCTTGCTCGATCTACAGAGAGTCTTGATGTTTGATGGCTTCACAGTCCTCGTAACACTCATGATCTCGTATTCACTGCTTTGGTTTCTATCACCAGTTTCGGGTGCGGTAATCACGGCCGGGTTTTCTGTTTACTTTCTTTGGACCATGTTCCTCAACCATCAGGTGGTTGTGGTTTGTGGCACCATCGACAAAAGGTACAGAAAACTCAACCGTCATCGTCTCGAACGTTGGGAGAAAATCGAAAGAGTGAAGAC
>CAZSFU010000050.1:0-2940 GCA_964606205.1 uncultured Candidatus Saccharibacteria bacterium | reverse complement strand
CATTTACTCTTCGATTTCCATCTTTCTCAAACTTCTTTACGAGATTTTCAATAGGCTCGGCCTTGTTAGCGTCTTTGTTATACCAAGAGTTATATATTTTCAAGAAAATCCACTGAGTCCACCTGTAAAACTCTGGATCAGTTGTATTAACTCTCCGATCCCAGTCATATGAAAGACCGATGTTCGATAACTGCTTTTCAAAAGTTTTCACATTTTCTATAACAGCTTTCCGTGGGTTTATATTGTGCTCCAACGCATACTGCTCTGCGGGCAAACCAAAAGCGTCATATCCCATAGGATGCAAAACGTTCATTCCCTGCATTTTTTTGAATCGTGCAAAAACATCTGAACCTATGTAGCCCTTTGGGTGTCCTACATGCAAACCAACTCCAGATGGATACGGGAACATATCGAGCACATAGTACTTTTTCTTTTTAGAATTATTTTGAGTTTTATAGACTTTTTTGGCAGCCCACTTTTTCTGCCATTTCTTTTCAATATCGAGATGGTTATATTCTTTCATATACATCATCGTACCAAAAAAGGCGGGGTTTGCAAAAACCACCTGACATAGCTATCAGGTGGTTTTTGTTGAAACTTAAACTTTAGATTTTACCTATATCTTCACGCCCGGAAACTGGCTTGGTGACACGTCTCTCTGAAAACAGTGTCTTCCTGCTGGATGTGTCCAAGATGGTCCTCCATATGGATATGTTTCTCGAACATTTGTTCGATCAGATGATGATTTGTTGAAATCTGCACACAACTCATATGTATTTTTCCCTGTAACTACATACTCATAGCTTTTCTGATTTTGAGAATCAATTTTATTTACATAGTAGTTTAATGTTGAAAGCTCAACAAAATCTTTTGGCAACACGCTTTTGTTACCAAAGTATGCCTGCACTGCATTGTCTATGTTCATAATGTCAGAGACTTTAGCACTATCGTATTTATACAGTCTTTGTGTTCTAGGAGAACCCAAAACAGAAAATGCCCATATAACAGAAGCGATGACTACCAAAACTGAAACTACTCGCCACACAACTCTGCCTTTGTGCTGGAGTCTACCTCTAACATCAGATAGATAGTATCCGAACAAACTACCCGCAACTACTAGTAGCACTGCGCACTTTAGAAGAAATGCTGTGCTTAGTTCCTGACCATCGATAAAATAGTAGATAACAGACACTAGATCTCCAGCTACAGCAAAACCAGCCAAAAACAGTGTTAGGTATGTAAGCCATTTATGTATACCCGAGTCCTTTCTCTCTGGCTCTTGTATATACTGCTTCTCGAGTAACCACATAAGCAATATAAGAATAGGCGTAAACACGAACAATATAGATACTGACCATGAAATACTAGAACTGCCCATGTAACTGTTAGTTACCATAGGAAATGCAAAGTTAATAACAGTAAACAAAAGCGTTACCAGAGTAATAACTACTGTATATAGTGCGATAGTTGCACCAATGTTTAGAAAGAAATCTTTTACACTTATTTTTGGTTTTGTTGGTTCCATAAATTTAAATATTTAATAATCTCAATTAATACAAGCTATTCAGTTGTTTTCCCGTCGAATTCTGGTCCACTTGCCTCCGCCTCTGCTTTTGTGCCACGCACCACACCATCCTGGTGATGAGCCGGACTGTAAATCGTGTAGAGCTTTAGACGGTCCTCCCCAGTGTTTATTACATTATGCTTTGCACCACGTGGCACGATAACAGCATCGCCGTCAGTGACATCGTACTCTGTTTCGTTAATAACAACCTTTCCTGTTCCTGACTCGAAACGGAAAAACTGATCATTCTCATCGTGCACCTCCTCGCCAATGTCTTCTCCTGGAAGAAGTGACATCAAAACTAACTGACTTTTCTCACCAGTATAGAGGACCTTTCTAAAGTTCTCATTTTCCTGCGTAAGTTTTTCTATATTGTCTTTGTATCCTTTTTTCATTCTACAATTATACCACAATATTTATGTGTATTGGATTAAAATTATGTTATACTTATTTTACTCGTGGAGAGAAGACTGGCCAATCTCCCACTTCTCCGCAAGGAGCGACGCGAGTCGGCTAACCGTAAGAGTTGGGGTGACCAAAGCAACATGGTCTTGTACACACCCCCAACGTAATTCTTACGGTTTTCTTCTTGTCTAAATTTTTGTATAAAGCATTATCAAATTTTGAATTCGATCACGTCGCCGTCTTTGACGATATATTCCTTCCCCTCCGTTCTCACCTTTCCTTTTTCTCTTGCAGGAGCGTAACCACCAGCATTTAGAAGATCATCACAATGAACCACCTCTGCACGAATAAACTTATCTTTGAAATCAGTATGTATCGCCTGACCAGCCACAGGAGCTGTTGAATCCTTTAATATAGTCCAAGCTCTTGTTTCCTGTACTCCCGTTGTAAAATACGTAATGAGGTTTAGAAGTTTATATCCAGCTTTGATAAGGTTATCAATACCATCATCTTTTCCACCAAGCTCTACTCTAAAAACTTCTTTTTCTTCTCCCTCTAGATCCTTCAGTTCATTTTCTATATTTGCATCGATGATAATATACTGGGCATTATTATCTTTGAAAAACTGTAAAAGTTTTGCAAATCTTTCGTCGTTCATCTCATCTAGATTCTTTCCTCCAGCTTTTTTGTTCAGTCCGTACATGATCGGCTTTGCAGTCAAAAGGTTTAATTGTTTTACAACAGGTATTTCTTTCTCATCCAAAACAAGCGTGTTGACTAACTTGCCTTGTTTCAAAACCGCGTCGACTTTATTCAACACTTCATTTTCAAACACAGCCTCCTTTCTGTTAGCTTTAACATCCTTTTGTAAGGTTCCGAGACGTTTTGTAACTGTTTCAGTGTCTGCCAAAATTAGTTCAAAGTTAATAACCTCAATATCAGAAACTGGATTGATACCACCGTGAACATGG
>CAZSFU010000049.1:0-2948 GCA_964606205.1 uncultured Candidatus Saccharibacteria bacterium | reverse complement strand
AGCATCTTATCACTGGAAAGGAAGAAACATTTACGCAGGAAGAAGTCGCTGAGCTCATCCGCAAGTCATAACCGAATGAAAAAGATTGTATTTGATATTGAAACGAGTAATATTTTTTCTGAAGTTGGATCAAATGATCCTGCTGCTTTGGATTTAACAGTAGTAGGAGTATATGATTCGGAGCGTGATGTATATGAGCATTATTTGCAAGAAGACTTACCGAAGATGTGGCCACTTTTTGAAAGTGCTGACCTTATCATAGGATTTAACTCTGATCACTTCGACATTCCACTCCTAAATAAATACTACCCAGGAGATCTCACGAAATTCAAAAGTCTTGATATCTTAAAAGAAATTAAAAATTCTTTTGGAAGAAGAATGAAACTCGATCAAATTGCAGAAGGCACTCTTGGTGCACATAAATCCGGTCACGGTATCGAGGCAACGATATGGTGGAGAAATGGTGAAAAACAGAAAGTTATCGATTACTGTATCCAAGATGTAAAAATCACAAAAGAAATCTATGAGTATGCACGTGCGAATAATAAACTTATTTTCAAAGAAGGTGGAGAACTTATTTCAATACCTCTCAATACCTCTACATGGGAGGAGAAAGTTGAAAGTGCAGTCACCCATACACTTCCTTTTTAAGTAATAATCCTCATGATATAGGCCATATTTTATATATTGACAAAGCACTATTTGTTGTGCTATAATACAAGAAAATTCATTTAATCAACCCGCGAGGACAAGATGCCTGAAAATGAAAATCAGGAAACCGAGCTTGCTCTCCCCTTTCCGTTCAACAAAGATGACTTCCCAATCGAAGATACGCTCTGGGAATGGGACGGGGGCCGATGCCTCGAGCGTGAGCTCACTGAAAATGAGATCATCGACATGGAAATCGCGGAAGCATATCGCGAGCAGGATCTCGAGGCAGAGCGACTCCGTAAAAAGAAGCTCGAACAGGAGGAGATGCTCCGCAATGAGCACTTCGAGCAAGTGGAAGAAGATCTTCGCGCCCATGTCCGAGGTGGGAAAGTTAATCGGAGAAAGTAACACTCTCCGGTCTACGACCGCCAGTACTTCTGTACTGGCGGTTTTTTGTTGTTATGAGCGAATTGACAAGGTCTTAATTTAAATGTATCCTGATCGAGGATTTAACAATACGGAGTTACCAATGTTCCTTTTGACATTTGAAGCATGCATTATCGTTGGAATAATGCTTCTCTTAAAAAGAAATCATGACAACAAAGAATTATACCCACCACACTTTCTGGGATTATTCTTCGGAGGAATAGGCTTTTTGGGCCTAATCCTCATACTGTTTCGGGCTTGATAAGCAACCTAACATACCCTCACTTGAGGGTATTTTCTTATAAAAAGATAACAATGATTACAGCAAGTGCTACTCTGTACCATACAAACACTGTAAGCTTGTGTTGCCTTAAATACTTAATAAGAAAATGAATTGCAAACATTCCGACAACAAAAGCTGCCACAAATGCCACTCCAAGAGGCAGTCCAAGCGAAACGAGATTTCCCATCTTAATGAGATCATAGAGCTTCTTAAGACCCGAACCTAGGATTATAGGGAACGATAATAAAAAACTAAATCGTGTCGCCTCCTCTCTTGATAGTCCTGAGAGCAATCCTCCGGAAATTGTTGAGCCAGATCTTGAAACTCCAGATAATAAAGCTAAGCATTGATACAATCCAATCTGAAAGCCTTTTACAATCGTAAGTTCTTTATTTTGTTTCGCAAATCTTTCCGCTACATACATCAGCACACTTCCAAAAAATAACGCATATGCTACAAAATGTGCCTCCCGAAACATACTTTCCATATATTTTTCAAGAATAAGACCAAGTACCAATGCAGGTATCGTGCCGATAATTATCGAGATTAGCAAAGTCCGTTCTTTGTACTCAATTGGCTTTCTTATAACAAATCTAAAAAAACTCATAAGTAATCCCCACAGATCTTTCCAAAAATATACAAGCACTGCAAGAACCGTGGCAAGCTGAAGTACTGCATCAATCGAAAGATCGTTTGAGGATACACTTCCAAGAAACTTATGGGCCAAAATAAGATGCCCCGATGAAGAAACAGGGATAAACTCTGTAAGTCCCTGCACAATGCCTAATATAAGACCAGTAAGTATAGTCATATATACAATGTACCATGTTGCCCGATGAGCGACTATGGTATAATTGCGGATGTTAAACATTAATTCAACTCACAATGGACCCAATAGAAACAAAACCAAAAGAAAAAGAAAGTTCACTCCTTGTAGCATTTTCTATTCTTGTATCAGGCGCCCTCATTGCAGCTGGACTCTATTATTCACCGAAGGCAAATGAATCTGTGGGCAATGCAAATTCAAAACAAATTCCATCAATTGGAGACATGAATATGAAACCTATTAGTACAGATGATCATATTTACGGTAATCCAAATGCAGAGGTGTTTGTAATTGAGTATTCCGATACTGAATGTCCATTTTGCAAGACATTCCATCAGACAATGAAGCAAATGGCCGCAGAGTACACAAAAGACGGAAAAGTTGCATGGGTTTACAGACATTTCCCAATAAAATCTCTCCATAGTAAGGCTCCAAAAGAGGCAGAAGCTACAGAGTGCGCAGCAGAACTTGGTGGTAATGATAAATTCTGGGAATACCTCGATCAGATTTTCACCCAAACCAATTCTAATGATACGCTCGACCCAAGCGCACTTCCAGCAATTGCAAAGACTGTCGGACTTGATGTAAAGAAATTCAATACATGTCTATCAAGTGGTAAATATGCAAATAAAGTTGCAGAAAGCGTTCAGGATGCAATGAATGCGGGCGGAGAAGGAACGCCGAACACTATCATCATGACTAGAGATGGTCAGAAAGTTGCCGTTAAGGGAGCACAATCATATGAAGTTGTGAAAACAATCA
>CAZSFU010000048.1:0-3108 GCA_964606205.1 uncultured Candidatus Saccharibacteria bacterium | reverse complement strand
TAGTCAATAAATGAGGTTTTCATCTCATCAGTGATTTCCTGAGAGACAACGTTTACGTGCGGAGCAACAATTTTTGGTTCTTCTGGATTTGATTTTTTAGCCATATTAAAGTGAAAATTACCCGCCTATTGTACCATATTGGACTTTAGAATCCAACTAAAAACCAGTGCTGGTTTCGTCTGTTGTTGTGGCTATGTTTTGAAAATTGCCAGTAGGAAAAGCTGCACTACTAGTTCCGGTTTCTGCAGAATAATGTGTACTAGTTGCAACATTTACAACTACGTTATTTATTATGTTTTTAATCATTCCAGCTTCCTGCTTGATACCGACAAATCCTTGTTTTACATTCTCCACAAAACTAGAAAAAACGCCAGCCTCACCTGCTGATGCAACCTGCTTTTGTTTTTCTACGAAACTGAGATCAGGGTATATAACTGTGAGCCATATAACAAAAATAAATCCGGATACGGTAAAAGAGGTCAAAAAAGCGATTTTATTTTTTGAGCTCTCTGGTTTTCGTCTAATTTTTTCAATAATTTCAAACATTTTTTAAAATGAACAAAGAAATTTACCAAATTTGGAAGTTTAAAGAGCCTCGAGAACTATAACCTCCCCTTCTTTACCCTCAACATCCTTCTTCTTTATCGTCAGCTTATCTATTGGCTTTACACTCTCCTCTCCAGACTCCTTTAAGAACTTTTTCAAAGCATCTTTTTCACCGACTTCTGCAAAATGACTTGGAATAATTATTTTTGGTTCAAAAGCCACAGCTAGTTTGTGTGCAACAGCAGGATCCAAAACCCCATCTCCACCAACCGGAACAAAAAGAATATCTATACCCTCTAGGCCCTCTTTTGCTTCAGAAGAAAGCTTTTCATCCGAAAGCGCCCCTAGAAAACCAAGGTTGATACCCTCGAGTGCAACTGTATATATAGTGTTTATATGTTCCTTGCCACCGTAAACAGAGTTAGACAGAAAACCTTTTATAAAAACACCCTGAACCTCGTACTCACCAGGACCTTGGATAACAAAAGACTCTTTTTCTCCACGAGAAGTTTGCTCAACGCCGTTGTGATCAGGTGAGTTAAGAGAAACCAGGGTTATGTCGCTACCAAACTTTGTAGACTTTAGTTTTGAATCTTTTGAAATAGGATTTACAGCAATAGTCGTATCTCCGAATGAAACTTTAAAAAAATCCGCTCCGTGGTGTGTGATTATCATAATGCAGACAGTATAGCAGAAAAAATTTTTCCGTGAAATATTTAAGTAAAAGAAAAGGCTCGGCAGGGACAGCGCCGAGCGCTTCTCTGTCGAGCCCGTTTGGGCGACTACTCCTCCCGGACGAGCTTGTAGCGCCCGTACCGAAAGTTATCGATCTGATCCTTGGTTACGCCACGCCTCATGAGCATCTCACGGAATTCAGAGTTCCTGTATTCCAGAATCTGCTCGATCTGCGCAAGGTCTTCGATCTTCACGGGCTTACCAGCCAGAGCTTCCACTGCTGGTGTAGCAAGGTGCGCGTACGTGCACCTCGCAGTAGTCGCGCTCTGACTGGCCACTGAAACAACGCCAGCCAAAGCAACAGCGACCAATAGGAGACCGGATACCGTTCTCAACACACCTCTCCACACACCATCGTTCGACAACTTTTCAGCCATTCCACCTCCCTGCAAATAACACTAGCATATCAAAATAACAATTGCCAAATCATTATTTTTCAGTATACTTATCCCTTGTATATTACTAGCCGCAATAGGACTTAACCTCGACCCATCCGGACACAGTAGTTGGGGATCGAAAAGCCTAAAGCACATATACTAAAATGGCGAAAGCACAAGTTATTGAAGAAGAAGTAATGGAGGAAGCTGAAGTTAGTAAAAAAACTACAGCTATGGACAAAGTCCTAGATGCATCAGCAAATCCCCCATCTATCGACGACGTAGTCGAGGGTAAAGTTATAGGTATCGAAAAGTCAGCAGTTTATATAGACATACCACCTTTTGGTACTGGTATTATTTATGGACGAGAATATATAAACGCTCGAGATATCATAAAAAAAATCAACGTTGGAGACAGCGTTGCCGGTAAGGTAATAAGTATTTCTAACAAAGACGGTTACATCGAGATCTCTCTAAAGGAGGCTAGACAAGCTTTGATCTGGTCAGAAGCAGAGGATGCTATCCGAGACAAGAAAATCTTTGAGCTTCCTGTACAGGAGGCAAACAAAGGAGGTCTTATCCTTTCATGGCAGGGTATTTCTGGATTCCTTCCAGCATCACAGCTTAAAACAGAGCACTATCCGCGAGTTTCAGATGGAGACAAGGATAGAATTCTAGAAGAACTAAAAAAACTAGTTGGTCAGAAAATATCAGTTGCCATCATCGGTGCTTCTCCAAAAGAAGGTAAACTTATCTTCTCTGAGAAAAACCCTGAGCAGAAGAACAAAGACTACATCATTGGTAAATACCAGCTTAACGACGAGGTAATGGGTGAAGTTACAGGAATGGTAGACTTTGGTGTATTCGTAAAGCTTGAGGAAGGTCTAGAAGGTCTAGTGCATATTTCAGAAATCGACTGGGCACTAGTTGAAAATCCAAAACTTCTATTCCACATCGGAGAGAAAATCAAAGTAAAGATTATTGAAATCAAAGACGGAAAGATATCTCTATCTATCAAAGCTCTAAAGGAAAACCCTTGGAAAGAAGCTGAGAAGAAATACAAGAAAGACGATGTTGTTGAAGGAGTTGTTATCAAGTTCAACAAACACGGAGCTCTTGCATCAATCGAAGAAGGTATCGCAGGACTAGTTCACATTTCAGAGTTTGGTTCAGATGAGAAACTACACAGTTCTCTAGAACTTGGAAAGAACTACAAGTTCAAGATAACTATGTTCGACGCAAAGGAGCAGAAAATGACACTGTCATACGTTGACCCAAGTAAGAAAGCTGAGTAATAAAACTAACAAAAAACCTCTCGATATCGAGAGGTTTTTTGTTAATTAAAGCCTGTCATTGCTTTCTCCAAACCAACAGAGATAAAGACTTCTAGAGCTTCGTTTACGCTCTTTGAAAGTTTCTTTAAATCTTTTATTTCTTCATCTTTAAACTT
>CAZSFU010000047.1:0-3111 GCA_964606205.1 uncultured Candidatus Saccharibacteria bacterium | reverse complement strand
GAGACCAGTCATGATTATTATCTAAAATATTTTCTAACAATTCATTTTTTGCTACATAACCCAACTCAAACATCACTCTCAAAACCATAAGCATCTCGAAACTTTCTAGATTTTCCTTTCCAATATTTTTAAGTTCAGTAAAAGCATTTTTTACCAAAGAAAAAACTGCAGGATGACTTGCCTCCCCTGGCATCATTTTTATTAGCAAAGCTACAACCTGAGCCAATACTCTGTGCGCATGTTCTGGTGACTCAAAAAAATAGTTTTCTATTGAAGCAACATTTGTGACCTTCCAACCACCCTTTCCTTTTACACAAGACACGGTGACATGAGCGTACTCCTGTAGTGCAGGACGAAGCTTTGAAGCAGACACCCTAGCAGATCGAGCGGAAGCAATGATCAATCCGAGGTCGGCTGTTAAAATATATAGAAGCAGGTTGGCCTCGCCAAAAGGAGCCCTTTTTAGAATAATCCCTTCTGTTGTGTAAATATGGTAGGACATTGTCCCTACTTTATCACAGAGAAAGATGTCTCACCTTCCACCTCAACCGGGTAGGCCTGTTTGTCTCCTGAATAAGATATTTCAGTAACACCCGTTGGAGACTTTATCATTTCCATGTATTCGTCCACTATTTCTTTCTTGTCTGTCATGATAACGAGCTTTATCGCATCACTTGGATTTAGGTTTTCTTTCTTTCTCGCATCCTGAATAGCTCGGATGATGTCTCGAGCGATTCCCTCTTTCTTTAGACCCTCCGTTAGTTCTGTATCGAGTTTTACTTCTGTTCCTTCAACAACAACTTTTTTTACATTTACTTCATCAGCAATAATATCTAACAACTCTTGTGAAAGATTTTCTGCGATGGAAAGTTTTGCGAGTGGCTGGCGAACTTTGTGTCCAGACTTTTGTCTTATCTCCAAAGCAGAGGTTACGACTTCACGAACTTTTTTCATACTCTCGATTATTTCGACATCAACATCGCCCGCCTCTGGCCAGCTCTCCAAATGAACTGATTCTTTTTCACCGCCAACTCTTTTGTAAACTTCCTCTGCCGTAAATGGAACAAAAGGAGCAATGAGTTTTGATAACTCTCTCAATACATGCCCCATATAATATGACGCAGTATGTTTAACGTTTGTATCGTCAGATTTAAATCTATCTCTAGAACGTCTCAAGTACCAAGTTGAAAGGTCATCAACAAAATCCAATACCGGTCGAGACGCCCTATCTAGCTCATATTTATCTAAAGAAGTTGAAATGGTTTTATTTAACTCGTTTAACCTCGATAGCATCCACTTATCCAATACTGTTGGTTCTGGAACTCCAGATCTAGTTGTGGGATACATCTCATAGAAGGACACTACGTTGTAAAGTTTCTGTACGAGTTTCTTTGACACGTCATCTACTCCTTTTTCTGAAAAGTTAAAATCCTCTGCCTTTACCAATGGTGAAGATATAAGATAATACCTCATACTATCTGCCCCATACTTGTTTACGATATCCATAAGATCAGGATAGTTCTTTAGTTTTTTCGACATTTTCTTTCCATCCTCAGCCAAAACAAGACCGTTAACGAGAACGTGTTTGTATGGGCTTCTATCAAACAGCCCTACAGACATAACCAGAAGCGTATAGAACCACCCTCTTGTTTGATCCAAACCTTCTGCAATAAAGTCTGCTGGGAAAATCAAGCTACCGTCCTTTTCAAACTCTTCTTTGTTTTCAAATGGATAGTGCTGTGATGCAAAAGACATTGAACCCGAGTCGTACCATGTATCAAACACTTCTGGAACTCGAGTCAGCATTTCTCCATTTTCATTTACCATTTCAACATCGTCAATGTACGGTCGATGTAAATCTATTTCATAATTTTCATTATGTGGAAGTCTAACGAAATCAAGCTCATGCACTTCTGCATTTTTTATAAACTCATCTTTATCTTTAGCAAAGTCAATTGTTTGTTTTTTGTTGTACCCTCTTCCAGCAGACTCCAAAGCCCACGATGTATGCTCGTGCGCAACGATAAGTATTGTTTCATTTTGATATGCCTTATCTGTATCATAAATAAACTCACCTGTTCGAACTTTAACATCCAGAAGACTCTCTCCTCCACCAACTTTCATTTCATATATATCGTCATCTGTTTTTGCAATATTATGGTACTCATCAACACTTTGGCCACTTAGCGTGCCGAGATCATGTTCTCCCAACCTGTCATCAAACGATAATTTTGACTTATCCAAACCCAAGACTTCTCTTACTATTTCAGCAGTTTCTACTGTCCTAACAAATGGTGAAGAAATTATTTTTGTAATACCTTTCTCTCTCAACATTTCCGCCGAGACCCTTACCTGCTCTCTGCCCTTTTCTGTTAAGTGAAAATTGTCATCTTTTTTAGAACTTATAATATTTGCAACGTTGTGCTCCCCCTCACCATGACGGATTATGTAATATTTGTTGCCAGACTTTTTGGTGTATTTTTTTAGTTCGTCCACACTTCCAATAAAAGTTCTCTCTCCCTTTTCATTCTCCCAAACAGGTAGAGGTGCGCCCCAGTAGCGACTTCGTGATACAGCCCAATCTCGAGCCCCCTCTAGCCACTTTCCAAACCTACCCTCTCCTATTTCAGCTGGAGTCCAAGACACGCCATTGTTTATCTCAACTAGTCTATCTTTCATCTTTGTAACATTCACAAACCAAGATGTAGTAGCGTAGTTCAAAAGTGGACTATCGCATCTCCAACAATGAGGATATGGGTGGACTAGTTTTTCTTTTGCAAAAAAAGTTCCGTGGTCTTGAAGATATTTTATTACAACGATGTCTGCAGAAAATCTTTCCTTTTCATCATCACTCTTTGGCTTAACTTTCATTCCAGCAAAGTCTGTGACTTCTGGCTTGAAAGTTCCGTCTTTTGCTACATGCTGAATAAAAGGCAGGCTCTCTGTCTTTGAAAGCTCATAGTCGTCCTCACCGAAAGCGGGTGCTATATGCACCACCCCTGTTCCAGAATCCATAGTAACAAAATCTCCGTGATAGATTTTCCAACCATTTTCTATATTTGGAATTTCCTTGTTTTGATAATAATCAAAAACTGGTTTATATGATTTACC
>CAZSFU010000046.1:0-3227 GCA_964606205.1 uncultured Candidatus Saccharibacteria bacterium | reverse complement strand
GCAACAAAATAAAAGACAATGAAAGATAGAAAAATCAAGCTAAAAATGGTAAAATAGAAAAATAACGGCTAGTTTAGTGGTCGCTTCAAGATATATATTATGTTTAAGAAAATAGAGATAAATAATGTAGGTCGATTCAAAAATGCAAAGACCGAGGGCGACGAACAATTCTTTAAAAAGAATACTTTTATATATGGGAAAAATACTTTTGGAAAAAGCACACTAACCTCGATTTTCAGATCTCTAAAAGATAATAAGCCAGATTATATAGTTGGTAGAAAGACAATTGGTAGCCAGAAACAAGCAGTAAAAATTATTCCTGAAGTAACAACACCTATAGGAGAATACAGATACACTACAGACGAGAATAAATGGAGTGCTGAATCTAAAGATATAATTGTTTTTGATAATCATTTCGTAAGGGAAAGTGTGTACACTCAAAATCAACAGATTGGACCAGATCAACAGAAAACTATTGAAGCATTCATGCTTGGATCAAAAGGTTCTGAATACAATATTAAAATTGCTGGTCTTACTGAGTTGATTGGAGAAAATACAAGAACTCAAACATCAACAAGCAACGAGTATTCAAGAAATAAGCACCTTTTGGGTGGTCTTGCATTTGATATTTTTCTCGCACTTGTTGAGATTCCCGATGTTGATAAAGAGATAGAAAAAAATCAAAAGGAACTTGATAAGGTTAAAAACTCTGAAATAATTTCGAGCAAATTAAAAAGCATTAAGGTATTACTTGAAAATTATCAAGATTTCGATACATCAAAAATTTCAGAGAAACTTTCAGTAAACAGCGATCTTATCGCTAGTCATTTTGATACTCACATAAACCAAGAAGAGAGTAAGCAATCATATAGTAGTTTTCTTCAAACGGGATCTAAGATGCGAATTCCTGGTGAAAATGAAAGTTGCCCCTTTTGTACACAACAAATAACCACTGAATCAGCAAAAGAATTTCTAAAAACAATAGACCTTATTTATAATGAAAACTATAGAAATCTCCAAAAAGCTATTAAAGGAGCTGAGGAATTATTTCCAAAAGATACATTTTCTGCTGAAATAGAAAAAATAAAAACAGATCTAGAACAATCTGGTTATACTTTAGATTTAGATTTTTCAGACATAGACGCTCTCTTTCCGACTTGTAAGAAATCTATTTCAGATAAAAAAGATGATTTAGCCAGTGATTTTAATGGTGCATCATTTTTGGAAATTTCTAAAAAAGTAAAAGTTCATATTGCTACCATCGACGCAGAACTAGTTAAATTCCAAAACCCAGCTGATAGAAAGACAGAAATAGAGAAAACATTGAACGAATTACTTGCAAACAAAGAACGCTTTAATTCCTGGAAAGAACGATGCGAAAAATATCAAAAAGCAAAGAAAGACAACGAAGGACTTAGTTCTCAAAAATCTACTTTATGGGATGAATACCTCGCATATGCAAATGGACTTTCGTCCAGCATGTTAACAGATATCAATACGATATTAGGTGCTTGTAACTGTGATTTTGAAGTTCAATCTTTTAGTTTTAAAGGAAACCAAAGACAAGATTTATTTGTCCTAGGTATGAGTGGTAATCCGATTTCAAATGATGGTGGTGATAACGAAATGACGATTAAAAACTGCTTAAGTGATAGTGATAAATGGATTCTTGCATTATCTTTCTTTTTAGCTACAGTGAAAAACGATACAACAATTAATGTTGTTGTAATGGATGATCCTGTTTCTAGTTTTGATTCTGACAGAAAAAGAATTATTTTAACTGAAATTAAAAGAATCTTAGCAAGTACAAATAAACAGTTAATTTTACTAACTCACGAGAAAGGTTTTTATCATCTAATACACGCAGAAAATGGATCTGATACTTCTGCTGTCTTTTTAAAGATAGCACTAGATGCACAAGGAAGTGATTTAGTAGCTTGTAATCCAAATGAAGACCCAGAATTCATGTCAGACTATAACTGTTGGATTGCTGATATGAAAAATGCCACATCTTCACAAGACTTAGCTATTGTAAAAAATGCTCATTCTTGTATCAGAAAGGTTATTGAACATGTACTTAAAATTAAATACCCAATCGAATTAACCAAAGAAATAAATACTGTTGGGTCTATGTTAGATAAATTAGAAGAAGTAGGAGGTCCTTACTCAACAAATAGTAAGAGGACAGCTATTGATACAGTACTAGCCAATCTTACCCATCATGATAATTCTGCAAATGGACAATATCCAGTTAGTCAGCTTGGTATAGAAGACTACAAAAAAGACATAAGAGATTCATTTCAACTCATAAAGAGTCTTTAAAAAATGAAAGAAAGGAGAAATAAAGTACCTAGAATAATTTACCTAAAAATGGCTTATGGCGATGACTATATTGATTACATTAAGGATGAATATGGAATTGAAAATTTTCTTAGTGATATCCTAAAAAAGGAAGATGAAAAGACTAACTTTCTAAAAGACAATCCAGATGTTAAAGAGTTCAGTGTTAATTGGTTTATTTTAACTGACTACTATAAGTGTAAGTTTGGTAAGAGGATAAGAGATAAAGATGCAATTGATAACCTGATGAAAATTAGAGGGTTTAAGACATTAGCAAAGATATATGAATTTAGATGTAATTTGTTTAAAGCAGATTTTATATTAAATGATAAATTTAAACAGAATCTTTCAAAAAACTTAATTTTGCTAAAAAAGATAACAAGTAGACTTTTATTGCAAAAACAAAAGAAAAACGATTTTCTCATCAAAAACAAGGAATGGTAAAGTACTGTCACTTTTGTCACTTTTTATGAACAAAGAAGATAAGAAAAATCCTAAAAACTGGACTAAAGAAGAAACAGACAGAGTCGTCGCTGTCTTTCAATGGTTGCTAGAACAAGACAAAAAACAGAACCCTGATTTGTATAAGCTTCCAAAAGGAGTAGTACTAGATAAAGATGGTAATCAGGTAACTTTATAGGTGCTCAAAGACCGTCGAAATGTTAAGATAAAAGTGTTAAAGATAACCTTACTGGGCTTGACCGACTACGGCTCTTGCTCAAAGACGCCAGCAACTTCTAGAGCTAGATTTTACAATAGTTATTTTTGATACCCTTAATTGGTTTCAGAACTAGCTATGTATTATTTTGACTTATTGAGTATAGTTTTGTCAGTGTACTGTCGTAGACGGGATTAGAACTAGAGTTAACCAATCTTTACTCTTAAAA
>CAZSFU010000045.1:0-3315 GCA_964606205.1 uncultured Candidatus Saccharibacteria bacterium | reverse complement strand
CTGGTCCACCAGCATATGGTTTCTGATCAACTCTTTTCCATTTATCATCAGAATAATCTCGAGGATTGTAGAAACTTACTTTTATTTTTTTATCTTCTATTGCACGAGAAATAATCGACTCATTTAGATATGAATCGAAGGCTCCTGGAAATAATGTTATTACATGAAAACGCATTAAACATTTATACCACAAAAACTGTATTTTGTAAAACAAAAACCGCCTTGTGAGCGGTTCTTTGTTTGTATTGAAATTATAGATTCAGATCGCTCATTGCCTCATCGAGACTTTTAGTAGCTGAGCTAGACTTCATATCTCGTCCACTATCTGCTGGCTCGTTGATCTTTAGGTTAACTCTTGAGTTATTTTTCATTCCTACAACTCGTAGCAAAGTTCGGATAGCCTTTGCTGTATTACCCTCTCGTCCGATAATCTTTCCCATGTCGTCCTTGTTTACATCCAAAGTCATTAGAACTCCCATCTCGTCGACAGTTCTAACTATTTTTACATCCTCAGGTTTCTCAACCAATGCTTTTATCACAAAATCTAGAAATTGTACGTCTTGTTCCATGAATTTCAGTTAATATTATAAAACCACCATTACGGTATTAATTTTAATAGGTTAAATGAGTTGAGTCAACAGACTAAGCTGCTGCTTCTGGAGCAACTTCAGGAGTTGCTTCTACTGAAGCCTCGGCAACTGGTGCTGCCTCAACTGGTGCTGGTGTCTCCGCAACTGGAGCGGGTGCTGCTGGTGCAGCTTCTGCAGGAACATCTTTTACAATGGCCTTTTTAAGAGGAAGAACGTTTATTTTCTTTCCTTCTATTATTTTCTTTGAAATAAGTAGGTTGTGAACTGTTCCAGAAAGCTGAGCTCCCTTTCCAATCCATGCTTTTATCTTGTCTGCTTTGAACTCTGACTTCTCACCTCGTCTAGCATCATAGCTTCCTAGAGACTCTACATACTTACCACTTTTAGTAGCGTTTTTTGAATCAGTCAAAACAAGCCTGTATGATGGCTCGTGAGTTCTTCCTACTCTCTGTAATCGTATTTTTAACATGGCCCCTATAGTAACAAAATAGTCTAAAATGGTCAAATAACTCATTATTTGTTAATATAACGGCAATATGAAAAAAGAATCTCTAATAGGTCCAATAAGCATCAACTCAAAAGGGGTTGGTTTTTTCGACCCAAACCCAGAAGTAAAAGACAGAACAAACAGTATTGAAATACAGCCCTCAAATGTTAACCGCGCTTTCCACGGAGATACAGTAGAGGTTGTTTTGCTTGGTCAAAAAATTAAAAATCGTGAACAAGGCAAGGTTGAGAAGATAATAAAACGAGCAAAAGAAGAGTTTGTTGGAAATGTTGAAATAAACAATGGAAAAACATTTGTCGTTCCAGATGACAAAAGAATGTACGTAGATATTTTCCTAGAAAATACAGACAACATCCCAGCAGATACAAAAGTTCTAGTTAAAATAGCGGACTGGGATACTCTACGTGGAGAGATAGTGAAAGTCATAGGCAAGAAAGGTGAAAACAACGCCGAGATGGAATCTATCGTTTTAGAAAAAGGTTTCCGTGTCGAATTCCCTCCTGCAGAACTAGCTGAGGCGGAGAAAATCCTAGAAAACTATAAAAAAACTCTCGCGGATGAAATAAAGAATCGCCGCGACATGCGAGACACTATAACAATGACTATCGACCCATTGGAGGCAAAAGACTTTGACGATGCTATATCTTTCAAAGACCTTGGTGATGGAACATACGAGATTGGGATTCACATCGCAGACGTTTCACACTTTGTAACTCCAGGATCCGAACTTGATAGAGAGTCCGAAAAAAGAGGTGTTTCTGTTTACCTGGTAGACCGAACAATACCTATGCTCCCAGAGGTTCTATCTAACGATCTGTGTTCCCTCAACCCAAACGAGGATAAACTAACTTTCTCTGCAGTTTTCAAAATCGACAACAATGCAAAAGTTCTCGAAGAGTGGTTTGGACGAACTGTGATACACAGTGACAGACGTTTTACATACGAAGATGCACAGGAAGTAATGGATGGTAAACAAGATGGACCATACCAGAACGAACTAAGGAAACTCCGAGAAATAGCAAAAATCTTAGAGAAAAACAAAATAAACAATGGGGCGATGGTTTTTGAAACAGACGAAGTTAAGTTTGTTCTAGATGAAAAAGGTAAACCTCTTTCTGTTTACAGAAAGCAGAGACTCGATGCTCACAAACTAGTTGAGGAATACATGCTTCTCGCAAACCGAGCTGTGGCAAAGTTTATTTTTATGTCACAGAACCAGGATATAAACAAAAAAGGTTGGCAGTCTGTTTACCGAATCCATGCAAAACCAGATAAAGATAGAATCAAAGACCTGGCGGTTTTCCTAAAAGCTCTTGGTTTTGATTTGCATAACGAGGAAGGTGATGTGACATCAAAAGACCTAAACAGACTACTTGCCGAAGCCAAAGGCACTCCAAACGAGGAGCTCATAAACACAGCTACAGTTCGAAGTATGCAAAAAGCTGTTTACTCTACAAAAAATATTGGGCATTTCAGTCTAGCTTTCGCCTACTACACACACTTTACATCCCCTATACGACGATACCCTGACGTGCTTGTTCATCGTTTTCTAGAACGAGAGCTAAAAGGTGGAAAAATTGAGCTGGATGAATACCAGAAGTTTGAAAGCCTATGTATTGCTTCAAGTGAACTAGAAAAGAGAGCAAGTGATGCGGAGCGAGCAAGTATAAAATACAAACAAGTTGAATACATGATGGAACACATTGGAGAGACTTTTGATGGAACTATTACTGGTGTTTCAGAGTTTGGAATATTTATCGAAGACAAAGAAACAAAATGTGAAGGTATGGTAAAAATCCGCGACATCGGTGACGACTTTTACTCACTCGATGAAAAAAACTACACGCTAAAAGGTGAAAAAACTGGAAAGAAATTCATGTTAGGCGACTCCGTAAAGTTTAAAGTAGTCTCTGCAGACCTCGACCGCCGAGTTCTCGACTACTCACTAGTTTAGTTTTAAATACACAAAAGCCGTCTCGCGTGACGGCCTTTGGCCTTGACGAGACGGCACTTACGGAGCCCTGAAGAAGTCTGACTTTTCCCCGCACTTCACGTTGACAGAGAAGTCGCTTGGCTCTCCAGGGAACCTCTCGTAAATCAAGCCTGCGAGTGCACGGGCAGACCCCTCAATCGTAACCCACGAACAGACAGCTGGAACTTCGACCTCAATCTGAGGGCTTGGTTCGAGCGGTTTGTGTTCTCGGTCGACGATTGTTA
>CAZSFU010000044.1:0-3393 GCA_964606205.1 uncultured Candidatus Saccharibacteria bacterium | reverse complement strand
TCTGCGGTGGAACGCCGTTCTTTCCAAACATGAGGCCAGCAGACAAGGTGTTCGAGGAACATCTCTGCACAGCCCCGATTCACACCAACAGCCCGCGCTAACCCCGCGGGCTCGTCGTTTTATTTATAAAATTTATCTATCAACTACTTTTATTTTTTCCATATCTGGCAAATCACCAAAATTAACCTCGATAACCTGTATTGGTTTTACTGGTTTATATGACCTCCATTCCATATTTTTCTCATTTACATTTCCATTTCTATCGTATGGCTGGAAATCAGATTTATTAAAAACATATACATAGCCATTTTTATCTTTTGCTTTTTCAATTGCTTCCATTGTTGACACATGAAATCCAACATTACCATCAACTATTTCAAATTTTGTAGTTAAATCATTGACACCAAGATTTGAGCCTCTCATGATAGACCTGAATATGGCAATTTCAGAGTAAGGTGTAGCAGAAACGGCAGGTTCACCGTCATTTATCATTTCTGTAGATACTCTGAGATCAGCATGTTTACTCTGTCTCGGTTCGAGTATTTCTATGTTTCCATTCATCGAACCATGAAAGATATACAAGCCCTCAGACTCCAAACCCTTTAAAATTTCTTTTCCTGATTTAATTTTTTCTGTACTTTCATTCATTTTATTTTTTAAATCTTTTGGCCTGTAAATTATACAATTCAGCATATTTACCTTTCTGTTTCATTAAATCTTTATGCGTTCCCTCTTCTATCAAACCTCCATTTTCTAGAACAAAAATCTTGTCACACTGTGAGATGGTTGAAAAGTCATGAGAAATAAGTATAGCTGTTCTGTCTTTTGGAAGGTTTTCTATAGAGTCGAAGATTTTTGCTTCTGACTCTGCATCAACTGAAGCTGTAGGCTCATCCAAAACCATAACATAACCATCTCGGTATAAAGTTTTGGCAATAGATAGTTTCTGTCTTTGGCCTTTGGATGGCTCTTTACCTTTGAACTCTACGCCAAGTTGTTCATCGTATTTATTATCCCATTCTTTGATGAAATCATCTGACTGGCTTACTTTCGAAGCTTCTATAACTTTTGTTAGATTTAGATTTTTATCTGACCTACCAACTGCAATTGCCTCCTTTACAGTAAAGTCGTAGCTCGCATAATCCTGAAACATAACAGCTAAATATGACCACCATTCCTTTGTTGAAACGTCTCTCAAATCTACACCGTTAATCAAAATTCTCCCTTCAGTAGGATCATAGATTCTACAGAGAAGTTTAACGAGTGTAGTTTTCCCAGCTCCGTTATTTCCAACCAAACCAATATTATCTCCTGCCCGAAAAGTAAGATTAACATTTTTTAAACTATGAGACTTAGAATTTCCGTATTTAAAACTCACATTTTCAAATACTATCTCAGGTGCTTCTTTCAATTTTAGAACAGTTGGATTGTGTGATTCAACAATAGCAGGTTCAGTTTTCATGAACAAAATCATATCTTTGATTATTAGATTATTCTCAAACTGTCCGGAAATATTCTCAAGAATTCCTCCAATAGAATCCCTCACTCCAGATAGCGTACCCATCATGAACACCAAAGTACCTATCTGCGAGTTTCCACTTATCACATTTTTAACAACCAAGAAAAGTCCGACCGCAAAACCTAAGAGAGAGATGACGTCTGCAGTTGATGACTGCCACAACCTAGAACCTTCAATTTTAATCTGCTGGTTGTTAAAGTCCGAAGTTATCTGTTTTATCCATTTCAAAATTTTATTTGCTGATTGAAATAGTTTTGTCTCAATAAGCAACGACCTATAAAGTATGTGTTGTCTTAAATCAACGGCACGTCTATGTTCAGGGCTATCTTTCGACCACAAAGTCCAGTTCATACCCGCGTACTTTACATCAACAATAAAACTTGGAATAGCAGAAACGATCACTACTAAATAAATATATGGGTTAAAATGAATTGCCAAAATAGTACCGACAATAAACCTGGTTCCGTAACGTGTTGTGTTAAATAGGGCACCCATAACTTGATTGATCGGCCCAAATCCACTACGAAATGCTCTTTGTGTTAAATCCTGGAATTTTGGATCTTCATAGTGTGCTATATCCACCTCTTCTCTTTTACTCAAAATATCAATTTCCATCTCAGCTGTTGATTTGAGCCATCTCCTGCGTAAGAAATATGAAGAAGTGTTATCTAATATCTGTGGAAGAGAACTGGCTAGTGTGTATAACAACAATGAATACCAGATCATAGTCAAGGATTGATCTTTAGTTGCACTAACTATGCTATTAACCAGCTTTCCGAGTGTAAATGAAGATGCATACGCCACAGAACCTGATGCAATAGCCAGTAGCAAAATAGCAACGGTATCTTTGAATGCGTATTTGAAAGAAAAGTCTAAAGAAAACTTAGCACTAATTAAATAGTCTTTTATCGTTTTCACAAAATAATTATAGACTTAAGATTAATAAAGCTTCACCCCTATTGCCTCCCTCACAGATTCCATTTTCTTTTCTGCTTTTGCCTTTGCACGTTTGCCTCCATCCTTCAAGACATCTAATACGTAATCGATATCATGAGCTATCTGATCTCTTTTCTCTCTTAAAGGAGAGATGAAAGCATCGATATTTTTTATCAAAATCTCCTTTGATTCTTTGTGGCCTATTTCGCCTTTTGCATATCTCTCATGCAATACATGCAAATCTTCTGGTTTTGAAAATAGTTTGTGTAGTTTATAGACATTATCCTCATCAGCATTACGAGATTCATTCATTGGTTTTGAGTCTGTAGGAATAGACATCACCGCTTTTGTGATTTCGTCGAGTGTTGCAAAAAGCGGAATTGTGTTTCCATAACTCTTACTCATTTTTTGTCCATCAGTCCCAGGAACTACAGCAACTTCGCTTAGAATTTTTGATTCTGGAAGCTTAAAAACTTCTTTTTTGAAAATAAAGTTAAATTTTTGTGCAGTGTCTCGTGAATATTCAACATGTTGCTTTTGATCCTGTCCTACTGGTACAGCATCGACATCGTAAAGCAGAATATCTGCAGCCATCAGCATTGGGTAGTTAAATGTTCCAACTGTTATTTCTTTATCCTTTGCCTCTGCGTCTTTGTATGCATGAGCCCTCTCGAGATACGGCATGGTTGTTATCGTATCGAAAATCCACGCGAGCTCTGTGTGTTCCATGACATCAGACTGTTTGAAAATAATAGATTTCTTTGGATCAAGCCCGAGCGCCAAGTAGTCAATAGTTAGATCGATTATCGCTTGATTCAGTTCCTCCTTATTTTGGATAAAGTTAAGAGCGTGATAGTCGGCTATCATGTATATCGCATTGTACTCATCCTGCATATCGACAAACTGCTTCATGGCTCCAAAATAGTTTCCAATATGTG
>CAZSFU010000043.1:0-3440 GCA_964606205.1 uncultured Candidatus Saccharibacteria bacterium | reverse complement strand
CAGGAAAGGGACAGAAGTCACGAACTCCAAAGAAGTACTCAAACAAGTTTATCGTTTCAAGACGAAAAGTAGGAAAGAAGAAATAATTCAAAGCAAAACCGCCGAAAGGCGGTTTTGCTTTGACTAATTAAAATACACGTGTAATCTATTATTGGGAGGGTTCCTATGCAGGCAAGGTTTGAAAAGTTACCGGAGGCCGTCGGCATCCGGTTCGTTGATCCGACAAGTGACTACAGCGGCCGCGAGGGTTGCGTTAGGTGGGCTCAATTCGTGAGCTTCATCCGTGATCCCCAGAACAACATCACCGTTGTCGGTATTCCTCCGAGCAACATGGGGGAGTACCGGGTCTACATCCTGGCGAGTGACCTTAACAAGGTCCTCGCATGGATGGAAGAGTACAGTGTGCTCGACGAGATCGGTGTGCTCAACGTTCACGATCAGTAGAGGCGTGTGATCTGGCGGGTCGCAGGCCGATCAGATTGCCTAGCGCACCTGGGGGGTAGGGCGAGCACTTGGTGCTCGCCCTTAAACATATCTGTTGACATTATTAGTTGTTTTGTATAGTATAGGCGTCACAACAGTTTGAGGTATTAAGTTAAGTCAGTACCACTAACAATGTGGTTTTTCTTTTGGCGGAGAGCCAAAAACAAATTAAAATGACACGATCATCAAAAAAAGGTCCATACGTTGACGAAAGACTCCTTAAGAAAATTGAGGGTAAAAAATCTAGTGAAACTGGGGTTATTAAAACCTGGTCACGAGCATGTGTAATCTCACCTGAAATGGTTGGATTCATTTTTGGCGTACACAACGGAAAAACTCACATCGAAGTTTCTGTAAACGAGGACATGGTAGGACACAGACTAGGCGAGTTTTCTCCTACAAAGAAATTTATAAAACACGGAGGAAAGATGCAGAAGGAGCTAGAACAGAAGAAGAAAGAAAGTGAGATAGCTTCAGCACAGGCAGCTAAAACAACTGGCGACGCAGCTAAGAAAAAATAATATAAACTATCATGGCAACTGCAAAAGCAACATTATCAAACTTCCGACAAGCTCCTCGAAAAATGCGAATGGTGGCTAACACTGTACGAGGAAAGAAAGTATCTGAGGCTCTAGTAAACCTAGACTTTGTTGCAAAGAAAGCATCAGCTCCTATCAAAACTCTTATTGCTTCTGCTCTTGCTAACGCAAAGGCTCTAGATATTCCAACAGAGAACTTGATTATAAAAACTATCAAAGTTGATAGTGGATCTATCATGTACCGAAGACGACCAGCTGCACGAGGTTCAGCTCACCCTATCCGAAAGAGAACATCTGCTATTTTTGTTGAGCTAGGTGAAGCAGAGTCAAAGAAGAAAGTTAAGGTTGCAAAGGAAAAAGCAGAAGTAGTAGTTGATGCAAAACCATTAAAAACTAAGAAACGAGCGCCGAAGGCTTTGACATCTGAGGCGAAAGCTTCGAAAGAAATAAAGTAATCTTTATGACACATACAGTACACCCATATTCACATAGACTTGGAATCATAAGAGATTGGAAATCTCGATGGTTTGGAGTAAAAGGAAAGTACAAGGATTTTCTAAAGAGTGATGTTCTTTTGCGAGAATATCTAGAAAAGAAAATGCGAGGTATGTATGTTTCTGGTATAGAAATGGAAAGAGGTGAGAAGGTTCTACGAATCATCATCGAAACATCTAGACCAGGAGTTATCATCGGCCGATCAGGAGATGGTGCAGTAAAACTAAAGAACGACATTGTCGCTTTCCTTTCAAAGAAAAAACTATCTTCAGGTGGTGAGGTAAAAGTTGATATCAAAGAGGTAAAATCTCCAGAATCAAATGCTGCTATCGTAGCTCAGATGGTTGCAGATGGTCTAGAAAAAAGACTTCCTTTCCGAAGAGTTACAAAGCAAATGGTTGAGAAAGTTATGGCTAACAGAGACGTTCAGGGAGTAAAGATTGAACTATCTGGAAGACTAGCTGGTGCTACTATGGCACGACAGGAGAAGATCAAGAGAGGACGAATCCCTCTACAGACTCTTCGAGCTGATGTTGATTTCTGTAAGTATGAGGCTAGACTTCCATACGGAGGAATCGGAATAAAGGTCTGGATCTACAAGGGTGAGATTTTCAATAAATAATAATTACTACCATGTTACTTCCAAAAAAAGTTAAATACAGAAAGTGGCACACATTCCGAAAAAACGCTAACAAGGTTGGTGTTGCTTCACGCGGAACAACTGTTGCTTTCGGTTCTCATGGTCTAAAGGCTCTTGATGGTGCACGAATCATGTCTAACCAACTAGAAGCTGCTCGAAAGGCTCTCTCTAGAGCAGTTGGAAAAACTGGTAAAGTTTGGATCCGAGTTTTCCCAGACATGCCTCTTACAAAAAAGCCAGCCGAAGTAAAGCTTGGAAAAGGAAAAGGAGATCTATTTGGATACTGTGCTCCAGTAAAGCCAGGACGAGTTATCTTTGAGGTAGACGGTGTTACAGACGCTGTTGCAAGAGAAGCTTTGAGAAAGGCAGGAACAAAACTTCCTCTAAAGACAAAGATAATAGCAGCACATAACTAAAACGAACATGAAAGATTTTATAAAGAAAACTCCAAAGGAATTGATGACACTGCTAAAGGAAAAGCAGACAGCTCTAAGAGCATTTCGTTTTTCAGTTGCTGGTAGTAATGCAAGAAACGTAAAAGAGGGAAGTGTTTTAAAAAAGGATATAGCAAGAATAATGACTTTGCTAAACAAGCCTACAGAAGTTAAATAAAAACTATGACAAAGACTATTAAAAAAACAGAAGAAGTAAAGAAGGCTCGAAAGCAACTAGTTGGAACAGTTGTTTCTGACAAGATGAAAGACACTATCGTTGTTGAGGTTTCTCGCTTTGTAAAACACCCAAAGTATGATAAATACATCTCTATCGACAAGAGATTCAAGGCGGACGACAAGGGAAACACAAAGAAAGTTGGAGACAAAGTAACTATCGAAGAGTGTGCCCCTATCTCAAAGGACAAGAAATTCCGAGTAATATAAATAACATTAAAAGCCATGATACAACCAAGATCAATAGTTAAAATAGCTGACAACACTGGAGCAAAACTCGGAAGAATTTTCAAGGTGCTTGGAAGCTCAAAGAAGAGATACGCTAGTATCGGTGAGTTGGTTGTGCTTTCTGTTCAGAAGGCTGAGCCTCGAAAGGGAACAAAGAAGAAGGATGTTGTTTACGGAATCGTTGTTCGACAAAAAGCTGCTTTCCGAAGAAAGGATGGAACATACCTACGGTTCGATGAGAACGCAGTGGTTATCGTTATGAAGGATGACAAAAAGAAAGAGCCAGTTGCTGGACGTGTATTCGGACCTATTCCTCGAGAGATCGGTGAAGTTGGATACCAGAAGATTATTTCTCTAGCTCCTGAAGTTGTCTAATTCTAATTTTTA
>CAZSFU010000042.1:0-3706 GCA_964606205.1 uncultured Candidatus Saccharibacteria bacterium | reverse complement strand
CGAACTTTATCTAATGAATAATCGCGGTTCATATATAATTTAATTAATAATTTCTGTTTGTAATTTCTCGATAAACTAAAAAAGCTTCCTGGCTTTAGTGACAAAACTATATACTAAAAACCCCCTCGTTGCAACGAGAGCACTACCTACTCAAACCCTTTAGTTTTTCGACCTCCCTCTCTAGATCCTCTAGCCTCTCGTGGTCTGACTTATGATGAACCAACGCCTTTTGAATAAACGGCCAAATGGTGAGTCCGATGATGACATCAAAAATAACAATGAGTAGTATCTCAAATTCCCAATGTGCAGGATCTCTGACTAATTCCCAAAAAGTTTCCATTTACAATGTATTAGTTAATACTACCACCACCACTATTTCCCTTATCATACTCTTCTGAAAGGATCTCCCTTATTTTACCAGCTTCTCTTTCAACACCTTCCAAAACTGTTCCTCGACTTGTTTCTGAAGAAAGCATGTCATAAGTTTTTAAAAGATTTTCATCAGAAAGCATTGATGCGTCCAGCCCATCCTCAACAGCCTTCGCTCTCAACTCTGCTAGTATTTCGCCAAATATCCTCGCGACTTCTGTATAGCCAAGTTCTTCTCTTATTTTATTATCAGATAAGGCATCATACCTTTTATACAACTCTGAACCTCTATTAAAAAATTCTAGATGGGTGTCCTCTGCTATTCCCTGCATGGCAGCAATTATCTTATCCAGCCTATCAACCTCTTGTGTCGTCGCTTCATTATCAATAAGATTTCCTTCTATATCCTGAAACTCTTTCATATTAAATATAAATAAATAATAATTGAATCACTAAATATATTAACATTTTGTAAAACAAAAAACTCCCGAGCGGGAGTTTTTTGTTAATTTATACTCTTATATAATTAAGAATCAAATCCAACAAGGAGTTCTTTGCCGCTTTTAACAAAATTTTCGATGGGAGTAGAATATTGCTTTATAAAATCAATCTGAGCCTGCTTAAAATCAGCAACTGTTGCATTGTTATTCTTTCTCAATTCTTCAATCTTCGCATCATGCAAATCAACATTTTTATAATCTCTCGCTATACAATTTATTATACTATATCGACTATCATGAGAATATTCACTTCTATTATACATGTCCATATCTGTTGGAACAGCCCAAATAGATAAAGGGTTCTGATCAATTCTGTCAATCATTTCATTAGCGGAATCCAATATTTTATCAAAATATTTAATATACCTTTCAAGCTTTACTAGTTTCTTTGGCTCGTCTATTTTGCCAATTTTTTCTGAAAGCCCAAAACTTTTCGCAAATGGAACATCTGGAACTTCTATACTCGCAAGCTCTGGGTGAAGTCGAATCTTTTGTAGAGCAATACTAGCATTTTCTTCATCCATCTCGGCTGATATGTCAGCATCTTCTGCCCTCTTTAAGTCTTCATTAATCACGCGATCATAAATAACGATATCGCCCTCATGATCCGAATTATTCTTGCGTTGTTCATTATTCTTAGCATGTTCTCTACTACTGCTAGCTTTTTTACGCTGATAATCTCCAGCTTCGGCCATTACCTCAGCCCGCTCTCTATCTTGGACTCTAGTCTCAGGCTCCCCTTCTCTTATACTGAAGTCTCTTATATCCTCCATCGTAATTGATAATTAATTTTAATTACTCAATTTTACCCCCCCCCATTTTAAAACACAAGGTAAAACAAAATCCGCAGTATGCGGATTTGTATCAGCTCAGAGGATTTTTGCTCAAGGTCGCGTATAAAATAAAAAACTGGGCCGGAGGTGTACAGTGAGTACATTGACGGACCAGTTTTTTATTTTAGACGTTAGAAATTGAGTAAAAAGACCTGAGCTATTACCATGCAAGGTGGGCAAATGCCTTGTTAGCCTCCGCCATCTTGTGCGTATCCTCTCTCTTCTTTGCCGCCTTTCCTTCATTCTTTGAAGCTAGGATGATCTCATCTGCTAGTCTAGATGCCATAGGAGCACCCTTTCCCTCACGAGCTGCCTCGATGATCCATTTCATAGATAGGAATGATCGTCTCTCAGGTCGTACTTCTCGAGGAATCTGGTAGTTAGCACCACCAACTCGTCGTGATCGAACTTCTGTCAAAGGTCCTGCGTTCTTTAGTGCTGTTTCTAGAACTTCCATTGGGTCCTCTACTTTTGCTTTCTCTTTTATAATATCAAGTGCCTCGTAAACTATACCTCGAGCTGTCTCTTTTTGACCTCGTAGCATTACGTAGTTGATAAACTTACCGATCTTCTCTGATCCGTAAACGTGATCTGGTCCTACTATGTTTCTGTTTGTTACTTTTCGTCGCATTGTTTTTTATTGATTAATTCGCCTCGGAATACCTCGGCATAAGTGTTCGCTTACGCTCCCTTAATTATTTAGCTTTTGGTCGCTTGTTACCGTATCGTGATCGTCCTTGTCGTCTTGAGTCTACTCCAGTAGCATCCAAAACACCTCGAACAATAGTGTATCGAAGACCGACGTCCTTTACCTTTCCTCCTCGAAGTAGAACAACTGAGTGCTCCTGTAGGTTGTGACCCATACCTGGGATGTAAGCAGAAACTTCCATTCCATTTGTAAGTCGAACTCTCGCGTATTTTCGGATAGCTGAGTTAGGCTTCTTTGGAGTCTTTGTTGTTACCTTTGTACATACACCTCTTTTGAAAGGTGAACCGTAAAATACAGGTCTGTTTGTAAGAGTGTTAAAACCACGAGTAAGAGCCACGGCTTTTGGCTTTACCTTTGGCTTTGATCGCTTGCTTTTGATTAACTGATTTATTGTTGACATTGGTCACTACTCTAATATATCCAGGGTAAAAACGCAAGTGATTATGCCAACAGTCCTGTTATAAGTCTAAACTCAAGAGAAACAAATGGTGATATGAACTGCCAAAGGAAGAAGATGAATATCAAAATAAGAAAGAGCTGGTTCTTTTCTAGAAAATCCCTTACATACTGCATATCATATGGCAAAATAGAAAATAGTATCTTTGAACCATCTAGAGGAGGCACTGGAACAAGGTTAAATGTGGCTAAAACTAGATTTATCATGACTATCATGGACGATATATATAGAAAAGCCTCGCCGAACTGAGTCGCTACGCCAAAACGGATAAGTAGACCGAAAAATAGGGCGATAGAGATGTTTGACAGTGGCCCAGCTATGGCTACCATCGCCTCACCCCATTTCTGGTTACGAAGGTTGTAGGGGTTAAAGGGCACAGGCTTTGCCCAGCCAATGATAATTCCTCCGGTCAAATAAGAGATGGTGGGCAATATAATAGAGCCAAACCATTCTAGGTGGTTTAAGGGGTTAAGGTTTAGACGGCCAGCATACTTGGCTGTATTATCCCCTAACAAGTATGCAGCGTAGCCATGAGAGACCTCATGGACTATGACTGAAAATATGAGCACTAGTATAGAAAATATGAAAGTTAGTGTATCTATTTGCATAATATGGATTTTATGTTAGCATATCCAAATCAAATAAAACATATGGCAAAAGTCTGCGCAATCACAAATAAGTCATCACAGATGGGAGGAGGATACTCTAACAGAACTCGTGCTACGGAGTTCAACCCAACTGGAATGAAGAGACGATATGCAAACCTTCAGAAAAAGAAGATTTATATTCCTGAACTTAAAAAGTCAGTAACTCTTACACTATCTGCTCGAGGAATCAA
>CAZSFU010000041.1:0-3734 GCA_964606205.1 uncultured Candidatus Saccharibacteria bacterium | reverse complement strand
AGACAAATAGGGTAGGCGTCTATACCGCCGAACTCTTTGAACAAAACAGCTTTACCTTCCATGACGGGAAGCGCGCCGTATGGACCAATGTTACCGAGGCCCAAAACAGCAGAACCGTCAGAGATGACAGCAACAGAGTTTGCTTTCATTGAATATGTTCGCGCAAGAGTATGGTCCTTTGCCAAAACACGTGACACCTCAGCAACGCCTGGGGTATAAACAGTAGATAGGTCGTCTTTGTTTTTTATTTTTGTTTTAGAAACAACCTCTAGTTTTCCCTTTAGTTTTTTGTGAAGTTGTAGTGATTTTTTATAGTAGTCCATGTTATTTTGATTTAAAGTCGTATATTCCTTGCCAATTTTCCGGAGTATCTTTTTCTAGATGTTCAATTCTTTCTAGATAAGTTTTGCTAGGCGTATCTCCTAGTAGTACAGCTTCTTTGAGCTTTTCTTTCGCTTTTGACCACTCGGCATTTCTATATGCTTCCTGGCCTTCTTTGAACAACTCAAGTGCTTTCTGGTCTATTTTTTCAGTTACGAGTTCAAATATTTTCTTTGGTTCATTTTTACCTTTTACTCTTATTATATCTAGCTCTCTAAATACAAAATCTTTTGATTTAACGTTGTTTACTATGTTTTCACTCACTGCACATTTTGTTCCGTAGTAGTTGTTTATGCCTTCGAGCCTTGATGCAAAGTTAACTTCATCACCTATGATCGTGTAGTTGAACCTTTTTGTTGAACCCATGTTTCCAACGATAACTTCACCAGAATTTAAACCGACTCTTATTCCAATATGAGGCAGTCCTCTCTGTGCCCAGTCCAGGTTCAGTTCTTTCAGTTTCTCAAGCATTTCAACTATTGCATTGCAGGCATCATCTGTTTGGTTTGGGTTGTCTAGTGGAGCTCCCCAAAAGGCCATCACTGCGTCGCCAATGTATTTGTCTACGAGACCACCATGTCTCATTATGATGTCTGTCATTGCTGTGAGGTACTCGTTCATCAAATGAGTGAGCTCTTCGGGAGAAAGTTTTTCTGAGATGCTGGTGAACCCTACAATATCTGAAAACAGGATGGTTAGGTTTTTTCTTTCACCTCCCAGGGATATTTTTTCGGGATTTCGTTTTAGTTCCTCGATGACTTCTGGCATGAGGTAGTACTGGAACATGTTTTGAATGAACTTTTTTTCTTTTGATTCAAATATGAACTGGTATGTGATGGAGAGGATACATATAAAGAGTAATCCTAGGGTCGCGTACAGGTTCGGAAATATTATTCCATATGAAAACAGCAACGCTCCTAAAACGTTTATTCCAACTCCAACGAGTAGTAGAGAGGGGATGAGTACTAGGAATCTTTTAACTTTATTTATGAGCAGAATCGCAAATAGATTTGTTAATGCAAAAATAAATACAACAACAGGAAGTTGCGGAGAAGTTCGGAAGTTTTGAGTTCTGATTGTCTCTATTGCGTTTGCGTGTATCTCGACACCTGGGATGGGGCCAAACGGTGTGTTGAATATATCATGTAGATCGTTTGCTGTTGCCCCGATAAGTACAGTTGCATCTTTGATAAACGACTCCGGTATTTTATTTTCTAAAAGATCAATAATAGGTATGGTTAAGAATGTGCCCTTGGGACCTAGGTAGTTAATATAGAAATTCTCTGGTGGGTTGATGGGTCCTATTTGTGAAAGGAGTAAGGAGAAACTAGGATATTCATTTTGATACGTTGAGCTTTTTCTGACCAATCCGTCCACGCTTTGATCTATATTGGTAAAACCTTTGTGGATGTATGGGGAAAATATCGTGAGAGGTTCGTCAGTTACTTTGTCTCTTGCTGCAAGTTGGACAGGCATTACAACTGGAACGCCACTTGCTTTAAATGCTGTTGCAAGTTTGTCGTCGTCGCTTGGTCCCAGTCGAGAAGTTTCGCTCAGGTTTATATCTAGACCAATAACCTTTGCTCCATTTAAGTTACTAATTGCTTTTGCGAAAACTTCTCTTGGCCATGGCCAGCTACCCACTTTGTGAATACTATCACTATCTATGGCAAATATTACGATCTTTTCTGTGGGGGATGATTTTGTGTAAAATCTGTCAGTAATTTTTTCCTGCCAGGAGTTTAGAAAACCGAGAAAATATATAAGAGAAATTATTGTTAAAGTCACAAAATAAATTATTACCAACGGTAAGGTCGCACTTTTTGTTTTTTGTTTTGTCATTTTATTGTAGAGGTGCTGCGTAAAATGTGTTTGTTGTTGGTGCCGTAGTTGGAGGAGCCTGGGTTATTGTTAGTTGGCTACTAGCAGTTGAAATGTTGTTGTTAATATCTACTATCGATATGTTAAAAGTGCCAGTGGGTAGACCGTCCGTCATTATTTGTATACTCGTTGGGCTAACAATTTTGTAGTTAGTTATGGATATTCTACCCATCACTATTGATTTTAGTTTTTGAAAACCATCACCTCGTAGCGTTACGATCGTTCCAGCACCATTGTTTGCTGTAGTCGGAACAATATTTGTAATAACAAAAGGCGTTGGAGCCTGTGTCGCTACTGGCGGTGTCACTGGTGTGTTCGTTGGTGGAGTTGGAGTTACTGTTGGTGTGGTAGTTTTCGGTTTAACAGTAACAGTAGTTTTGTCTTCTGGGTTGTTATAGATGTACCAAGGTTCTTTTTTGTCCGCTGAAGTTATTTTTGAAATTATAATTTTTCCGTTTTTATCTACTGTGGCTTTCTCTCCGGCTTTTACTATAACCTCGCTGTTTGGAATAATAGATCCTGTTTGTCTGTCTATTGCTGATAGGTATATAGAGCCTTCTGTTACAGATACTGTTGTTACTCCATCTTTGTACCAAACCCCAAACGATGTTCCGCGAACCGTCGCAACGGCATTTCCAGTTTTAACTTCGTAGTATTCGCCAGAGTCAAAAACTTTTGCGAGTCTAGCCCACACAGCTCCGCTTGCAAGTGCTATTTTGGTTTTCTTTTCATTTTTTGAATCATCAGAAATTGTGATTTCTGTGTTGTAGTCGACTAGGGTCTGGTGAGCAGACGATGATTCTATCAGTGCTCTGCCTTCACTACCGGTTTTTATTTTTGAACCAACATTTGTTTTTGTTGCTTCAGTAATTTCAGAAAATGTAGCTGATGTTGCTTTTGTTACAGAAACTGTTGGTTCGAGAGGCGTGACGGTTACTGGCGTTTCAACAGTTGGAACGGAAATAATATTTTCACTTGGTTTTGTTTTTGCCCCAAATTTCCAAATTCCTAGGGCTATTAATATGCAAATAATTAAAGCAACAGCGATTATTAGATAGTTTTTCATAACATAAATATATCACGGTGATAGGGGATTATCTATAAAATTAATATTGAATTGACTTTACTTATTAGAGTTGTACAATGTTGGTTAGTGCTCTTTCAGGAGGATCAATGGAACTTTTTGCAGGCCAACCCGGCCAAATCGGAGACCGCGTCAGGGACATTCGCCTTCGCGGGCTGAACCCCTCAAGCTGGTCTCCGCCTCCGCGATATATTATTGCGGAAGTCGGCGGCAAGGTTGCGGTTTCGTCACAACCATCGGGTGAACCAGTCTGCGACAGTCGTGGTGACCCAATCCTTCTCAATCCTGGCGCCCTGTTCAAGATCTAGGGCTCCTATACCAGCTCAACAGCTGGGTCGAGGGCACGGTGAATTTACCCGTGCCCTTTGTCGTATATAAACTTTGGCGG
>CAZSFU010000040.1:0-3869 GCA_964606205.1 uncultured Candidatus Saccharibacteria bacterium | reverse complement strand
GCCTTATTGGTAGTATAACCCCAGCTTGAAAAAGCTTTTTTAATTACATTTTCAATGGCAAAAACATCAGTAAAAGCGCGAGCAGCAAAGAAACCGAAGTTTAGTACAAAAGCTACTAACCGATGTTTTCGATGTTCTCGAGGAAGAGGTTTTATGAGAGACTTTGGTCTTTGTAGAATCTGCTTTAGAGAGTTGGCCAACGAAGGTAAGATCCCAGGAATAAAGAAAAGTTCTTGGTAAGATAAAAGAGTCTAGGCAAGTCCCAATCCACTAGGAGAGAGAAACTACCAAGATATAATAACAAACACAATGCACGATCCAATCGCAGACATGATAGTGAGACTAAAGAACGCTTCTGATTCAAAAAAAGACTCAGTTGTATTTCCGCAGTCAAAGCTAAAGCTCGCTATTCTAGATGTTCTTATGAAAGAAGGTTTTGTAAAATCTTTTGGAAAGAAAGGAAAGAAAGTAGCAAAGTTTATTGAAGTAGGACTTTTGTATGATGCAAATGGCCCAAAAATCACTGGTGTAGAAAGAGTTTCAAAAACTTCTAAACGAGTTTACAGCAAATCAAAAGAGATCCGAAAGGTAAAAAATGGCTTGGGTGCTTTGATACTTTCAACTCCAAAGGGAATTATGACTGACAAGGCCGCTAGAGAAGCTCATGTTGGAGGAGAAGCTTTATTTAAAATCTGGTAATAAAAATATATGTCACGAATCGGAAAAAAAATAATAGCTATACCAACAGGAACAGAGGTAACTCTAGTTAACGGTCTTTTGACTGTAAAAGGTCCACAAGGAACACTTTCAAAGCCTTTTAAAAGTGATATCGAAGTAACAATAGCAGACGGAAACGTAACTCTAGTTCCAAAGAAAGTTTCTCTAGAAAACCGAGCACTTTGGGGAACATACGCATCTCATGTTATGAACATGGTTTCTGGTGTTACAACTCCTTTCGTAAAGAAACTTATTCTAGAAGGTATCGGATACAAGTCAGAAGTAAAGGGAACAAACCTTGTTCTTGCTCTAGGTTTCTCACACCCAGTTAATATTGAAATTCCAGCAACATTGAAAGTTACAGCAGAGAAAAACGTAATAACAGTTACTGGTATTGATAAGGAGGTTGTTGGTGAGTTCGCTGCAAACCTAAGATCTCTAAAGAAGCCTGAACCATACAAGGGTAAGGGAATGAGATACGATGGTGAGGTTATAAAACGAAAGCAAGGTAAGAAGACAGCATAATCTCCAAAATAAAATTATGAAAACAACAAACTCAAAATCAGCAAGTAGAACACGACGACACGCTCGAATAAGAGCAAAGATTTCTGGTACAGGAGAAGTTCCAAGACTATCAGTGTTCAAATCAAACAAACATATCTCAGCTCAGCTGATTGATGATGTTAGTGGTAAGACACTTGCTTCAGTTCACTCAAGAGACGTAAAGGGAAAGGGAATGATGGAGAAGTCAGTGAAAGTTGGAGAGGAGATGGCAAAGAAAGCAGTTGCTTTGAAAGTTTCAAATATAGTTTTTGATCGAGGAGGATTTATTTATACAGGTGCGGTTAAGGCCTTGGCAGATGGGGCAAGAGCGGGAGGGCTAAAGTTTTAATTAAAAATATATGGATACAGAAGTAATAAAAACAGAAGAAGTTGTTGCAGATGCTCTACCAGCAGTAGGTGCTACAGCTCCTGCACAAGATAATCGAGGGGGAAGAGATTTCAAAAAGAATTCTCGAAAAGGTGCTCCTAGAAGAGAAGCTAGAGCAAAGCCAGAGTTCGATCAGAAACTTATCGGTATCCGACGAGTGACTCGAGTTGTTACTGGAGGACGACGATTCTCATTTTCAGTTGGTGTAGTTATTGGTGATAGAAAGGGAAGAGTGGGTGTTGGAATGGGTAAGGCAAGCGATACTCCTGTTGCTATCGACAAAGCAGTTCGAGATGCTCGAAAGAATATGATAAAGATAAACCTAACAAAGCATATGTCAGTTCCTCATGATGCAAAGGCAAAGTTTTCTGGATCACAGGTTCTTATTATGAGAGCTCCAGGAAAGGGAGTTTTGGCTGGATCATCTGCCCGAGTTGTTCTAGAAATGGCAGGTGTAAAGGAAGTTAGTGCTAAATTTTTCTCAAGATCAAAGAACAAGATAAACAACGCAAAGGCGGCAATAAAAGCACTTCAGATGATGAAGGCAGCTAAATAATTTTAAAATATATGCAAAGTCACGATTTAAAAAGAGTACATAAAAACAAAGAGCACCGACAGATGGGAAGAGGGGGAACTCGTGGTAAAACTTCTGGACGAGGAACAAAGGGGCAGAATGCTCGAGCAGGTCACAAGAAGCGACCAGAAATTCGAGACTTCATAAAGAGAATTCCAAAACTACGAGGACGAGGAGTAAACGTGAACACAAGTATCCAGTCAAAATACTCTGTGGTTAACATAGGTTTACTAAACAAGGCTTGTAAGAATGGAGACACTGTATCTCCAGAGACACTTGTAAAGCATGGAGTTCTGTCTATGAACAAAGGATCTCTTCCTGTTGTAAAGATTTTGGCAAAAGGAGAGTTGGATAAAAAACTATCTTTTGAGGGATGTGTGGTATCAGCAGGAGCAAAGGCCGCTATAGAAAAGGCAGGTGGTAGTATAAAATAAATACAATGAAGGAATTTTTCAATAAATTTTCGCTGGTCTTCTCAGATAAAATTCTAAGAAGAAGAATATTTTTTACACTTTTTGCGCTAGCACTTTTCCGCGTGTTGGCGTCTATTCCTGTTCCTGGAGTTGATCATGGAAGACTAACTCAATTTTTCACTAGCAATGAGTTTTTCGGTCTACTTAACATTTTCTCTGGAGGAGGACTTTCACAGCTGTCTATTGTAATGCTAGGAGTTGGTCCATACATCACAGGATCTATCATAATGCAGCTTTTGACTATCATGTCTCCAAGACTAAAGGAGATGTATCAGGAGGAGGGGGAGGCTGGAAGAATGAAGTTTGCTCAGTACAGCAGAATGATAACAGTGCCTCTAGCGTTACTACAGTCATTTAGTTTTATAAAATTACTTGAGAGCCAGAGTGTTATTACACACTTGTCTCCACTTGCACTTGTAACTAACCTTTTGGTTATTACAGCTGGTTCAGTTTTGCTAATGTGGGTTGGAGAGTTGATTACAGAGTATGGTATCGGAAACGGAATGAGTCTTATCATTTTCTCTGGTATCGTAGCTGCTCTACCTACAGAGATTTCACAGCTCGCTTTCTCTTTTGATCCATCACAGATACCTGTATATCTAGCTTTTGCTGTCGTGGCCGCTATCGTTATTATTGCTGTTGTTATTATTACAGAGGCAGAGAGACCTATCCCTGTAACATATGCAAAGCAGGTGAGAGGAAACCGTGTATACGGAGGAACATCTACATATCTACCTCTACGAATAAACCAAGCTGGAGTTATTCCAATCATTTTCGCTCTTTCTATTCTTTTGTTCCCACAGATGATTTTGAGATTCCTACAGAACTCATCATATGCAGTAGTTAAAACTGTTTCATCAGCTGTGCTAGCTATCCTAGCCAACAGTTGGTTCTACGCTATCGCATACTTCCTACTAGTATTTATATTCACATATTTCTATACAGCAGTTACATTTGATCCAGATCAGATCTCTACAAACCTACAGAAGAACGGGGCATTTATTCCAGGAGTACGACCAGGAAAGTCTACTTCAGAGCATATCGCTCGAATACTAACTCGACTAACTCTAGTTGGTGCATTGTTCCTAGGTTTCATCGCAGTTCTACCTCTTATTATGCGAGGTGTTACTGGTATAACAGCCGTTTCAGTTGGTGGTACAGCACTCCTTATCGT
>CAZSFU010000039.1:0-3930 GCA_964606205.1 uncultured Candidatus Saccharibacteria bacterium | reverse complement strand
GATAATGAAAAGATTGAGCGCTAGTGCATCGACTAGGAATTTTTTGAGTTTCATTAGTATAGTTTTCCTCCAATAATGGCACTGTCAGTATCTGGAGTGATCAAAATAACTTTTTCGTTTGCGTCTGGGACTCCAAGAGTTAGAACCTCAGATTCAAAAGGTCCAATTTTGCGGGGAGGGAAGTTCACTACACCCATAACAGTTTTTCCAATCAAATCCTCCTTCGAGTAGTTGTCTGTTATTTGTGCAGAAGAGTTTTTGATTCCAATCTCGGAACCAAAATCAATTTTTAGTTTGTAGGCAGGTTTCTTTGCCTCCGGAAAATCATTTACTTCGATTATTTTCCCAACTCGTATATCTAGTTTTAAAAAGTCGTCAATGTTTGCAAGACTTATCATATATTTAAATTATGTAATTAAATTGGAAAATCTAGTTGTTCATCGGGGATACCTATGGATTTACCATAAGTCACTGCATCACTCCATGTTGTTTTGTCTGAAAACTTTATATCAAAAACCTTATCTTTAAATATTACTTTCACATCATCCATTCCAGGTTGCCAAAGATGAATATACCAAGGACCAAAGTCGAGGCATTTTGAAAGCTCTGGTATTTGGATTTCTGAAACTAACACATCATTCAGAACCCAACTTCCAGACCGGTAATTTTTTAGAATCTGAACTTCGTTTAGTATCTTTTTGTCTGCTAAACTATTTTCTATAATAGTGCCTTTGTACATATAATTAATTTTTATTTACCCTTTGCTTTTTCTTCGCTTAAACGAAACTTAATTATTTTTGTGATAAGCGAAACTGGTAGGGGTTTCTCGTATGCGAATCTGATGCAACCTTTTGAGAAATCTATATCTCGCTTTTTCAGTTCGCTTTCAAATGCTTTTACACCTGATGGCGTTGGGTAAAAACCTAGGTGACTTTTCATTGCCGCAAAGTGGATAAAGTTTTTTCCGTTGAGTTCTATGGTCGGCATGCCGTATTTTATACTTTCAACTCCTTTGGGAATAAGTTTATTCGATAGAGATTTCATTTCCTTTAGTTTTGGGAGGAATTCTTTTGGAACATCTTTTATATATTCGTTTATGTTTTTGTAAGTTTTCATCTGAGTTTTAATTCCAAAGCATTTTAATTTTCTCCCAAGGTATGGAGACGAGTAGGGTGCCAATAGCAACCAAACCCAATCCTATTCCAGACTGCAAAGTTGTGCCTTCTGACAAAACAAAAACAGCTAGTATTGCAGTTAGTACAAGTGAGAATTTATCTATAACAGTTACCGCAACTGTTGGACCCATAGAAAGTGCGTGATAAAAGAAAATCCAAGAAAGTGCTCCTCCTGCTGCTGAAAGGATAACAAACAACCACTGTTTCTGGCTTAGTGTGCTCAGTGCTGCGGAAGAAAGTTTTCCAAAAGAAAGTGCGGCAACAGTAACTATGATAGCCATTACTATGCCTCTGATAGCTGTTAATAAATTTGCATCAACACCTTTCAAACCAAGTTTTGCAAATATTGTTCCTAGGCTGGCCATGAGTGCACCTAGTAGTGCGTATATTATGTACATGAGAATATTATAGCTTATTAGATTACTTTATTTCTACCATCACTTCGTTATGTGTTAGCCATGGAGGAGTCCACGGTGCGTTGTATCCAGCGTATTGTGTCTCGCCAACTGTGGTCAAACCTTCTTTCTTAAGTACATCTAACAATTCTTGTTTCTTCGTCATTACTCGTGCATCAGTTCGATACCAAGAAAAAGTTATAACAGCCATTTTCTTTTCAGGAATTGTTACAAGCTTTATTCGAGAATCATTTGGAGTTGGAAGGGTATCGAGTGTATATGAGCGTGGCATACCGAAGGCTATAGTATGTGATTGTCCCTCGACTGTAGCGACTACAGGTGCGGTCATTGCAATATTTTCTGAAACATTACTTTTCTCCACTACTGGTGCAGTCATTGCAATGCTTTGCTTTTTTGTATTACCACCAAAGATATAACCAGCAATAATCCGAAAGCCTTTTCTCAAAGCTTCACCGTACGTACCCTCTACGGTTGTTTGAGCAACTATGTGTGAAGGGTATAGGCGAATCTCGTAAGCTTTTCTCTTTTCAATAACAGAATACTCTGTGTTCTCTACGTTAGAAGTAAAATAACCCCACGCTGACCATACTACAAAAATTACGATTACTAAAAGCAAAATATAAAGTTTGTTCATGAGGGTATTATAGCACTGAATGATTTTGAATTTGATCTAAATCTAATACTTGATTTCGGGTTCGATAATTATATAGTTATGTCCGGGGGTACCAGATGGCTGACGAGACTCGCACCCAGCTAACAGATAAACTGCTCCATGGAGTGGCCCACATTTGTGTGGGCATGGCCGTGCAGACATACAGTCGTGAGATGTTCCCAGGAGGACTGAGACATGTTCGGCACGAGCTACATGCTCGCGGCCGGCGCTTCGAGAAAGCTAGAGAAATCCTGATGAGCGGAAAGACGACTCTTTCGGAACTTGAGCTTACCTCGAGTGACCTGTCCTGGGTCGCTGATCAGATTGACTCAGCGAAAGATCCTGACGGTCTGAAGTCGATCTTCCAGGCTGAGGCTGACGAGATAAAGAAGTATGAGGAGGCCAAGGCTGCCGAGGTGGGGAAGAGCTAGCCGTGCGCACTCAGGGCCGTTTCGCCTGAAAACGAAACGGTCAATGAGCCAAAACAACCCGAGCGTTTGCTCGGGTTTTGTGTATTAAATTATTCTACAGATTCCAATGGATATACATCGTATGCAACTTCTTCGTAAGGGTGAACGGCTTTGATTGCATTAACTACATCTGTAAGTACTTCTCTCGGACAAACTGTTTCGATTCTTTCTTCCATAACTTCTTCGAGCTTTCCAGCTTCGCCAATGTGAGGATTTGCTTTGTCGTTTGGTTTGAACCTACCAACGCCTTTTGTTGAGAAAGTGCAGAAATCATAGTTACCGATCTTTCCTGCACCAGCATTGCCCATAGCTTCTCGGACTATGTCTGTGTGAGACTCTGGGACAAATACGACGAGTTTTACGAGTGGGGAGGGCATTGTTTAATTATATCAAAATCTTTTATGCACAACTATACTTGCCAGAACAACATTCATGATATAATTATATACACGAAAGATGTCCATAAATATATCTATAAAAGAAAGAGCAATCAAGTTGAGAAAAGAAGGTAAAACTTACTCAGAGATTTTAAAGGAAATTCCTGTTGCTAAGTCAACATTGTCAGAATGGTTTAGGAAGGTTAGTTTGTCACAGAAACAGTATCAAAGATTAACTGAAAAGAAGCTTGCTGCGGCAAGACGTGGAGGTGTAGCTAAAAAAGTTCAAAGATTAAACAGAATAAGATTAATTAAAGAAAAAGCACTAAAGGATATTAAGCATATTTCAAGTAAGGAACTGTGGCTTATCGGTATAGTTTTATACTGGGCAGAAGGCTCTAAGGAAAAAGATTATCATCCAGGTAGTCGATTAAACTTTAGCAACTCTGACGCAAACATGATAAAACTTTATTTAAAATGGCTTAGAGAATCCTGTGAAGTTGTAGAGGATAAAATAGAACTAGAGATATATATACATCAAAATAGTAAAAACAGCATAGAAAAAGTCAAAAAATATTGGTCCGACATAACAAATTTCCCACTAGAAAGACTGAGCAAGGTGTATTATAAAAAAAATATAATTAAGACAAATAGAAGAAATTTTGGTGACTTGTATTATGGGGGAATTCGGGTTACAGTAAAGTCGAGTTCGAGTCTGGTTCGGCAAGTTGCTGGATGGACCGAAGCAATATATATAAATATATAAATTGGGGGATCGTCTAACGGCAGGACATGGACCTTTGAAGTCTGTAATCTAGGTTCGATTCCTAGTCCCCCAGC
>CAZSFU010000038.1:2431-4209 GCA_964606205.1 uncultured Candidatus Saccharibacteria bacterium | reverse complement strand
TTGGGCAAAACTGAGAGTTAGAACTTTTTGGGTATTTTGATATACTTTGATCACAAAAAGTATTTTGAATAATGTAATGAAAAAACTATTAATAAATTACGTCTACTATTCTCCGGTTGGTCATTTGGTTGAAGCTATCAAACATGCTCGTGGATATTACGAGATGGATAAAAGTTTAAAAATTTCTCTTTTAGTTAATTCAGAAGCTCCGATTGAACTTGCAACTGCATGTGATTGGATAGAGTTTGTATATCCCATATCAGTTAGCGAGTTAGCCACGTTAGGCGAGAATGCTTCATCTTTACAGCTTATTCCAAAGGATTGGGATTATGTTTTAGTTGATCCAAGAACAAAAAGACTCAAATCTGGGTATGATGACGATTTACTCATAGAAGCTCAAAAGATTTTACAAAAAGTATTTATTGGGAATGAAGTTAATGGCACCACTCCAAATAGATCAGGTCTTGAATATGAAGATGTGAGTATCCAAACTCCGCTTTCATATAAATTAAATGCGCATATTGATATACCTATTCCCGAATTTGCCACAGAGTTTGTAAAAAAGTATGCACACAATGGTCCAGTAATAACCATTCTACCGGGTGGCTCGGCAGGACACAAACAGAGTCCTTCAATGGAAATATGGGAAAGTATTTGCCTTAATTTAAGTAATGAGATTCCAAATTTAAAGATAAATTTTACAGGTGTAACTAAAAGTGAGATGGGCAGAACGGCAACCCAAGGTATTACATTAGAGGATATTGATCTTCTTGTTTCAAAATTACCAAATGCCGAAAATTGCTTCAATATAGGGTTGTGGAATCAAATTGCACTGATTAAAACTTCTGACATTTATTGTTCACCACATAGTGGTTTTTCTTTTCTTTCACAGGTTGTTGGTACTCCCTGGTTGGCACTATCAGGGTGTCCTTGGCCAGAGTATTTTTTCAATGACACAAAATTTTATTCAGTATTGCCAGATTGTCCGTCATACCCCTCAAAAGGAAATTCTCAAAATGGATGCGGAAAACTACTGAGTGAGGGCAAAAAGTCCATTTGTATGCAGGATGAAAACTTATACAAAAAGATTCCTGAGATTGTATCCGCAGCAAAAATGCTTCTTGATAATAGTTTTAACTATCATGATGCAGTTGAGTTGCATATTAAAAAAATAAAAGATTCTAAAATAGACCTTAATGAATTCCTGTTTTTCGATGGCATTAAAGGAATAAGACAAATGAATCAATGAGCACTTCACTAAAATCATCCGCTCAAAAACTTTTAGATTCAACAAAGATAATACAAACTTTGTCTAATTTCGGCGAAGTCCATATTGTTGGATCATTTGCTTTTGACTTAATGACTGAACCTGATATTGATATCGTAGTCATCACAAATGACCCAAAAGCATCCTCAGAAAGCGCGGTAGCAAATATTTCAAAAATGCATTTATTTCAAAAAATTGAATATGGCGACTTTCATAAATTTCCAAGAGAAAATAGGCCGCCTTTCTATATATTTAACATGAAAACTCCATGGGAAGATGATGTATTTGAAATAGAAGCTTGGTTTGTACCAGACGCAAAAGATAAAATAAATTTTGTTAAAATGATGAACACTATAACTCCAGAACAACGCCAACAAATTTTAGATCTAAAACTTGAACGAAAAAATATGGGTATTGATAAAAAAACAATGTCCTCTATGGATATTTACAAAAAAATTCTCGGTTTGAATTAATTTAAAATAACTGAGTAATTAAAAGATTAATTGTTGCC
>CAZSFU010000038.1:0-2331 GCA_964606205.1 uncultured Candidatus Saccharibacteria bacterium | reverse complement strand
GTACTTAGAGACGAGTTCGATCCTCGCGAAAGCGGAACGTTGGCCTATCGGTTTTTCGTCCGCAAGTAGTCCCCCCACCCACCCCACGGAGACCCCCGCGTCTCATGGCGCGGGTGGTTTCTTTTTAAATGATTAAACCGCCACCCCGTTGCCAGGGTGGCGGTTTTGCGTGAACCTACTTCTTCTTAGGCTCGATCAAGCTACGGACGGAGTCAACTGCCGACTCCATTTCCGCAAAGAGCTCTTCGTCTTTCTCCTCGTTCGGAGATTCGACGTATTTGAGCGTGGCGGCAGCAACCAGCAGTAGTGACACATACTGGTTTGCGAAGTCCATCACAGAACCCGGCAACTTGTACGGCTCGATCGCGAGCTTCTTCCTTTCACGATCGACCCATATTGCAAGGATATCGAGCTTTGTACTTTCGACCTCGATCTGTCTAGAAAGCTCTTGAGACCAGGAGTTGTACGCCTCCTCGGTATACCGTTTGCGGTACACCGGGTTGTTCAACTCTTTCTCGATTTTGGCAATCTCCTTTCGAAGACTGACTGTCCAGAGATAGCCCTCGACAATAGAGCTTGGCAACTCAATACTGTTGGACATTTCATCACCTCCTCTCAAAGTCCAAACTTTTTATAACATTATCACTGGTATTTGACAATGAGTTACAAAAAAAGCAATATATCTGCCAGAGCTAGAGGAGGCTCGTAAATGCCACATCGCAATTCCCTCTCGTCCCATCTCAAGAAAGAGGTGGCCAGAGAAATCATGCGCAGAGCAGGTTTCAGACCAGCTGTGAAGGAAGACATGACATCCGATAGATTCATGCTACATGTCGACCCTGCATACTTGAGCCAGAACACAACAAGCGTGGTGCCAGGAAGAACCCCAGGCACCACGCTTGTCCAGCTGGAGAAAGAACCGCTTCGTATGTCGACGGTCGTCGACGGACTGGAGGTGGTTCACTTCCACATGGCGCTGCCCGCATTCGGCAGGAGTTCGTACGCACCACTCAGCATGATCCTGGAGAACCAGAGTGACACGCTCTGGTTCGTCGAAACGGACTGACGTCCCTCACCCGCCCCACCACGAAAAGCCCCGGCTCTCGTGAGTCGGGGCTTTTTTAATACCTCTCATACAAAACTACCGACGATTTAGTGCCAGATTTATCGTGTGATGAATAAAATCTTTTATCGAAACACCTACTGCTTCGAGCGATTTGCGTATTACGGATTTCTCTCCGAGTTTTGGCTGGGTGTTGATTTCTAAAACATATATCCCCCTACGCGGAGTTACAATAAAATCTGTTGTTGAGTAATGCCTCAAACCTAACCCTTTGTGGATCTGCTTCGCCAAGTTTTGAATTTCATTTTTTTGTTCATCTGTAAAACGAGTTGGATAGCCAGGGTTGTTTTCTGCATCCAACTCAACTGGCGCCAATGTATACAAATGTAAATTTCTAAAATCCTCGATAACACCAGATGATGCGCGTGTCCCAGCAATATACTCCTCCGCGATAGCACTATCATGAGTTGACAGGATTTCCTCCAGCGCTTGTAAAAGTTCCTGATAAAAATCCGCTCTGTAGTAACCCGCAGAGTAACCACCCTTTGCTGGTTTTACCACGATAGGTGTTGGGATGGAATTCCAAATCTCTTTTGCTTTCATGTTAAGCGAATCAGTATTTCTAACTAAAATAGAAACTGGAGTTTTTATTCCGAGCGGTTTCAAATGCTCTTTTACTAACCACCTGTTCATGGTAATGCCAGATGGATATCTATCTGAACCAGTATATCTAACACCATGATGGTTTAGCATTTCCTGAACACCACCATCCTCACCATATACACCATGCAAACCGTTGAAAACAACATCAAGATGTTTAAAAATATTTTCTGGCGACTTTGGTACACCTTGCATATGCCAAACACCATCGTTTGAAATAAAAATATCAATAGGTTTGTGTGAGTCGACAAGGTTTTGTATTACAAAATTTCCAGTTTCCAAAGAATCTCCATATTCAGAAGATGGACCGCCACGCAATACGCCTATTCGCAATGATCTGGGAAGAATAATTTCTGACATTTGTTTTTATTATATCAAATTATTTCACAAGATATACGCAAAAGCACTCGGCCGGTTGTGAGTAAGTGGGAGTGCTTGGGTTAAGATGTGTTGGACCCGCTTGGGGCCCCCAATTTTTTTGTGACTCTAGCTAGTAGTCACCAGAAAGTTTTCACCTTGCGGTTTACAACTCTCCAAAGAACATCGTTTGTGGGGAAATTTTGTAATTAGCAGAATTTTTCCCACAAGATTCCAATATACAAAACATA
>CAZSFU010000037.1:0-4334 GCA_964606205.1 uncultured Candidatus Saccharibacteria bacterium | reverse complement strand
ACTCTTGTGGGAAATCTTCATCCTTGAACTCTGCAAACATTTTTACCATTTCAGCTTCCTGAATATCCATCTGTGAAGCAAAGTTCTCTAGCGTTGTTGCAGCTCTGTGGTCATTGTAGTCAGCATACGCCTTTGCATCCCCTGCCAAAACAGCTTTCATTGTAGAAGCTCCAACCCCACTCAAATATTGCAAAAGTTCCAGAGTACTTCTCTGTGCTGGTGTTGGTCTGTATTCCAAAGTTCCTTCTGGAATCTTTGTTGCCAAGTGTTTTATAATTCTTACCTCGTTTTTAAATGACTTCTCGAAATTTTCTTTTGTATACATTCGTTTAATGGCTATTGATAATCAAGTCGGTATTATAGCACATGTTTAGCCCTGTCGATTTTGAAGATACTCCTCCATCAATCTAACGTCCTCTTTGTCTCTTTCTCGTGGGAGATGTCTCTTGTAAAAAAGATAATCCTCGATTTTCATAAAAGCTACACCAACAATAATTTCTGCGTCTCTAATTATATCTTCAGTGGTTTTTCTATAGTCCCTCCAAAATAAATTTGTAAAAGCCTCATTGTTTCCTGTTTTTAACATTTTACAATTAAAAACTCTCCACGAACTCCACTTTCTTTTCCATCCTCTATACTTGAGTTCTATATACAATTCTTCATTTATAACAATATGTTATATTTTTCTCTCGCCCAAATTATAATTTCTAGCCCTCTATCTCGTCCATCTTTTGAATAATCATATTATACAAAGTCTCTTCATCTTGCTGGTATGCTTCCATCCTTGCTTCTTCTAAACATTCCAAAGCACCGGCCTTGTCCCCAGCGGCAAGATACACATCTGACCTTAAAATGTTAAACATCGTGGTAGCCTTGCTTGTGTTTACTCTTCTTACCAACTCTTCCTGCTGTAAAGTCCAGGCTATTACTATGCGCATTGTTTCCGGATCTTCCGGACCAGTTACACGAAGTCTGTCTAGAACTTCTGAGGTTTCTATTTCTCGATTCTCAACATTTGTTAAATCTTCCATGACTAAATTTTATCACAAATATAAGTATTATATTTTAATATTTTCATAAACTACTTGAGTTTCAAAACTGGCATGGTCCGCTCCGTCTTTCAACTCCAGACACAAAACAATGTTTTGTTTATCCACCCAGATACAACAAAGCCCGCTTACGCGGGTTGTTGTATCTGGGTGGCTACTGGGAGTTGAACCCAGACTAAAAGCTCCACAAGCTCTTGTGCTACCGCTACACCATAGCCACCATATTGCCCAGAATGTTCTGGGAATACCACCATTTATAACAGAAAAACTCGATTTAATCTAGGCCTTTGGAAAAAGGCCTGATATATAATACCCACATGCCAAACAAAACATTTGATCCATACGATTTTTCAAAGAAAGTTATAGACGGTGTTCCTGTGTATTATAAAAACTTTCCAGTAGCACCATGCATACATATCAATATATGTTTCAACGTTGGAGCAACAAACGACCCAGAAAATATAGTTGGTGTTTCTCACTTTCTTGAACATATGATTTTCGACGGATCTCCAACCATACCGACAAAGAAAGATATAAACGAATGGTCGAAAGTCTACGCATTGAACTCATGGAATGCATGGACCTCACAGAACAACACAAACTACCACCTAAAATGCTTACCGGAAAATTTTGACTCGGTTTTGACTGGAATGAGAGATATGATTTTTAACCCCCTCCTTCGCGAAGAAGATATAGAACATGAGCGAAACGTTATTACTCAGGAGGCCTGGGGACGATACAAAAACGACAAGTTTCTCACATATTGCAAAGAGTCACTCCAAAATACTTTTCATGGCACAGCGATAGCAAAAACCTATTCCCCTCTTGGCTGGCCAGAGACAATAGCAAAAATTAGCAGAACTGATGTTTATGATTGGCACAAAGCGAACTATGCAAAAGGTAATTTTATTATTGTTATATCTGGAGCTGTTGATGACAAACACCTAAAAAAAATCAAAAATTTTCTAAAAGATATTCCTGAAGCAAAAGTTAAAAAAGTTGAATTCGGAAAATTGAAAAAACCTATAAAACTAGAGGTTACGAAAACTGCGGATGAAATCGGCGACCCTCGAGAACAAGTTGATATTACATTTGAAAGAATGGCAATGATAAATGCCAATACAAAGGAAGAAGTGCACCAACTAACTAGCTCTTTACTGCACGACATATTGTTCGAAAGAATGCGAACAGAAAAAGCACTTTGCTATGGTGTATCTGCTGTGACATATGTAATGAAAGAAGTAAAAGGTTGGCACACCAACATAAAAGCCAAAGAAGAAAATGTTGATACTATAAAAACAGAATTTTGGAAGGCATTAGACGATATCTACAAAGGTAAAGAGAAAAGTAGATTTGAAACATTAAAAAAAGTTGAGTTAGACAGGTTGAGATCTGCAGAAGAAACAACATCAACAGCGACTAACGATGCTCTATACAGTGTAAATAAGTTCGGGAAAATAATTACAAAGAAATCTGCAATATCAGAAATGAAGAAAGTTGAATACAAAGATGTCGTGGAGTGTCTAAAAGAAGGTTTTAAAAAAGACTGGACTGTGACAGAAATAATCCTTCCTTCTAAAAAATAAATTGAAATTAAAGCGTATTTCCAATATACTGCTTTTATTGCCCAGGTGTTGGAATTGGTAGACAAGCACCCTTGAGGTGGGTGTGCCGTAAGGTGTGGAGGTTCGAGTCCTCTCTTGGGCACCAAATTTAAAAGCCGCATCGTGCGGTTTTTAAATTTGATCAAAGGACTCTAAACCCATTTATGCTAAAATATTCCTATGTCTAACTTATTAGAAGAAGCAGAAAAATATAGGAAACTAGCCCATAACTTTATTTCTTCATCAGGGATTATGGAGGCACTGAATAGGCACGGTGTAGCAAGATTCACAGGCTCTTATGCTGCTGGGTTAATGATGCATGGAGATGTTGATATACTTGTAATTAGGGAAAATGAATACACAAATGAGGATATCCTTAAGGTCTTTGACGACATATATCTTTCTACAGTAAAAGAAAACTTTAGAAGCTACTATGTCGGCGGTAACTGGGATGATGTGCGACGTGGAGAAGAATTTCCCTATGGTCATTACATTGGAATGAAAGCGATGATTGGAGAAGAAAAACTGAAGTTTGACATATGGTTTGTCAGCAAAAAGGAGGAAGAACGCCTTATCAAAGAGAGATTTGATATTACAAAAATCGATCTCACCTCAGCACAAATAGAAGCTATATTAAAATTTAAAAAATATCGAAAGAAAAATAACCTTTCTATGTCTGGTCAAGAAATATATAATTTAGTTATAAATAAAAACATTACTGAAATTGAAGACATGATGAACACAGTTAACTAAATCAAAAAACTCCCAGTCGGGAGTTTTTTTGTTATTCTGCTTTTGCTTCTTCTGTTGCTGGAGTTTCTGCTACTTCTTCCTCGCTTGGAGTGTTGTCTGGAAGCGCTCGGATGTTTCTCATTTGTCGTCTGATTTCCTTTGCTGCCTTGTCTCGAACGTGGTAAAGCTTTGCTCGTCTTACTTTTGATCTCTTTAGAGTCTCGATAGAGTCGATGATCGGAGAGTATAGTGGGAAAATCTTTTCAACTCCTACTCCTGAAGCAACTCGTCTAACTGTGAAAGTAGCTCCAGCTTCCTTTCCGTGCTTTACAGCAATAACTAGACCCTCAAAAGCCTGAAGTCTTGTCTTGTCCTTTTCCTGAATCTTCTGCCATACACGAATAGTGTCCCCTGATCTGATATCAAAGTTTTTTCGGTCCTGGACTTTTACTGGTGATTGAATTTCCATAAGTAGCTAGTAATCTAACACAACCCTAGGCGCTTTGCAACAGAGCCACAGCGGAAGAAAAGTCCTCTGGATAAGGAGCAGTGACTGTTCTGGCCTCCCCGTCTAGTCCTCGGAAAGTCACCCGATATGAGTGGAGAGCGGTTCTCTCAAACCCCAGCTTGTTATCTGTCGTGGGAGCATATAGCGGATCACCGACTAGCGGATAGCTTATGGCCTTGAAATGCACCCGGATCTGATGTGTTCTGCCTGTTTTAGGACTAACCTCGACCAAAGTATACCCATCTTTTCTGTTTAAAACTTTATATTCTGTTACAGCTTCTCGAAGTTCGCCCCTCGCCCCTCTTTGTGCAGACCACATTCGAAAGTCACGACTACTGCGACCTATTGGTCTGTCTATGACCCCCTCATCTGTTTTCAACTCCCCGATCAAAAAAGCATGATATGTTTTTTGAACTTCGTGATTTTGAAATTGTGATTTTA
>CAZSFU010000036.1:0-4353 GCA_964606205.1 uncultured Candidatus Saccharibacteria bacterium | reverse complement strand
TTTGTAAGTGCATTAAAAAGTGTGGACTTCCCCACGTTTGGCAGACCAACAATTCCAATTGATAGTGACATAATGAAACACTATACAGTAAAACACAGTTTTTTTGAAATTTTTGACACAATACGAAAAAGTGGTGATAAAATTATATTCAGAAGGAGGTCGGTATGAGAAGACTTGTTTTTGCAACTCTCTCTGCTTGCCTTCTCAACGTTCACACGATTGAGGCAAGTAGCAACGCGAGTTTGGTTGGTAGCCCCAACTCTCAACTGAAACAGAACGTGCGCGCCGAGATCGATGGCTTGCCAGTTATTCGGGACGACGCAGATCTACTCACTCACAAAGAGATCGGAACGCTAGTACCGATTCCTAAAATGGTGAGGATTGATCCCCGCTTGAACGAGAAGTGGCATTGGTGCACACCGGATGCAACTTTCTTCCTTGGCGATGTAGAGTTTGAATTCGCCGAAATTTTTGGGCACACATTTCAAGTGAACTCCGCTGTGAGAACAGCAAAGAGACAGCTTGAGATAGCCCGAGGCGACAAGGTATTCCCCCCAAACGGAAATACCGCACCAGTTAGTGGCCCAAAAAAGTCTTCACACTTAACGGGCGCGACTATCGACATCGCAAAGGTCGGACTCACCAAAGCTGAACTAGACTGGCTCCGCAAAAAACTTCTCGCGCTCGAGGCCGAAGACCGTATCGAAGCGACAGAAGAACAGGACCAGTTAGTGTTCCACGTAATGGTCTTCCGAACCTACAGCCAGCCTATGGCCGGCAACTGAACTGCGGGCGAGAGGAAACTCACGCCTGCGGTTTTTACATTAACCCTTTCAAATCAGCCTCGTATTTTTTCACAATCTTCATTGTTGCTGTCATCTGATCTGCACCAGTTCTTTTCATCTCCTCCTGAACTTCTAGTCCTATTTTTTCAAAAAGGCCTGGATTTTTTTCTAACATATTAAAAACCTTATCTTGGTCCGCCTGCGGTACTCCCTTCATCTGACTTGATAACATTTTCTTGAGTAAAAAAGATTTTATAGACATATTTATTTATTTTTAGTTACCACTCTAATATACTATATGATATAATTTACTCAAATTATGGCTAGAAACAAAAGTAATACAGATATGAAGTGGAAATATACTTTCGGACTTTTCTTTATTTCTGCCGTCAGCCTTCTGGGGATGATGACCTACTACAAACTAGACTATTCTTTACTCACATCATTGTCATTCTATGAGAACCTAGCCAACCCTTCTGTACGAATAGTCCGCATACAAGAAGGACTTCGAAAAGAAGAGATTGCTGATATTTTTGCAAATAAACTTGGCTGGAACGATTTCAGAAAAGAACAGTTTATCAACGGACATCTAGCACTCAACAGCGAAGACCTAGAGGGACGTTACTTTCCAAAAACATACATGATCCCAAAAGACGAGGATCCTCTAGGTGTGACATCTGCAATGCTACATGAATTCAACACAGAAACATCAAAGATAAAAAAACCAAAAGCTAGTTTAGTTCTAAACCAAGACACAGCAATAAAAATAGCGTCTATTATTCAGAGAGAGTCTGGTGGCAAAAGCGATATGAAACTTATTTCTGGCATTATTTGGAACAGACTTTTTTCTGGAATGAAACTCCAGATTGACGCAACTCTGCAATATGCAAAAGGCACCGAGGAAGATGGATGGTGGAAACAAGTAGAGTCAGGAGATAAAAGCATAGACTCAACATACAACACATACAAATACAAAGGCCTTCCACCTACAGCGATTTCAAACCCTGGCATCGCAGCACTAGACGCCGCCTACAACCCTATAAAGACAAAATGTCTTTACTATCTACACGATAAACATGGCAAGATACACTGTTCAACTACTTACGAGGAACACAAAGCAAATATTAAAAAGTATCTCTAGTATCTATTTCATTTGACAAATATTTAAAACCTGTCACAATAGCCCTCGAAGTGTTGGGTCCCGTCGGGCCCACACATGGAGGAAGAATGACTGAAACTGCAAACGCAGGCCCCAACGGCGTCAAGCGACGAGGATTCGCATCGATGGATCCCGCGAAACAGCGCGAGATCGCCAGCAAGGGAGGTGTGGCGGCTCATGAGAAAGGGACCGCCCACGAGTGGACCAGGGATGAAGCCGCTGCTGCCGGCCGCAAGGGTGGCCAGCTGAGCCGCGGCGGTCGCGGCAGGCTTGATGTCCCGGGGGGCACGCGACCGGGGCAGAAAGTCACGCCCCCACACCCCAGCACCGTGATCAGCTAGCTGATCGCGGACCGACGGAAAAGGCGGGATGGTCTCAGACCCTCCCGCCTCTTCTTTTACCCAAATATTTTCCGAACTTTAGACGAGACTAGATTTTTGTCTCTATCTTTGCACCAACTTTTAGTGTCTCAACAAATGCTGCGAGTAGCTGCTGTTGCTTTGAGTTTATTATTAGTTGCTTTATCTGCTCTGTAGCATCTTTTAGAGTAGGAGCTCCAGCTTTACCTTTTACATTATCATTGTAGTACTTTGTAACTTCAGCATCAGATGCTGTCGCTGTACTAACATTTATTTTTGATAGAAGATATTTCTGGGCTGTTAGCTGCTTTGTAAGGTTTGCTCTTAGCTTCTCCTCAGTTAGACCAGCTTTTGTCATCTCTTCTGCGAACTTATCTCCGAACTGAGCTTTGATAGCTTGAAACTGCTTCTCAACTTCGTCAGGAGTTGCTACAACACCTGCAGCTGCTGCCGCCTGGTTAACTAGCTCGTTTGCTATCAAATCGTTCAAAACGTTTGTTTTGATCTGAGCTGCGGCAGTAGCTTCGTCTGTGTTAACACCTTGTGTTTTTAGAGAAGCAATAACTGTTGCTAGCTGTGTGTCATATGCTGGTTTTGTTATTTCAATACCGTTAACAGTTGCTACAACTTCTGCCTTTGGAGCTACAGTAACTTCTGCCTTTGGCTTTGAATACATTTTGTATCCAACTCCTGCCAATATCACAACCACTACTACAACTATCGCGATTATTTTTTCTTTACTCATTATTTTAATTATTTAATTAATTGCGCACGGACTAAATGTCCAAATATTCTAACATACACGCTTTTCAAGTGCTACCAAGTTACCCCGACTATCTGATATACACCATTATTACAAAAAAAGTAAAATATTTATTACAAAAAACCACTGTGTAAACAGTGGCAGCGCTGGGCCGGGGATGAACCCCGACCCAAACCTTTATTCAGAGGCCTAGATCAGATTGCTGACCACATCCTCCCTATCTGCATGGGGGGTCAAAAGAACGGTCATGACCCCCGCAGTCGAGGCCCCATCTTCCCCACCGTCTTTGATACGGCGCAGGATGAGCCACGAGCCACCAGATACCATGGTGACTTTGAGGTTGCCGAACTCCAGAGACTTGGTCTCCGAGCTGGGATCGGCAATGAAGTCAAAGTCGTCCCGATTGCTGTCGGCGAAGTAGAACTGAATTTCTTCTACCTCAGCCAAGCACCGGCGCGACCGACCAATCGCTCTGAGTCTCTGAGAGAGCTTGTCGTTCAGCTCCTCTCGAATCGGGTGGATAAGTCCCCGATTCAGTGAGTACTTGTCCAGAGCCATAAGGCAGATCTTATCCGGGAAGAGCACGCTCCCTTTAACGCCTCGTAGTTTTTCCCGGAGTTCATCAATCGGGAGATTACGTTCCTCCCAAGAAACTCGAACGAGACCCATGATGAACTTGCCCGCGTACGGAAAGCGCCGTACAAGGAAGTACGCACCGGCCTGTTCGATAACGGTATCTGCCTGGATACTCCGCTGGAACTCTAGCTCTCCATCTTGACCCTCCCCAAACTGGTTACAGTTCCCAAGTGGGTCATACACGAAACGAACCCTGTCGCGCATCCACCCTCCATTCCCAAAGGTACACCAGTGCAGTATTACAGCATATTTAATGAATATCGTCCAATATTTTGGGTATTTGAAAGGCCGCGTGGGATCGCGGCCTTCCCTTTCTTCCGAGAGGGGGATGTTGCTTTTGGTTCTAGTCGTGGTCTCTTCTGTCCGTCGTCTCATGCATCGTGCAGGAAATCGAACCTCCGGTACAGGCCTGAATCCTGTACAGGGGACATTCCTGAGGTCCTCCGACCATCTGGCAGCCTCGGCCAGCTCTGTCGGTCTCACGAATGTGATTGATGGACATCACGAGAGCCCCATCGACGGACTTCTGGAACACCACACCAGGGGGAACCCTGACGACTTCGGAATCTGCTCCGAACACGTCATCAAGGTGATCATACCAACTATCGTCGCCAGTAAACGCCATCTGTCTAAGCCTCCGAAAAAGGGTCC
>CAZSFU010000035.1:0-4519 GCA_964606205.1 uncultured Candidatus Saccharibacteria bacterium | reverse complement strand
ACTGTTAAAGCCCAATGTGGCTGAAATATGAGCCAAATGGAGGCCTAAAAGAAGTGCTGAAAGTCGAGTGCATATTCCAAAAAACAATGCTATAGCAAAAACAACCTCAAAAGCTCCATTGAAATGAATGATAGTTGTAGCGTTTATTGGTGAGTATTTTAAAACTATTTCTGGAATAAACCCCACCCACTCCTGCGCATGTTTTAACTGCTGAAACCCGAACCAAAGATAAACTGAGGAGAGACCGATACGAGGCAAAGCCAGAGTGTATGTTTTAGGTATTGATATCATTTTATTCAACTAGAAAAACTATAGCCAAAATAAAAAAAGTGCACACACAAAGAAAAATCAGATTTTTGATAATCACTTTTTGCGCGTGAGTATATCCGTTCAACATTTGTTCTATTGTACAACGACAGTTCCAGTATTTCCACTATGATCTATAACATTGAATGTCCAAGTACCAACTGTGTTAAATGTTCTAGACTTTTGAGTAACTTCTCTATCCAAAGTAACACTACTTATACCAGCTGGAGAGAAAGTAGTTTTGACTTCACCAGACCTAGGTGCTGTATATACAAAGTTAATTTTATCACCAGCTTTCAAAGTCAGACTCGTAACATCATAGTTTCCAGAACTGTTTACGTTTACTGTATATGTTACAGATGTGCCACTAGGTGTCGGAGTCGGCGTAGGTGTTGGTGTTGGTGAAGGAGTTGAAGAAACCGCAAGATCTGCAACATAGTATGTAGGTAACAAAGAATAAGCATATGCAGAATGAACATGACCAGCACTCGTAGTAAATACTGATGTGGAGTCTGTACCGCATCTAGTTCGTATTGCTGTTATACCACCTGGATGAGATGCCATAAATGATGTTACGTTGTATATTTTATTAGAGATAATTATCCAACAATCTGACTGAATATTATGTGCAGCGACTTGAGTAGCAGTATATGTTGTTCCTGTTGGTGCAGGTGTTACTGTTGATGCTGCTGAGTTTGTTGTCGCACTTTTTGATGTTGATTGAGCAGAATTGTTACTATTACCATCGTATGCTGAAACTGTATATGTGTATACAGTGTTTGCTGAAAGACCTGTATCAGAGTAGCTGGCACTACCAGATGTTCCAACCTGAACACCCCCACGATAGATCTTGTAACCCGATACTACGTTTGCATCAGTAGATGCTGTCCAAGTTAGGTTTATTTGAGAAGATGAAATTGCTGTAGCTGTAAGACCTGTAGGAACTGTTGGGGCTGTTGTGTCTGTTGTTACCACGGGCGCGTTTGTTCCGACATCACCAACATAGTATGTCGGTAATAGTGAGTACGCATATGACGAGTGAGCATGCCACGCACTAGTTGTAAAAACGTTAGTTGAGTCAGTACCACAGCGGTTTGCGATAGCAGATACTCCACCAGGGTGTGAAGCCATAAAGGATGTCACGTTATATATTTTACCAAGAATTATAATCCAACAGTTTGATTGAACATTATGTGTTGCGACCTGAGCTGTTGTATAAGCAGATCCGTTTGTTGGAGTTTGAACAACAGGAGGAGCATCCGTTGTGGCGCTTTTACTTGCAGTCTGAGCTGAGTTGTTACCTGCAGCATCATATGCTGAAACAGTATATGAGTACGACGTGCTTGGTGAAAGGTTTGTATTTGAATAACTAGTTGATACAACAGAATCAAAATAAACCCCATTTCTGTATATCTTGTAGCCTGTTACCCCCACACTATCTGTTGAAGCACTCCATGATAAGTTTATTTGTGATGTAGAAATCGACGAGACAGAAAGTCCTGTTGGAACACTAGGAGCTGTTGTATCGTTTACAACAGGTTTTACAACTGTAGTATCCAGATTACTCACAAAGTACGTTGGCAATAACGAGTATGCATAAGATGAATGTGCATGACCTGCACTAGTTGTAAAAACGTTAGTTGAGTCAGTACCACAGCGGTTTGCGATAGCAGATACTCCACCAGGGTGTGATGCCATGAAAGATGTGACGTTGTAAACTTTGTTCGAAATAATAATCCAGCAGTCAGTCTGTTTGTTGTGTGCAGATACTTGAGTTGTTGTATAAAACGAAGATGTAACAGGAGTTACTGGAGTTTTTGTTGGGGTTGGAGGAACAACAACAGGTTTAGGAGTGGCAGATGTTTGGGACGCGACAACTTTAGGCACCGTTGCGGGAGCAGTAGCCACAGAGCCCAAAACACCAACATAGTAAGTAGGAAGTAAAGAATATGCATATGTAGAGTGGTTTGAACCACCAGACATACCATGAGTTTTAAATGCTGTTGTTGAATCCTTGCCACAAAACGGAGTTATGGTAGAAACTCCGCCCGGATGACTACTCAAGAAAGAGCTAACGTTATAGATTTTGTTTGAAATAACGATCCAGCAATTCGTTTTTGTGTTATGTTTTGCAACTTCAGCTAGAGTATTTTTTATTTCAATTGTATTTTTTGAAACAGAAGTTGTTGTGGAAACATTTTCAGTAACATTGGATAAATCCTCACTAGCGTTTTAAAGTTTATCTTGTTCGCTAAGTAGATTTTCCTGATTTATTCCATTATTTAGTGTGCCCTGAGCAACCTGTTTACTGTGTAAGACAAAAACTGAAGCGCCAATAGCACTCATTATCAAAAGTGAGAAAAAACCAATTATATAAAGTGTAGCTTTTACGTTACTCATTGAAAAATATTCCGAATTTCCTATATTATCCTAAATTTATGTTAACATATTACAAATGATTGATAAAATTAAAAAACATTGGATCGTTAGTTCCCTATTACTAATTATTTTTGTTTCTCTTTGCTATATGACTGTGACGGATACGCTGTCATATCCTTACATACTTATATCCAGACAAGTGCAGATGTTAAAATATTGCAGACAAGGATCAAATAAATTCGTCACTACTGAGTACAGTTTTACGGTTAAAATACCTGATGGTTACTGTTTCTTACCAAACAGGATTTTTCCAGACGATGGCAGTATTCACATACTACCAAAAGGCCTTTACTCTTCGATAAATGAATATGCTACAGGATCTGTGATAAACAACTCGAAATCAACACTACTTTTTGAACCTATTAGAAACGACAGAAACACTCCTGCAGTCCTAGAAGCTCTCCAAAAAGGTGGTTTTATGTCAGATGCTACAAGCAAAGAGTGGGTTAACAAATACGGGACAAAAATATATCTAGTTATGAACGTAAAAGGTGTGGATGTAACAAAACACTACAACTGGGCATTTATTGAAAACAAAGAGAAAAATGTATTTCTTTCCGTACTTCTATCGAACACGGATGACAGTAAAGTGTTTGACTATGTGCTAGAGAATATAAAAGCTGACTAGTTTTTAATGTATTTATCTGTTCTCCATTTTCTACCATTTCCTTTATTCAAATTCTTGAAAAAAGGAGTTAATGCATGACAATTCGGGCAAAGTAGTCGCAGGTTATTCTCAATATTATTCTCTGAATTACCATCTATATGATCTATTTCCAGTGGAACATTTCCTGTAATTGGATGCTTTTTGTTCCAACCACATTGAGAACATTTGTTATTGTACTTATCAAACAAAAAGCGTCTTAAATGTCCGGATATATTTCCGGATGTAATTCCAACGTTACCCGTGTTTATACCTCGCTTCCAAGAAACTAGCCATTCATTATATCTGTGATTCATCTGACATTTATTGGAGCAATATTTTATTTTGTGACGTAAAATCATAGCGACTCCACAGCCTACACAAATTCTGTTTTGCTTCATATATATAAATTATAAGTGAACCATAGTTCACTATCAATATAAATTGTGGATAACAAAAAAACTCCTAGTCGGAGTTTTTTGTTTGGAGCCACCTGTCAGGCTCGAACTGACCCGCTCTCGTTTACAAAACGAGTGCTCTACCAACTGAGCTAAGGTGGCAATGTTGTTTAAAACAACCTATCTAATGTATCAAAGACTGGGACTAATTTCAACCCTATACTTTCCTAGCCTCTGGCTGAGTCTTGTCCTCTGAAAGTCTTTCTAGGAAAAATGATACTGAACCGTTGCTTCGAAGCACTCTACGACCCCGAAAACCATCAGCAGAGCTGTAGTATTTCTTTGATACGTAGTCTTTCATCTTTACCAAAAGTTCGTATGCGTATGATGGAAGGAATTCAAATATAAATATCTGAGATATTTTTTTGTATCGATTGTATTTGAATACCCCAAGGTCGATAAGTTTGTGAATTCTCTCATCCCCCTTTGCAAAAATGTCTGAAAGCAAGTCTATCTTTCTCACCCTTCTCTCAAAAACCTTTGATCCCACGAGTGAGACCAGCACAAAAAAGGAAACGAAAAATAATATAGTTGTCATAAATAGAAATTATTGAGAAATTGAAAATCTTACGAATCGTGAGACCTCTATTTTTTCACCGAATTTCTGAGTTGCCTGTTGAACAAGGTTAGTTATTGTTACTTCAGGATTTTTAATGAATGGTTGTGTCAGTAG
>CAZSFU010000034.1:0-4598 GCA_964606205.1 uncultured Candidatus Saccharibacteria bacterium | reverse complement strand
GATACATTGAATGCTCATCACCCTCAGCCTTTCCAAAGAGGGAATCACCAACAGCATTCGGTAACTGGTTTATCATCTCTATTTTGGGGTTACTCATGTAGAGTTCGCTTTTACGTTCTGTAACTTTTCCTTCGACTCGAACTAGCGAGCCTTCTCGCATCATTTTTGCTATGTATGGTTGGTTGAACCAAACGAGTTTTATCTTTCCAGTTTCATCTTCAACCGTCGCTTCTGACATCGGGATTTTTTTGATAAAGGCCTTGCTGGTTTTTAGTCCTGATATAGTTCCAAAAATAACCGAGTCAGAACCTTTTGATAGACTATCTACATATGACACTTGTGCTGTATCTCCGTATCTAGTGGGAAAGTGACATAGCAAATCCTCGATAGTCGTTATGCCCATTTTTGCAAGAGCTTTTCTCTGTATTTCCGTCAGTCTGAAACTTTCTTTTAGGGTTGAGGTTATTCTCATTAGGCTATTTTAGCATGAAAACAAAAACAACCCGTTAGGGCTGTTTTTGTTAAAATTCTATGTTTTATTTTATTGAGCTAGGGTTACAAATGATCCCTGGCTAGATGTTGCTAGGTTACCAGCTGCATCAGATGATCCAACTACGTAGTAGTAAGTTGTTGATGTTGCAAGTCCACTTAATGGAACTACATGGTTTAAAGTTGGAGTAATCAGACTTGTTTGAATCTGAGATAGACTAACTGGTGTTGTTGTTCCAAACCAAACTTTACTGTTTGAGACTTCGTTTGTAGTCCAAACAATATTTGTAGATGTAGCCATAAGTGCACTAGTTCCTACTCCAGATATGATAGGTGCTGTTGTGTCTTTTGTTGTAGTAGAATGATCGTTTTCTATTTTACATGGAGGAAGTATAGATGATGAGTTGTCATCTAACTTGTACCACATTTTTTCTTTCTCTTCTCCTTTGCCTTTTCGGTCTTCATTCTTTTCTTTTTTTAACCAACCTGGTGCAATAAGATGTCCAGGGGCAACCTTTACACAAAGTTTTTTGTCACCGTCTTTTCTGTTTTCAGTACTTGTTGCACTACCATGTTCATTAGAGAGACCCAATTCGTTCATGTGTTCCATCAGTTTCTTTAGAGTTTTTGGTCCAACGAAACCAACTACATCCAATCCATTTTTCTTCTGGTATTTTCGTAGAGCTTCTGCTGTATTTTTTCCAAAGAAACCTGTGATATCACCTGTGTAGATAGTTGGATCTGCAGCCAGGATAGCTTGTAGAGCCTTTACATCCTCTCCAGTCATACCTTGTCGGAGGTTTCTCATCTGAAGTAGGGTAGCTGAAATGTTTGCTGTTGTTGAAGCTACCTGGTTCTGAGCGTTTTTAAGCGCCTGGATTTGTGCTTGTAAAGTTTGTATTTGAGTCAGCATTGCTTGGTACTGTGCAGTACTAGTCGAAGTAGTGTCTGCCATAGCCAATGTTGGACCCATAAGTATAGCTCCAACTAGAGCGATACTTGCGATTTTTTTAATATTCATTAGTAAAATTTAAATTGTTAAATGACGGCCAAATACCGTACCCTCATGAAGACGATAAAACCCCATCTTCCTTTCAAGATTGTAACATTAGAACATAAAACAAAAAACCTCGGAATCCCGAGGCTTTTTGAAAACTAAAGTGTTTTGATTATCGAGTTACGCAGATTTGAGGCGGGTTATTTAGTGCTGTTTCTACTGAACTTGGGGCACATACAGTAATTCTACCAATGGTATCTACAGAAACAAAATAACCTGTATTCGGGCTAACTGGTATTCCTGATGGATCTATTGGAAAAGTTGAAATGTATGTTGGCACCAAACAACCTAGATTTGCTGAAGTTTCTGTGGCTGATGGTGTTGTTGTTGTAATTTGAGTACTTGTTGTGGGAAGTGTTGGGCAAATACTAGTTCCTACTGTTCCTGCAAATACACCTTTATTATCAGCCATTCGTTGTCCAATAGCGTTTAGGATAGTATCTACGTTTGATTGTCTCTGAGTATTTCGTGCCTGTGCGAACTGTCTCGCTGGGTTAATAGCAACTATAACGATAGCCGCTAGAACAGCGATGATTCCGATAACAACTAGGATTTCGATAAGTGTAAATCCTGCTGTTTTCTTCAGGTTTTTTCCTGAGAATTTTTCCATTAAGTTCTTCATTTATATTTTAATTATTATTTTAATATATCCCTAATGTCACCAATCTACGACTTTTTGGCTATTTTGGCAAGCCTGATCTATTGAACCTCCTTTTCTAATTTGCCACCTCTATCCACGAGCCAATAGTGATGTTTGGCGGTGGCGGTGGAGGAGGAGGGGGTGTTGGCATGGTTGGTATAGCTGGTGCAATAGCTGCTGGGCAAACTTGTTGGCCAATAGTGTCAAAAATATTTGTGATAGAGACAGAGTCTTTTGGTGAATCGAAATAATACGCAGGCGATGTTGCGATGTTGTCACGCAGTAGAGCAATAGCAGTTGAGTTGGTGTTGCTACTGTACCTAACGGTGAATATTTCAATGCCAGAGTTTTTGGCGTTGTTTGCAGAGGCTATTGTTAGATTGTTGATTTCTGTTTGAGATAAGCTTTGAGAATATGAATAGTAGACTTTTGCTTGTAGCCAGTCCAAGTTCGCTGTTGAAAGATCTGGACACGTATTGTCGCTTCCTGGATCAGGATCAATGTTGTGTACTCGAATTCTAAATTTATTATTGGCGAAATCTGCAGAAGACCATGTGTGACCAGCCCACAATGTATTTACGTTAGTTGGAGAACCTAGAATGTATGGTGCTTCTGCGTTTGTTAGGTTTGTCTTTTGTTCAGTTGTTGTCCAGTTGTTTCCTCCATCCCACGATAAATCAACTCCTAGCTGACAACTCGAACTGGTTGGAATTGCTTCGTAGTAGACTTTTACTGGTATCCAGTCAAGAGAGAAATCTCTAGAACTACATGTTGTTGAACCTGTACAGTTAGAAGTTATCCTCACTCTAAAGTTTGATCCTAGGTTTGTGTCAGTCCAAGTTCGGCCCCACAGATAAGTTCCATTTCCTATAGTTTTGATGTTTGTGTCACTTGTTCCTTCTGTTGATTCATTTTGCGGACTTGTCCAAGTTGCACCTCCGTCAGAAGAAAGTTCTATGCTGATGCTGTTTGTTCCAGATGTGCTATCTGTCCACCAGTCAGTTCTAACCTGGATTCCTAATATTTTCGAACCACCAGGGATGTTAAAGTTGTAACCATAGTACCTATGACGGTCTCCAACCCCGTTTGTGTTTGATGCGACAGATCCTCCGTCCGAATATGCACCAGTTGGCGTATTTTCAAAACCATTTCCATCACCACCAGTGTCCGTTATTTGTGAAGAAGGCGAAATATACCCTGTATCTTTTGTGATTTTTGCAGGGAGAGTTGTCCACGCATCAGCAAAAATTTGGATACCGTTTATTGTGCTACCTGATTTAAATGTTCCAAAACTAGTATTGTAGTAGTACCTGTGTCGGTGCCCTCCAGTATCTGTTGCTGCAGATCCTCCGTCGTCATAAGCCCCACTTGCATTTGACCAGCTATCACCAGTAGCGTTTTGAGAGTTAACATTTACTTTGTTAGGCCCTAAAACATCATTTCCAGTTATTGTACTAGGTTCGTTTGGTTCACCATCGGAGACGAAAATCAAAACCTTGTCTTTGCCAGGAGTATGTCTTGGTCCGTTTAGTTCCGCTGCAGCAACATCAATAGCAAGAGACAAGTTACTTCCAACGCTACTGTTACTGCCAGTAATAGAGTTTAGAATTGACGTTAAACCGCTCCAGTTTTGACTCAACACCCCTCCAGATGGAATAGAAGCCCCGCTACCATCCAATCCACCAAAACTACCTATACCAACATTACCTGGCGGAACTGCACCTTGGTATAGACTAAGAAGTTTTGTTCCAGCATTTTTCTCGTATCCTAATTCTGTACTATTTAAACTTCCAGATCGATCAAAAATCATGACTGTATCAGCACATGTGGCCGCTGGTTTTATTGAGATAGATGGAGAGATATATCCTGCAGGAGTAGTGCATGTTGCTGTAACTCCACTCGAGTTTGTTGCCGTTCCGTAAAATGATTCTGGTTGGGTGAGTGTTATTGCTTGAGATCCACTTGGTATTGTAGCTGAGTTGATGTTTAGTGCTGTGTTTGTTACAGCTGTGATTTTTAGTGACACTGCGTTTGATGTTATCCATCCTAGTGTTGCCTGTTGTCCTGCATATACAGAAGCCGTGTTTGACCATAGGTAACATGATGGTGGTGGTGTGTAGCTTGCTGATGCTGGATTTTGTAGCGTTGCTGTTGCTTTGAAGTCGCTGAATGTGTTTTTGTAAACTCCCTGCGTTGAGATGGTAACAAGTGTTGAGTTTCCGGTCCTTGTTGCACCAGGAGTTATGGATTTTATGTAGCATATTCCAGAATCGACAGTAATAGGTACGCCCTTGCTAGTAATATAGGCTGGATCTGTGACGGGGTCGTACTGATAGCTCTGTGCGAGTTTGAGTAGGGCCTGGTCAACACAAGACTCTGCTAAGCCTTCTGCTACGCGCTTGTATTCAGCGT
>CAZSFU010000033.1:0-4656 GCA_964606205.1 uncultured Candidatus Saccharibacteria bacterium | reverse complement strand
CAAGTCTACCTTTCACCTGGTGGTTCATAAAGTGCATCAAACTAGCTTGTCCTTGGTTAGCTTCCTTCAAATCATCTGCAAGTTTTTGTATTTGCTCTCGCTGTCTTACTTCTCTTATAACGCTTCTAATAAGAAAAACACCGGCAATATTCATTAACAAGAGAAGAGTGACATTTATTATAGCTTCATTTCTATTTGAAGAAATCAAAGTTCGTATGAGCAAGAATATCCACAACAAAAATACGATTGCTTCTGTCGTAATAACTTTTACATTAAATAGTTGTAGTCTAAATATCGCATATATACTTATAATAGGAAAAAGTGAAAATAGGATAAGAGGATAAGGTAAAAATGGAACGTTAAAAGTCAGGAAGAAAACACTTCCCCCACCCGCTGAACCGATAGCAGTAAATACAAACATGTACAAATACCTTCTTGCTTCAACACGATCTTTTGTATGCAAATAAGTCACGATGAGAACATACAGAACATAGACCACCAAAAGAAAGAAATATATTGTGAAGTATATATACAAAGGACCTGCGTCTGGAACAAACTTAAAATTTGCTTTAGGAATAACATCTTTAATAAAAAAACTTGTTGGAGTACTTATCAAGAAAAACAAACCTGCAAGAGAGGAAACCACTACGCCTACTTTGTGTTTACTATAATTCCCTGTGATTGCAATAACAGAAAGCAAACAGAAAAGCGGAACTAGTGTAGCTGCCAAATGCAGAATCCAGTCTGATATAAATGCAAACTGGTGAGTTGGAGCATTTATAGTTGCAAAATAACCAAAACTCCAAACCGCTGAAGACAGATTAAACAGAAACCACGCTATGTTTTCTGTTGTTTTGTGGTTATGTATGTAAACAACCAGTCCTGACAAAAGTGCGGTAAAGCCACCGATCAAAAGAGAGATGCTAAAATAATCAAAGTTAATAACCATAACTATTTATTATATAGATAATAATAAGAGTTACCAAGAATTGACGCTTGTGGATCCTTTACCAAAAAGTCAGCTAGAGCAGAAACTGAAGTAAAACATATGTTTGTACCATGATGTGGCTCGATATGTATATCACCCTTGTATTCTTTGCTATTTTTTAGAGACTCAAAAAAAGTCTGCATTTTACCTTGTAGAGCATAGATGGCTGACTGCGGCGATGAACAAGCTACATGTGGATTTGCGACACCATGAACATGCCATCCTGATGGTACATGCTCTGGATGAATGTAACCGTGCCAATGAGCAATTGAAATACCACCATTTTTATAATTCTTAAGAAATTCTGAATTAGGATCTATGTGATTTAACACAGAAGCTATTATTGCATTTCCAACTGAGTGAGCCAGTATTACTTGAGTATCAAAAGAAGTTTTATAGTCATTATCTAGAACTGAATTGTGCTGTGTTTCAAGTATCATTTTTCCGTTTGATAGTCCCATCATTATTAAATCAGTATTTGGATTTACATGTGTTTTGTCTGATCCAGACTTTTGGCTGAGCACCCAAACTTCAGGCACTTTTAACCAAAAACTCTCGTTATTAAGATTCAATTTAATATATAGTTCGTCATCATGAAAAACATTAGACTCCTGTGGAATGGGTTTATCAAGCATAATGGCAAAATCAGACTCTTTTATTAACGGAGAAACATCTCCAGGTAACTGCTCAGCCAAAAAACCATAACTCATGCCGTTTCTGTTATCTAAATGTAGCTTTCCAATCCAGCGGTAAAAATCATTTATAAAAGGTAGCTCATCAATTTTTTTCCCTTTTGGATAGAGATCTGTCTTGCTAAAAACCAAAGCACCATCAACCAAGTCTTCTACCTGATGTTTATACTTATTCGAATTAATATCAAAATGATTTTTGGAAATAACAAATTCAGATAAAGTATATGGGCGTATCGGTGCAACTATTTTTGGAACCAAAGCATGTAAAACATTTTCTTTAAAATCCTTTTCTAGCGGAAATATAGGATGAGAAGCATTAAAGTTATATAGTAACCACTTTTGTTTATCTACACCTATTACTATATTTGTCATATGCCTAGAGAACAGTGACAATGCAGTATCAAAATGTTGATGAAAAGTACTCTTTTCGCTTATATTTTCGGGAAAATCTAATATAGTAATGACCGAATTATCTTTAAAATTAAAGATATATTTCATCGGTAGATCTATTGGATCCTGCTCCCCCATTACTATGATAGAGATACCTTTTTTAACTTTCGTATTGTTAAAAAGGTACAAAATAGCATTAAAACTGAAGTAGTGGTTTTTTTGGGATAAACCCAATACAGATCTTATTCCATATAAAACGTTGTTCAAAAGCATTTTTACTACGGTTTTTAATACTTTTAAGTACGATATTTTCGTTAATGCCTCCTCATATGGAACTATATTTACTTTAAGTTCATTGAAGGTCTTCTCCAGTTTGTCTCTAAAATACAAAACTTCTGGGCTAGCATTTTTTTGATATGGGAAAAAAGTCACATTCATGTGATCAGCCATTTCATTAGGAGTTAAATAGACTTTTTCTTTAATTCCCAAAATAGCTTGGATAGAGTCTTGGTCTAACATATATAAATTATAACACTTCTGAAATTTTATCCAAAACTTTTTGACTACCCAATCTAAAATCTTCAACGCTTGGATTTATACTTTCAACCACTTCTTCGCTATTCATTGGATCCAACACTGTAACTACAACCTTCTTTCTTCGTAAAATAAAATCTTTAACTGATAATCCATAAAAAGTATTAATCGCAATAGGGACAACGACTGCTTTTGTTTTAAATGCCAAATATGCCAAACCTCCTCGAGCAGGACTCATCTTTCCATCAGTAGTATACCTACCCTCAGGGAAAATGCAGACTGTCTTTCCTTGATTTAACAGTTGTATGTGATTATCCAAAGACTTTTCATAGTCCTTACTTCCTGATTTCAACGGATAACCTCCGAGTAATTCAAAAAACATGCCGGTATAAATATACCTCCTCCAACCAAAATCCTCTTGTTTGTATCTAATGATCGGATATATAACAGAATAAACTGGAAGTTTTTCTGAAAAAAAAGCCGTAATCAAAGGAATAACAGTCGGGTCAAGTTCGCTAGTATGATTTGATGCAATAATTATTGGACCTTTAACTTTATCGAGTTTATCCTTACCCTTAATTTCCAAATGAATAAAAAATTTATAAATAGGTAAGAAAAAAATAAAAAAGAGGCTCTGGATAAACAACGGAATGTAATATTTAAATCGTTTCATCTCCAGAAATTAAATTTTTGTTTATTTTTATTGTAACATAGAGACTTTTTTACTCCAATTTTAATAAATATATATTTTTGTAATTCTAAATTCATATTTCTAGTTTATTAATATACTTGACTTTTAGAAGACATATGTGTTATAATAATACAGGTTTGAACGTACCTTAACAGGAAGGAAGGAGGTCTGAAGTGAAGAGAGTTGCCCTTATCACGGGCGGTTCGAGCGGGATTGGTTTCGCTGTAGCTTCAGAGCTCGCGAGCCAATATGCTCTGATCCTTCTTGCTAGAAAACAGGAGGGGCTGCTTAAGGCTAAAGCCGAGCTAGAAAAAGCCGGTGCTTGTGTGGCAATCATCGCACACAACGTCGCAGACGAGTCAGTGACTCTCGAACACCGAGTCAGGCTGGCGAGCCTGTCGCTCGGCGGAGACGGAAGCATACAGGTGCTTGTCCACTCGGCCGGCGTTACCATTGAGGAACACGCCACAGTCGAGGAGGAAGAATACTGCTACAGGACTAACGTTGCGGGTACAGTGAATGTTCTACACGCATGCAAAAACATTCTATCCCCTGGCGCCAGTGTCCTGGTTCTATCGTCTCTCTCGGCTTTCGCTGAACTGCCAGGGATCTCAAAGGTCTACGGCAATTCAAAGCAGGCTGTGTGGAAACTCGCTGAGGAGTGGCGTCCGCGCCTGAAAAAGGCGGGTGTCAGTGTCTCGGTGGTGTTCCCACCTGTCGTCGACACGCCGATGGTGCATGCGCTCAAGTGCTCTGCACCTATCTACCGAGCGTTTCCGTGGCTCACCGCCACTGAAGTCGCACGGGTGTCCGTTCGTGGTATGTTCCAGCGAAGGAAGAAGATTCACTTTGCGGTGAACTATCGCGTCCTCTCATCCTTGGCCGAAGTCGCCCCGCGCGCTGTCGCGATGGCACTCCGAGCCTACATACCGTTCATTGTTTACATAAAGGAGGTGTTCAATAAGAACTGAAATCAATCGCAGGGCGGTTGAAAGTAGGTTCTTTTTTAGTTTACAAAAACTTTAGTTATTTCGTTAGTTTTTCCAGTCTTTCAATATCTTTTTCGATACTTCGTAGGCCTGATTCAAAAAACTTTGGATCTTTTACATTGATTCCAACTTTTTTAAATATATCTTCAGGTGACATGGAACCACCGAGTGACAGAAACTGTTCTATTTTATCTGCATACGTTTTATCTTTCTTCCAGTTTTCAAACAGTGCCCTACTTATGAGCTGACCATATGCATAGGAGTAAACATAAAAGAACCTACGGATGTGTGACCATGCAACAAAAGAATAACCGTCATCATCCTCTAGTTCAAAAGCGTCACCAAGATATGATTCTAAATGCTTTCGTAGAA
>CAZSFU010000032.1:0-4770 GCA_964606205.1 uncultured Candidatus Saccharibacteria bacterium | reverse complement strand
CCTCTTTTACCTCCTCTAATTTAGGTTTACTTATAACACTAGCTAGCGCATCCTTTAGGCTAGACATATTTTCTTTCGATGGGTTTTTCTTATCTTTTACAAATGCTGACAGTGAAACTGTTTCAGGTTTTTTCACCTCCATCTTTTCTGGAATTCTATTTTTTAACTCTGCAGCTGCTTTCATAAAAGCATTTTTATTTTCATCCACTTTTGGTTCAACAACTGGAACATCTCTACTCGGAATTTTATTCTCTGTTTTCATCTCCTGTTTTGGCCTATCAGAAGCATTCCTGTTGTCAGACTGTTGATTGTTAGAAGGCTGTCTCACTTCCCTGTTTGTACCAGCGTCATGCCAGTCAACTATTCCCTTTTCAACCTCTGCTCGAGGGTGTGCAAACTGCTCTCTCGAACTAGCGATAACTTTATCTTTAAATGTAATGTCGAGCTTTCCAATAGGACCAAGCGTTGTCGCAGAGAAAGGCTGACTAGAAACCCCATCTATCATTAATTTTAAGTAAATCTGAGCAAAACCAAGATTCACCAAATCCGCAGCTTCGAAAGTCGGAGCAAACTCTTTTTCCAAAACCTCTGCGTCAAATGCGCCGACTCTGAAAGCTATCATGGTTCCAACGTTTCCAAAAACCGCGTCACGAACCTCTTCCTCCATTTGCTCTATATACTGATGCGCTATGTTCAAACTTAGTTTGTATTTTCTAGCTTCTGACAAAATGTCAGCAAAAGATTTGTTAGCAAAAGACTGGAACTCGTCAACGTACAAATAAAAAGGTGGAAGTTTTGCGAGCTCTGCCTCGTTTCTGTCAGCACGTGACATGGCAGACAAATATATTTTTGTAATAAGCATCGAACCGATCAGGTTTGCATTACCCTCCCCCACACGACCCTTTGATAGGTTTATGATCATGATCTTTTTGTTATCCATCATGTCTCGAATATCAAAAGATGATTGTGGTTGACCAAGCAAGTTTCTCACAAGAGGGTTTGACGTAAACTGACCAACCTTGTTTTGTATAGCAGGTATCGCTTCTGCAATAAATTTTTCTGTCCATTTACCGAACTCATCCACCCAAAAAGACTTAACGGAAGTATCTTTTATATTTTCTACAACTTTTTTTCTATATTCCTTGTCAGACAACATTCGGTTTACTCCCAAAAGTGTTGAGCCTGGATACTCCAAAAGCGCCAAAAGAGTGTTGTTCAAAATATATGCCATACGTGCAGACCATGCATCTACCCATATTTTTTCAAAAGTCGACATAAGACCGTTTACAACCAAGTGTCTTTTGTCGGCGCCAATATCCTCCATTACGTTAAATGATATCGGATACTCCATGTCGAAAGGTGCGAAATACAAAACATCTTTTATTCTGTGTTCTGGCACATATTCCAACAGTTTTTCCGCAGTTCCTCCGTGTGGGTCGATAAAAGCCATCCCATTTCCGTTTTGGATATCCTGGATCGCCATGTTCTCCAAAAGAGTAGATTTTCCCAATCCAGTTTTTCCAATAACATAAACGTGTCGAAGTCTGTCTTTGGCTTTTATACCAAATTTTATTTTTTTATTACGAGCATCGGTTTCCGCAAAATATGTTATTGCATTAGGATCCATTTAACTTTTATTTTAACATACAAAATAATTTTAAAAAAATAAAAAGGCCGCAATTTGCGACCTTAACTGCGCAGCACCATTACTGCGCAGTGTGAGACTACATTCACCAGCCATTACGAAACGCCACAACGATGTCTCCACGGCTATCAACTACAACCGTGTTATCCTCATTGGCAAGCGCCCTAGCGTAGGCGCTTTCAAGGGCAACTTCGATCGCGACCCCGACACCCTGATCTGGTTCAGGAATCGGGCCATCGTAGGGATCCCAAACCCACGCCACATACTTACCACTACTCGGCAAGTATGGAGAATTGGGGCTAACCCCGAAACAAACACCGTAACGGGAGTACTCTACCAACATTCGTCCGACCCTCCTGTCCAAAACCACAGTACCACAATATAATAAAAAAGCAATATATAGAATCGTGATGGCTCCCAGAAACTTTGCCGTTTCACTGAGCAACTCAATTATCAAATCAACATAGCGCACAGTGATAGCGAAAAACAAAATGTGGATTTATTTATATTCCCAGAGCACTTTTTGTATATTTGTTTGATGCCGACCACAGTGCCCAGGAGTCCAGTCCAACGTCATATGTAGCCTTAATCTGAGCTCTAACTTCAGCTGGTCCATAATCAGCCCCTAGGTCGAAATCCTGTAGCCACGGCCGGAGCTCTGCCAATGTTTGACCTGTGGAACTTGCAAGAGCTTCCCTTCTGTCTACGGCAGACTTCATTGTGTATAGTATTACCTCATACGGATGCTGAGCTGGATTTTTGTAATTCATAAACGCTGGTGGGTAGTGAGATGGATAAACCATCGGCATGACATAGTCAAAATACGGCAATGCATATTCAAAAATCTGACCGATTCCCATATCGTCATCTGCTGTGGTAGTCATTCCAAAAAGATCAGCAGATGTTTTTATGCCAGTTTCAGATAGATGACTGTGCAAGTAAGAAAAAAAGTTTTTTAAAGCAATAGCTTTTGATGTAGTAGAGCTCTGTGGAAAAGAAATATCTTGCATATTTCCATCAGAAGGAAAACGTATATAATCAAAATTGATTTCATCAAATCCAATTTTATGAGACTCTTTCGTTATATCAATAATATAGTCCCAATACTCAACTGCTCCAACATCTATCCACGAAATCCCCTTTCTGTCTTTCCACACTGCTGTACCGTTAGCATTTTTCACAGCGAGGTCAGGTCTATGTTTAACAAAATACGCATCCTGAAATACCGCAATTCTACCAATGACATAAATACCTTTTTTATGAAGAGACTCAATAAAATCTCGCATATCTCTAACACGCACTTCTTCAGATCCAAAAGCCTTTAGTTTTGCGTTTCCATCCAAAGAAAAAACAATCTTGCCACTATAGTCTTTAATATCTATGACTATACTGTTTATCTCTGTAGTATCTATGATGTTAACCAAACCTTCTCTAAGGTTTTTGGTGCCCGCCACCCAGCTTGTAACATAAATAGCTTTTAGTGGTTCTGGAGTAGAAACATAACTAGGCTTAAACATTGGTTCGGATGTTGTCGCACTAGTCGAAGCTATCACGTTCGATGTTTGAGTTTCCACTCTCGTATAGTGGCTACTCAAAAGCTGCGGTAAAAAAATAAAAAATATAATGACAACAACAAAAACAACAGACAACAACAGTATCTGCTTATTTTTTGAGGTTAATTCAAACATGTTTTTTATTCTCCCGTTTTTTCAGAATTTTTAGAAGTTTGGCCAGAGACTTCTTCTCTTGGATATATAGGAATATTTTCTACAAAAACAGGGGTAACTTTTTCTCTTTTACTTCTCAATTTAGAATTCTTTTTTGGCAATGAAACTTTAACTGAAGTTAAAATGAGTGCCAATCCAGAAAGTATTACAAAAGCCGATTTCCAAAAGCTTGGAAATCCCATAAATGGAATGAGAAAAATAAAAATACCCAAAAAGAATGTACTTTTTTTATTTATCATTTCGATATTATACACGAGAAAACTGATTGGTAAAACTTTTTTGTAGTAACTATATAACTTCTACCATGAGCATGTTAGAGGTAAGTCCTTTTGTATTAAAAGGTACTCCTCCGACTACAACAACTTTATCACCTTTCTTTACCAACTTTTCTTTTAGACAGTATTCTCTTACCATTTTAACAACATCTTTTATTGATTCGTATCTAGGAACTGTTACTGACTTACAACCAAAAGATAAACAAAGTTTATTTGAAGTCTCTTCGTGAGAAGTTAGAGCTAAAATAGTAGCTTGTGGTTTATGTCTTGAAACCATTCTCGCTGTAAAGCCTGAATCAGTTAAAGCCACGATCACTTTTGCACCAACATCGTGAGATGTTTTTACAACTGAACTAGTTATTGAATCAGCAATATTTGTCTCACCATTTACACCAACTCGAACTATACTTCTTTCTGGATAGTTTGCTTCTATTTCAGCAGCAACAGTTGCCATAACAGTAACCGCGTTTATTGGAAACTCTCCCAATGTTGTTTCCTCAGAAAGCATAACTGCATCTGTACCGTCCAGTATCGCATTCGCAACGTCAGAAACTTCTGCACGAGTAGCTACAGGGCTCTTTATCATAGACTCCATCATCTGTGTTGCTGTGATAACAGGCTTGCCAGCATCATTACATTTCCGGATCATCATTTTTTGATAACCAGGAACTTTCTGATATGGAACCTCAATAGCCAAATCACCTCGAGCAATCATAAGGCCGTCAACCAGAGTTATTATCTCATCAATATTCTTTACAGCCTGTGGAGTTTCTATTTTTGCAATAATCTGTGCGTTACATTTTTTCTTTTTAAGTATTTCTCGTAATTCAGTAATATCTGATGGCTTTCGAACGAAAGATAGTGCGATAAAATCAACTTTGTTTTTTATTCCAAACTCTACATCCTTTAGATCTTTTTCAGTCAAACAACTCATTGAGATATCTGTGTCAGGTAGGTTTACTCCTCGTCGTCCTTTTGTATTTCCACCAACAACTATTTTACAAGTAACCTCATTACCTTTTATACTCAAAACTTCAAACTGCTTTTTACCGTCATCAACCATAACCTTATCTCCAGGTTTTACTTCTTTTGGAAATTCTTTGTAGTTGATAGAAACTCTTTT
>CAZSFU010000031.1:0-4837 GCA_964606205.1 uncultured Candidatus Saccharibacteria bacterium | reverse complement strand
GAAAGCCAGGTTGAGGCAACACTCCTCCGGTGTTGAGAACCTCCTTGGTCTTCTGTGCGCATGATGCCCCTTACTATCGACCTAACCGAGTGGTCCTTGGTAAGAGTAGGCTACTGCCACACAAGCAGAAAATCCAGAGCGAGACGGAGAACTCTGGACCTGTGACCCTCTACGAGGTCGTCTGCTAAAACTCCATCAATCTAAGACCCTGATCAAGTCTTATGATTGGTGGAGACCACACGAATCGAGCGTAAGCTCGTTTTTTTAATTTCAAAAATTGACGAGATATTTTTAAATATGATACTGTTTAAACAGACCAGTTGACATAATGGATGCCTAAGAGCTCGCCCCTTGCGGGGAATATCAACTGAGTTCAACACGAGCTGGGCCGGCACGGCAGCGGTGGAGCTAGGTTTCATTGCCTAAGTCCGTAGTGGCGCGGCGCCACCTCAAACAGTCGTTAACCTGGGGGTGTAACGTGAGACGTTACGGTTGATTTTTTTTAGGGGGCCGTCAAACGACGGCCCCCTTCACAATATTGTTTGTCTCAAACCCACAATAAGTTATACTATTCCTATGTCAGAAGCACTATATAGAAAATACCGTCCAAGTAAGTTTTCCGAGGTTGTGGGTCAGGATCATATTGTTAAAGTTTTGGAGGCAGAAGCAAAGTCTGGTGAGATCTCTCACGCATATCTTTTTGCTGGAACACGAGGGCTTGGTAAAACTTCCATTGCTCGTATTTTTGCTAGCGCTATTGGAACAAGTAAAAATGATATTTACGAAATCGATGCTGCTTCAAATACCAGTGTTGAAGATATTAGAAATTTAAATGATTCTGTTTTTACTTTGCCGTTTGAGTCAAAATATAAAGTATATATTTTGGACGAGGTGCATATGTTGTCAAAGTCGGCGGCAAACGCTCTGCTTAAAACCCTAGAAGAGCCTCCTGCCCATGTTGTTTTCATACTTGCTACTACTGAGACACATAAAATACCGGAAACTGTTCTGTCCCGTTGTGAGACATATACTTTCAAAAAACCTTCTCAGGAGATTTTGAAAAAACTTGTTCTAAGCATCTCAAAAAAAGAAGGATATACTATCACTGAATCATCCGCAGAACTTATAGCTATATTGGGCGACGGTTCTTTCCGTGACACTCAAGGTGTTTTACAGAAAGTATTGGCATACACTAAAGACAAAAATATAAGTGAAGAAGAAGTTCGTTTGGTAACGGGGGCACCGGCTATTGATATGGTTCATGACGTTGTATCCGGTATAGTAAAAAAAGATTTGTCTTTGAGTTTGAATGCTGTAAAAAAAGCTGTTAGCCAGAACATAGATATGTCAGTGTTTATTAAACTTATTTTACATACTGCTCGCGCTGTGATGCTGGTTCGCTTCAATGCTGGAAATATAATAAAGGACGAACTATCTGAAAAAGATTATAAGTTCGTAGAGAGTCTGGCAAAAGGTGACGGCACCCTCTCATCATCTGCTTTGGTTGAAATTTTAAATGCTAGCGAAAAGACTGTGGGTTCATACATCCAATCTCTGCCTTTGGAGTTATCTCTGATAAATATTATCAGCGAGAAAAATAAATAAACAAAACAGAGAGCAGTTTTTACCTGTGCTCTGTTTTGTGTCATGTAATCGACAGTTACTATTTTTTGTCTTCTTCAATCTCCATATTTAGCTCTTTCATAACATCGCCACTGGTCATAAACTCTTTATCTTGCAAATTATTTAGTTTTTTAATTATATCGCCATCCGTTTTTTTATCTTTAGCTGCTTTGATCAAATCCTGCTTTGAGACGGGGTATGTCATCTGAGTTAGCATTTTTTTACGTCATCTATTGTTGTTTTGGACATTTTTGTTTTAGATTATTTATTTAATTATTAAGATGTTTTGGCTGATAATGTGTATATAGAGTACAAAGCTGATATTCCAACTATTGCGTAGACGCCTCTAGTCATTGTTGTCATCACACCAAATATTGAACTTACAAGGTCAAAGTTTAGAAAACCTACTAGACCCCAATTCAAACCTCCTATAACTAACAGCACTAGGAATACCCAGTCGACAACATTCAGATTTTTCATATTGTTAGATATTAGTAGAAACGAGTTATTAAAACGTGATAATAGAACTGTACTCCTGTACATGTAACATCCTAACAAAATGCTAATTAAGAAAGTGTGAATTCCTAAACTCTAAATACGAGACGAGTTAGTACCACAACGATTGCGTAAAAAGACCAATGAATAAAATACGAGTAAATAATTCCGTTTTTTACTTCTAGTAGTAGATACGGAAAGATGAAAGATGAAACTACAGCAACAATAGTAAAAACTGAAACGTAGATAAAACCTCCACCTCCAAATACAAGAAGTAAATGAGCTCCACCAAATAGACCTGCGCACCAAAAAGACGTTGTTCTCAATGTGTATTTGTTATCGGCAAATGCTGTGACTATGGTTAATAGAAGAATTTGTTGTAGGAAAATATCTATCGATTTCGGCAAAAAGTACCATGAGTTTGCTGACAATATCTCTGAAGGTGGAACTAGTGAGGCAGTCCATGTGATGGCTTGTAGTGTCGGCATTATATATGCGAGGTATCCTGTGATGATAGTTGTACCACCCAGAAATAGAGCAATTGATGCCCATCTGCTACTTATTATTTTTCTTTCTTGTAGCTGATCTTTGAATGCAAAAATTGCAATGAGTGCCCAAACGAGATAGTAAATCGTGATAGGTAGAGGTGTTGTGTTGTATCCGGCACCGTATCCAAGTGCTGGTAGAAAAATGTAGTAACCAATGTCAGAAATAATCCAAATAGAAGCTGCTTGAGCTATTATGGCTATAAGAGAAAGTTTTTGATTTGCGTTTTCTTCTTGCATAAAAGTATTATAGCAAAATATATTATTACGACCGCCCAAATGTGTAGTTGGGCGGTCGCGCGTTGAGATCAGATGCCGTTCTTGTCCAGGATCAATTGCAAGTGGGCTTTTTGTCGCTGTAACTCAACAACATCCGAACCCAACGCTTGTTCAAAGCCGATCATGTACGTCAAGTTCTCGATGGCGAGTCTAGTCCATGACATATCCTTGGCTGAGTATGTGATCTGAAAGTCGTCGATGGCGAAGATCTCACGCACCATCTCACACGTGATCTTGCTGGTGGGTGCGACCGGTAGCGTGACCATAGAACGTTCATACATTACGAGCTCCTTGTTTGTAACTGAATTTCCTAGTTCATTAAAACACTATGATAGTGAAGAAGTCGTGAAATTTATATAAAGTTAAAGCCGGCCAACGATGGGTATCGTCAGCCGGCGCGGAGTTCAACGAACGGACTTGAGCAGTTTCTTCAGCCGTTCGTAAAACTTTCTCGGGAGTAGTGATGCAACAAACAGTCGCCCGACCGACTGAGTGTAGATGTACTCCGGTCTGTAAACCAGAGAACGCAGGAAACACCTTCTTGCGTTGGACCCGTCTCCATAGGAGAAATAGGTCTTCGCTAGTCCCGCCCAGGTGTTGGCGTAGATCGTGCGACCTACACTCCACCACTCGGATAGCGACCAGTCTGCCGATAGCACGTTTAATGCACCGACACTGGTCGTTTCTCTTTTGTGGATATCAGGCTCCTGGTGCGAGATGCTACTCGCGTGGACCCTATACTCGCCCAAAGTTTCTGGGATGTACACGGTTATTCCACTCTGGCAAGCCCTGATGTTGAGCCACCAGTCAGACGGCGATTCCCAGATAAAGTTCACTGGGAACGGAATTCCTTTTCGCCACAGTTCGGTTCGACCGATGACTGCGGGGGTTGGGATGGTGCACTCGAGAATCTGGTCGAAGTACTCATTCTTTCTCGAGTACTGACCGTTGTGGTTCTCTCGAGACCGGATGCCGGTCCATGGGTCCTCAGCGACATTGCCGCTTTCGTCCATGCGAGCAACGTCGCCGTATACCACGCCAACCTCAGGATCACTTTCCAATACTGGCAAAGTGGTCGCAAGGAAGTGTGGCTTGTACTTGTCGTCCGCGTCGATGCGGGCGAAGTACTTGCCACGGGAGAGCCGGAGGCCTTCTGCTAGGGTGTAGCAGATGCCTCTGTTTCTGTCATGGCTTATGTAGCGGATACGAGGATCCGTGTACTTGCGCATGACTCGGTCGGTGTTGTCGGTTGAGCCGTCGTTGATCACTATGACTTCAATCGACACGTCGTTGAGCACTGACTGGGCGAAAATTCCGTCCAGACAGTTCGCCAGATATCGTCCGTAGTTGAAACAGGGGACGAGTATCGTGACGAGCGGGGCTTCACAGCCTGCATTCGTGGACATACGTCCTCCTGGAAACGGGTTAATGGTCTAAGAGCAACCTTTATTATAATAGAACATATTATGCGATATGTCAAATTTAATTAAACAAACTTTTTTCTCATCCAGTCTAGAAATATTCCATATGGTCTACCAGTAAAACCAGAAGTTAGAGCTGCTATTGTGCAGGCAGAGATCACTTTGTGTGTGGGTGCTCCAAGATATGTTAGTACTAGGAAGACTAGTGGGACTCTGTAAAGTATAAAAACTAGAGTATCTCGAACTATCTGGTGCAGTTTCTCGGATTTCCAACTACCAAGTTTCTTTCCGATCCATATTCGAGTTGCGTTATATGGTTCTACTGTAACAATGTTAGGTATTATCATGACCAATCTACCTCTCCAGAATATTGAAAATGGAATAGCTGAAAAAACAACTTCCACAAAAAATCCAGTAAAGATAATGAAAAGATTGAGCGCTAGTGCATCGACTAGGAATTTTTTGAGTTTCATT
>CAZSFU010000030.1:0-4855 GCA_964606205.1 uncultured Candidatus Saccharibacteria bacterium | reverse complement strand
ATAAAAAACATTGCATTAATCGCCTGTGCGTTTACAATATACTTATCAAGTGAAACAAAAAATGAGACTCCTGTCTCAAAAATTAATTCTTCCCCTCTAACTTTCTCATAAAATATGGATAAACTATCGTGGACTACAATTGAATATATTCATCAGGAAAAGACAGCTGACTGGTACTGGATTGTTGGCATAGTTACTATTTCTATAGCCATCATTTCTATAATAATGAACAACATTATTTTTGCTCTACTTATTATCGTTGCGTCTTTCACCCTCTCTCTCTTTGCATCAAAGAAGCCAAACGATGTAGAAGTCGTGATTGATAATCTAGGAATAAAAGTAGGTAAAACTATTTATCCATATATTCATCTTGATTCATTTTGGGTAGAAACAAGAGAAAACAACGATAGAATACTTTTGAAATCAAAAAAGTTATTCATGCCACTAATCATCATTTTTGTTGAGGAATCTCAGGTTGATCCTAACGATGTCAGAATGATGTTGCTTAGACATATAGATGAAGAGGAACACAGTGAACCTTTCTTGCATAAATTGCTAGTTTATTTTGGCTTCTAATTAAAAACTTTTTGTGCTAATTTTGTCCTATGCTCTCGTAGTTTAATGGATAGAATGTTGGCCTGCGAAGCTGGCGATCCAGGTTCGATTCCTGGCGAGAGCACAGTAAAACAAAAACCACCCAATGGGTGGTTTTTGTTTACGCTACTTTCTTTATCATTGCTACCAATCGAGATTTCTTTCTAGAAGCAGTGTTTAGCTTTAGAAGACCTGTCTTTACTGACTTATCTAGTATCTTTTGAACCTCTGGCATGATAGCAAGAGCCTCCTTTCCCTTTTTGTCTGCTACTAGTTTCTTCACCTTCTTAATAGCTTTGTTTATTAGTTCTTTTTTAGCAATATTAAAAACTCGTTTCTTTTCAGAACCGCGTAGAGCTTTTTTGGCTGACTTTGTTATTGGCATGAGCGTCATACTATAACAGAATAAAGAAAAAGACAATAGCCCACTCCCCTCAAATAAAGTATGATATAGGCATGATAGGACACCTAAAGGGCACACTGATTAACCAGGATTTGAAGTCAATAATACTTGATGTATCAGGAGTGGGTTATAAAATACACACAAATACATCCAGTTTAGACAGTCAACTCGGCAAAACCCTAGAGTTTTGGACATATTTAGCTGTCAGGGAAAATGCCCTGGACCTATACGGATTTTCAACCAAAGATGAGTTAGGTTTTTTTGAGTTACTGCTCACGGTTTCTGGAATAGGACCCAAATCAGCAATGGGAATACTCAGTGTGGCAACTCTTCAGAACCTGAGACACGCAATATCAACTGGAGACACAAGTCACCTCACGAAGGTATCTGGAATAGGTAAGAAAAACGCTGAAAAAATAGTACTAGAACTAAAAGACAAACTGGATGGATGGACTGGAGACGGAACAGAATTTGTTTCAGAGGACGTTGATGCACTAGAAGCACTAAAGTCACTGGGCTATGGCGAAAGAGAAGCTCGCGAAGCCTTGAAAAAAGTTACTGATGGAAAAGACACTGGAGACAAAGTCAAAAAAGCTTTAAAAATGCTGTCCTAAGCTGCTACTTCCGCTTCATTACCAAGCAAATTTGCAACGGTTTCTTGCAGATCGAATGCAGATTTATCGAGATCTGAAAGTGGTCTTGTACCATTTCTAATTTCGTCAATTATCCTAATTTGCTCTTCTGATTCCTCCGGATTGGATAGCTTGATCATTTCGTATAAAGCATCCCAATCTTCAGCGATTTTATAACTAATTTCTAATACTTCTGGGCCATTTATGGCGTTTATAAATTCTGACATAACCTGATTATACCACGGCCTGATAATTTGCTCACCCACCAATATGCGCATATAATCCCCTATATGCCAGAACTACCTGAAGTAACAACCACGGTTAACGGACTCAATGAAGTAATGAAAAAGCTGACCATAAAAGATGTGTGGTCCGACTATTTTGTTAAAACAGCGAACAAAAGAACTGATAACATAAAAAATAAAAAATACTTTGAAAACTTTAAAAAAGAACTCATCGGAGAAAAGTTTATAAACGCAGAGAGAAAAGGTAAATATGTTTTGATGCATTTTACCAACAATAAATCCGTACTGATTCATATGAAAATGACAGGTCATCTACTATACGGAAATTACAGTTGGAATGGTAAAAAGTGGGCAACAAACGATCCCCTGCTTAGAGACTCTTTCAACCAGTTTGTTCATCTAATATTCAACCTTTCAAACGGAAAATCTTTAGCTTTTTCTGACATGAGAAAATTCGCAAAAGTTTTAATGTTTGAAACAGACAAGAAAAACTCACACATTGATCTGGTGAAAATAGGCCCGGAGCCACTAGACAAACTGTCAAAAGAGACTTTAAAGAATCAGATTCTTAAAAGACCGAGCTGGAATATAAAAACCGTTCTTATGGACCAAGAGATATTAGCGGGTGTAGGAAATATATATTCTGATGAAATACTCTGGACAGCGAGTGTAAACCCAGAACGAACCCCAAAAAGTCTTACTCAAAAAGAGATTACTGATATATGGAAAGCTACGATTGAAATACTGAACCACTCAATATCAATGGGTGGCGACTCGATGTCAGACTACAGAAACATATATGGTGAAAAAGGTAAATTTCAAAACGCACACAAAGTATACAGACGAACAAAAGAGACTTGTTTAAAAAAAGGCTGCAAAGGAACAATCCAAAGAAAAATAATAGACGGTAGAAGTGGTCACTTCTGCGATACTCATCAGAAATAATTTGTAGTAGAATATATACATATGAAAGACGGAACAGGTCCAATAATTATTATGGTCATTATTGCCCTCGTACTATTTGGCGGATCAAAAGGCGCAAGCAAAAATGGGCTTTTCCCCGTTAAAGAGAAAACACCAGTAGAAAAACAGACTGACATACAGAAACAAATAACCGAGGCACAAAAAAAAGTAGAAGCTCTCAAAAAACAGATCGCAGCTGAAGAAGCTAAAAAATACGTGTCTCAATATAGCGGGATTGTGGATCTCGGTATTAGTCGAACAACTACCGATCCGGCAAAAGAATACGCAATAATAAGAGTTAGCAACAAAGCCACAACGACCATACCAGTCACTGGATGGAAGTTAAAAAGCGTATCTAGTGGGGTTGAAGTCTATATCCCAAAAGGCACTTATTTATTTTTTACTGGGACTATTAACTCTGAGGAGGATGTGTATCTTCAAAAAAACGAGACTTTATATTTAGTGACGGGTATTTCTCCAAACGGATCAAGTTTTAAAACAAATAAATGCTCCGGGTACCTTAGTCAGTTCCAAACTTTTACTCCAAGGGTAAGCACACAGTGTCCAGCACCGAGAAACGAAGATTTATCGTCTATACCAAAAACTGTGGCCAACGAAGATTGCCTAGACTACATAAACAGGATGTCTAGTTGTCGAATACAGACCAAAACGCTTCCGGTAAATTGGAACTATGAATGTACGAATTTTATTTATACCAAAGTTAACTACCCTTCATGCGTTAATACACACAAAAATGACAAGGACTTTTATAAAAATGAGTGGCATCTATACCTAAAAAGAAGCGACAAAATATGGGGTAAAAGCCACGATAATATCATCCTATATGATCAGTTTGGAAAAATAGTAGACGAGTACAAATACTAGTTTTATCAAGCTATAAGCCCAACATTCTAAATAGTGCCACGCCAAAAGCGACTGAAACGTTTAGAGATTCTTTCTCCCCTCTCTGTGGTATCTCAGCTATGACATCACAAAGTTTAAGAGTATTTTTTTCCATACCGGAGACTTCGTTACCAACAATAAACAAAACTTTATTTTCAATTTTTACTTTTTTATAGTCTGTAGACTTTTCTGATTGTTCAACCGCAACGATTTGAAAACCATCTTTTTTTAGCTTTTTTACAAGTAAGTTTGGATTAGAAATCTGTTCCCATGAAATAGTTTTTTCTGCACCCAATGCCACTTTTGCGATATCTTTTCTTGGCCTATTAAACTTATCCAGAGGAGTTGGGGTATATCCAGATATATATATCTTGCTAACACCCAGAGTATCGGCCGTACGAAAAATCGATCCAACGTTATGCGTTGAGCGTATATCGTGGAGAAGAACTGCCACTTCCTTTTCTTTTGTCATATCCGGCAATATACCATATAATTGTCACATGCATACACTTTCATTATTTCCATCATTATTAACTTTTGGACTTTTTGCGCCCCTATTACTCAGACTAGTTGTTAGTTATTTTCTAATAATTAACGGGCGAAAAAATTTTGTAGTTAATAAAAAAATATGGCTTGCTGCCCCACAAATAATCTGCGGATTGATGCTGTTTATCGGCGTATATACCCAAGTAGTAGTTCTAGTTGCACTAATTTCGATAAAGCTTGAATGGTGGACAAGTAGAAAAATTTCACCAGTAACAAACGACAAAATGATGGTCTACTGGTTCACTGGAATAATATTACTTTCTCTTATACTGACAGGACCAGGCGCTTTCGCGATTGATTATCCGCTTTAATTGGACTTTATCTATTTTTCTGGTATATTTTCATAGTGCTTAAGGTCTTGATAACTTTCTTGCCGTCGCTCGAAAGTTTCTCCGACCCCAGACCTCGTCTATTTTTCTTGGAAGAAAAATATGACTCCGGTCCGCATCAGTCCACAGAAACTTAAAGAAATTTAAGTTTCTGTAGCAGATGCGCCCATAACTCAGCTGGTAGAGTAGCTCCCTTTTAAGGAGAAAGTCGCAGGTTCGATCCCTGCTGGGCGCACAAGA
>CAZSFU010000029.1:0-4989 GCA_964606205.1 uncultured Candidatus Saccharibacteria bacterium | reverse complement strand
AGAATTCTTATTGATCATTTGGCTAGCATTGATCCAGAAAGAAAGACTTTATATATCGAAACTGGTCGACGCTTTCGAGAGTTCATGACAGAGGCTTCTTTTACTGCTATGAAGACTAAGGAGCTGATAGAGGCTGGAGGTTTGCTTCCAGAGTTTCTACCTATTTGGCTTTGGTCTGAATATTTTGTAAGACACGTTAGTGGAGATGAGCATATGATACTCGATGGACTTTCGCGACGTGCTCACGAAGCTCCAATATTGAACTCGGCTATGAAGTTTTATGGTAGAGAGAAACCATACGTGATAATGATTGAGGTTTCTCGAAACTGGGCTAGAGAAAAACTATTGGCTAGAGAAAGAGGAGACGATAAAATAGAACAAATAGAAAAGAGGCTGGACTGGTTTGAAAAGAACGTCGTTTCAGCCGTAGAGTATTTTAAAAATAGTGAATTTTATAATTTTATATCGGTTAATGGAGAGCAATCGATAGTCGAAGTTAACAAGGAAATAATGTCAAAAATTGGACTGTAATGATAAAAATAAAAACACAGGAAGAAATAGAGATTTTGAGAGAAGGGGGAAAGCGCCACGCATATATTCTGTCTGAAGTTGCAAAAAAAGTTGCACCAGGTGTTTCAACACAGCATCTAGAGGATTACGCTAGAAAGCTAATAGAAGAGGGCGGTGACAAGGCTGCTTTTCTAGACTACACACCTCACGGAGCAAAACGACCTTACCCAGCTGCTCTTTGCGTATCAGTAAATAACGAGATTGTTCATGGTATTCCAAACGAGGATCCTCTTATTCTCCAGGATGGAGATGTGGTGTCTTTGGACCTTGGATTGGTACATCAAGGGATGATAACTGACAGCGCTATAACAGTCCCAGTTGGCACCGTCATAGAGGAAGATAGAAAGTTGCTTGAACACACAAAAGAGGCTCTATATCTAGGTATAAAGGCTGCCAGAGGGGGTGGGCACGTAGGTGATATAGGTGAGGCTATTGGTAGTTTTGCTAGAGGTCTTGGGTACGGTCTTTCAGAGGGGCTAGCTGGTCACGGAGTTGGCTATAAAGTTCATGAGGACCCATATGTTCCCAATGAGGGAAAAAGAGGAACGGGAGAGCTTCTAAAGCCTGGAATGGTAATTGCTATTGAGCCAATGCTTACTTTGGGAACTGATAAGATAGTTCTAGCAAAGGATGGCTATACATATAAAACAGCGGATGGAACAAACGCTGCGCATTTTGAACATACAGTCGCGATTACAGATGGTGATCCTATAATTTTAACTAAATAAAACAATGGCACATCCAAAGAAAGAAAGAACATTTGTCGCAGTAAAACCAGATGGGGTACAGAGGGGGCTAATAGGGGAAGTCATTTCTCGTTTTGAAAGAGTGGGTTTGAAACTTGTGGCGATGAAAATGATAGTTGCTGACAAAGAGCAGATAATAAAACACTACACACTTGATCCAGAGTGGCGACGCATCACAGGAGAAAAAACTATAAAGGGATATTTGGATAAAGGCCTCACTCCTCCCACAACTGATCCACTAGAAGTAACAGAAAGACTGCTGAACAAACTGTGGCCGTTCATGACTAGCGGTCCTCTAGTTGCTATGGTTTGGGAAGGCGCTCACGCTCAAAAAATAGTAAAGAAAATAACTGGCGGCACAGAACCTCTTTCTTCTGATGTTGGTACTATACGGGGGGATTTTGTTCTCGACTCATATGCTATGTCTGATGCAGATGAGAGGTCTATTCGAAATGTTTTGCACTGTTCTGGTTCAGAGAAAGACGCAGAGGATGAGATAAAACATTGGTTCAAGCCAGAAGAGATAATAAACTATCGCCTAATTCAGGAGCAGATACTGTATGATGTAAATATCGACGGAATATTGGAATAATCCATAAAACCACCCTATCTGCGTTGTTGCTGTTCGATTTTATTCATTCACCGTGCGTCAAAGTACGGTTCACTCATAAAATCTCCAGCGCCTAGCATCTAAGGCGGTTTAATGAATTATTAGAATTCGAACCCATTTTGTAAATCATGCAAGTTCCATTGGAACAAAACGGAGTTATAATAGTTTTGGGGTTGCTTATGATATTTTCCTCCTAAGTAAACTTCAGGGAGTCTTATATCTTTGAACCACGATGAGCCTAATTTATTTTTGGTTCTGACGAGTTCATTTGCGGACACCCACCTACTTTTTTCAGTAGGGAAATATCATTTGTGATCCCACTAAAAAACCCACCACGTGTGGGTGTTTTAGTTAGTCTAGTTTTGGTACAATAATAATGATGATTGAAAAAAGTTTGTTCAAAAGAGCTTTTCTGGTTTTACTTGCAATTGGTTGCATGTCCGTTTTGGACAGTAGACTATACTTAACTTGGATATACTGGTGGTTTGATATGGTTATGCATTTTTCTGCTGGAGGCGTCGTGGGTATGGCGACTGTTTTGACCTGTATTTATTTTTCTAAATATTCTGATAGAAAAATAAAGATTGTTTTATTGTCGGCTCTTGCGGGTTTGGTTGTTGGTATTGCATGGGAGTTGTTTGAATTATATTTTGGAATGGCGACGTTTGCAGATGGCATGGACTATGTTACCGATACTCTATCTGATCTATCTTTGGATACGCTTGGAGCTATATTGTTTAGCCTTTATTCAATTAAATTTATTAAAAAATAATGAATGATTTACAGGTAACTTTTTATGGTGGAGTGGGGACAGTAACTGGAGCAAACTTTATGCTTGAGTCACTAAAGACCAGAATCTTGGTTGATTGTGGTTTACTACAGGGAACACCCGATGCTTTCCTGGAAAATAAAAAACCTTTTGACTATGACGTAAAATCTGTAGATTTTCTTTTTATAACTCACGCACATCTAGACCACATAGGTAGAGTGGGGAAGATTGTGAGAGATGGTTTCCGTGGAACTATCTACTCTACACCAGAGACAAAAGAAATAGCTGTACCAATGCTCACAGACGCTCTAAAGGTGATGGAGATGAATGCAAGACAGCTAGGCCTCAATGCTCCACAGGATAAAGTGTCTGAAGAGCCATTGTATACTTTGGCCGATCTAGATATGGCATTCTCGCTTTGGAAAACTATTCCATATCATACAGATACTAAAATTGGTGAAGACTTTTCAGTTTATTTGAAAGATGCTGGGCACATACTTGGTTCGTCTATGTATGAGTTCAAACACAATGGCAAAAAAATAGTTTTCACTGGAGACTCAGGAAACTCTCCAACGCCACTACTTAAAGATACAGAAGCAATAACAGACGCAGACTATCTCATAGTCGACAGTGTGTATGGTGATAGAAACCATGAACCAAAAGACGAAAGAGATGCGCGTTTCAGGCAAATAGTTACAGAGACAATCCATAACGGTGGAACGCTAGTCATACCAGCTTTCTCTATAGAGCGAACACAGGTAATACTTTATGAGTTGAATAACCTAGTAGAAGATAAAAAAATCCCGTCTGTTCCTATATACCTAGACTCTCCATTGGGTCAGAAAGTTACAAACATATATGCTCAGCACATAAAAGACTTTAACGATGGTGTTCAAAAGGAGGTAAAGGGTGGTGACAACATTTTTAACTTTCCAAAACTCACCATCACTCACGGTTCCAGAGATTCTCAGGAAATAGAACGTGCAGAGAGTCCAAAAATAGTTATCGCGGGTTCTGGCATGTCGTCTGGTGGGCGAGTAGTCTGGCACGAGATGCATTTTCTTCCAGACCCAAAGAGTACAGTCTTGCTTATGGGCTATCAGGCTATTGGGACTTTGGGTAGGCGAATACAAGAGAAACCGACTCAGATAGAGATAAAGGGTCAGATGGTTCAAGTAAAAGCTAGAATAGAAATGATATCTGGTTACTCATCTCACAAAGACTCAGATGGAATAGTGGCAATGGTAGAGAACACAGCAAAGTCTGTTAAAAAAGTTTTTGTGGTTATGGGTGAGCCAAAGTCATCGACATATCTCTCCCAAAGACTCCGAGATGAACTAGGGGTTGATGCTATTTACCCAGATCGATCCAAGCCTTATAAATTGGATTAAAACAAAAAACCGCCATCTGGCGGTTTTTTTGTTATTTAGCTAGAGCCACTATTTTTGCAAATGTCTCTGGATTCTCCTCAACTAGTGTTGCTAGGATTTTTCGGTCTAGTAGGATACCTTTCTTCTTTAATCCTCCCATAACTTTGCTGTATGAAGTTCCCATTTCCTTTAGAGCGTATGAGATCTTTACGTTCCACATGTTCCGAGCATCACCCTTTTTGTCCTTTCGGTGAGCAAATGCAGAAGCTCCTGCGTGGAAGATAGCCTCCTGTGCCTGTCGCTCCTTTGTTGATCGTCCATTTCTAAAACCCTTTACTCGTCTGAGTATGTTTCGTCTTGATTTTAGTGCATTTACTCCTTTCTTTACTCTTGTCATGTTGGTGTGTTATTTGTATTAAAATTATTTCTTGATGTAGAAAGCTATGTCTTTGTTGCTCATGTTGAAAGTAACATCTCGGTTTGATGCTAGCTGAGCTCTTCGAGACTCCTTTGCTCTGTTATGGTTTCGGCCTGCTGCACGAGCTTTTATCTTGCCATTTTTACTGACCTTTAGTCTCTTTGTAAATGATTTGTTTGTTTTTGTGCTCATGTTTTTGTTTAGGCTTTCTCTATTATGACGCTCAACCCTTTTGGACTTTTCTTGGCCGGATCAGCGATTTTGTACTGTTCCGTTATGAGTTTTAGGACTCTTGCCATTCTTTCCTCTAGGAACTTTATATCCATATACTTAGTTCTACCGGGTAGAAATAGGTCTACTTTTATACGATTTCCTTCTTTTAGCCACTCTGAGGCTTTCTTAGCTTTGAGTTCAAGATCGTGCTCTCCGGTGCCAACTTTTACCTGTATATTCTTGATTTCTACAGTGTGAGCCTTGGTTTTTGCCACCTTTAGCTTCTTGTTTTC
>CAZSFU010000028.1:0-5248 GCA_964606205.1 uncultured Candidatus Saccharibacteria bacterium | reverse complement strand
GCGGAGGTGGTGGGATTCGAACTCACGGTGCCTTGCGGCACTCTCGTTTTCAAGACGAGCGCACTAGACCACTATGCGACACCTCCGTATTTATTTTGCTTCCTCTATCTCAACTGTGTAGTTTTTTGCTACAAAAAATATGTAGAAAATATCTAGTATTCCAAGAGTGTTTGCTATCAACAGAATGATAAACCACTTTTTGTGAGAGAGCTGCGCTGCTTTCCAGAGCGCTACACCTTTCCATGGAATAGACCACAGGATAACTGCTAAAATCATCCATGTGGGTATTGGCATTCCACCACTGAGGCTTTGAAGCAGGTTATCCATAGGGGACATAATATCAAAAAAACTCCAGAATGCAATCTAATAGAATACCGTGTATTCTTGTGGTAGAGTATTTGCATGAAACTATTGGGTATTGATTATGGTTTGAAAAATGTTGGCATCGCAATATCAGACGAGCGATTAAAGTTTGCATATCCTTTGGTTGTTCTGCAGAACTCTGATATTTTGATTTTTGATATTGGGCGAATATGTAAAGAGAACAAAGTCATAGCTATAGTTGTGGGGGATTCAAAGGATTTCAAGCAGAGAGACAACGAGATAATGAAAGAAGCAAAACCTTTTGCCGACAGGCTTGCTAGAGAGCTAAATATCCCAGTTTATTTTCATCCAGAGTTTATGACAAGTCAGGAAGCAGAGAGGATACAGGGCCACAACAACATGCATGATGCTTCGGCAGCAGCTTTAATATTAAAAAGTTATTTAGATACACACCATGGAGAATAAAGAAATAAAACTAAATATAAATATAGATGATTTCCATAAATTGGAAATAAAAATCGGACATATACTTTCTGCAGAGAAAATCGAGGGCGCAGACAAGTTACTAAAACTTTCTGTTGATATGGGGGAAGAGAAACCGAGACAGATAGTTTCTGGGATCTCTATGTTTTTTCCGGAGCCAGAAAAATTGGTGGGAAAGAAATGCGCTTTCGCTGCAAACTTGGAGCCTCGAACTATTCGTGGACTTGAAAGTCAGGGAATGATTCTCGCGGTTAATGGTGGAGAAGGTGAAAATGCTTTTTTCTCACTACTTGAAACAAACGAAAAAGTTTTTCCAGGATCATCTGTGAAATAACTCCTGTTTTTGATTTTGTATCTAGTATATAATTGAACAAATGAAGTTCAATAAAATTTTTGACGCATTTCCTCCACCAAAATTTTTAGACATGCCATATGCGGGTGTTTCTGTATCCGACTCTGCTATCAGGTGTATTCAGTTTGGGAAGAAAGGGGGCAGACTATTTATAGAAAAATATACTGAAAAACCTATACCGACGGGAGTTATTACAAATGGTCAAATAAACAATGAGGACGAGGTTGTAAGGATCCTCGCAGAAACACAAAAGGATTTAAAGTTAAAGCATGTAAAAATAACCCTGCCTGAAGAAAGAGCCTATTTATTTACTGCCAAAATACCACTTGTTGAGAAGTCCGAATTGCGTAGTGCTATAGAGTCAAAAATGGAAGAAAATGTGCCGGTTTCGCCACTAGAGCTAACTTTTGATTACAATATTTTCTACCACAAACAAAAGGAGCATTTGGATGTTTGTGTTTCTGCTTTGCCCATATCACTCGTAAATCAATACGTTGAAATTTCAAACAAAGCCGGCTTGTCGCTGTTGTCTCTCGAGATAGAATCACAAGCTATAGTGAGGTCGCTTCTGCCGGCTCATTCTTTGGGCACAGTTCTAATTGCTCACTTTAGTCCAGGTAAAGTTGGTCTATATGTCGCGTCATTTAGGTTGGTTTGTTTTACATCCACAATAACTGTTAAGGGTGATGCCACAAACACGCCCGGTTTATTATTACAAGAAATAAAGAGAGTTTTTACTTATTGGCACACATTAAAAGATAATGCTGATAAGGATGATAGAAAAATAAGTCAGGTTATAGTTTGTGGTGAGAAGTTTGAAGATAGTATGGTTTCATATTTATCATCCAACGTAGACGTTCCAGTTGTTATGGGTAATGTTTGGACAAATGTCCTGGATGTAGATAGCTCTTTACCTGAAATTTCATTTTCTGATTCTCTAAAGTACGCTGCTGCTGTGGGGCTGGCTTTGCCAGGAGACATTCTAATATAAATATATGTTTAATTTACTACCTGAAAATTTGAGAGTGAATATAAAGAAAGAGTATTTTGTGCGCAAGGTAGTTTTGTCTCTAGTTTTTGTTATTTTTTTACAAACTGTTTTTTTGATATTTATTTTTCCATCCTGGTTAATATCTAGCTACAAAGAAAAAGAAGTTGTTTCAAGGGGAGAGGAGATGAATAAATATCTTTCGAGTCTAAATGTTGCTTCAACAACCTCAAATATTAGAATGATAAACCAGAAGCTGGCGGTCATAGATGGGGCTCTGAGTTATCCAGAGATGGTACCTATAATAAAAAATATTCTCTCAAAGCGGACTTCTGCGATAAAAATAGTCGATGTTGTTTATATTTCAGACGGCGAAAAAAGTGCCTCCGTATCCATAAAAGGAAAGTCTGAAACTAGAGAGTCTTTGTTGTCTTTTGTAAAAAGCTTGCAGGATACAAATTTATTTAAATCAGTTGATTTGCCGATTTCCAATCTGACAAAAGATAAGAATCTCAGTTTTTCAATTGAAATCAAAATAGATCGCCAATAAAAAAATGACAAAACAAAGTTCACACAAAAAAATATTATTTATACTCTCCTTGGTGGTTGCACTACTATTTGTCGGATACTACTTTTTGTATAAAGATATTAAGACAAAAAATCAAAAAATATCTTATTTAGAAAATGAAATATCCCTACAGTCTGGTAGACAAGAGTATTTGGTTTCAACAGAAAAGTTAATAGAGAGTCTTTCGGCAGATATATCTGATATCGATACATCTATAGTTGCAAAGGATGCAGATGTGAATTTTATAGAAAACCTTGAGGCAATAGCAAAAAATAATAATTTAAGTATAGATATTGATTCACTTGGTATTGAGGATCTGCCAGGTCAAAAATCTAACGATATATCTACACTAAAAGTAAGAGCCAGGGCAACTGGTCCGTGGAAGGGCACCTATGCCTTTTTTGCGGAGCTCGAATCATTGCCATTTAAGGTAAAGATAAATAAGTATTCACTGTCAAATATTTCCTCTGATACTGGAGCAGACGCGAAAAAATTTGGGCAGATATGGCAAAGCACTTTTGAAATCGTAGTACTAAAATACAAATAAAATGAACGAGTACATAAACAAGATCAAAAATTCCTTTCATGGATTGGGTAAAAAAGAAGCCACATACGAAAGAGAGGGGGTTAGGCCGAAACGTGATTGGCAGATTATACTTTTTGTTTTTACCTTGTCGCTTATATTTATGGCGGGGATTGCTGGGTATTTTTATATGCAAGTAAGCTCCGGAAGGATTTTTGGTGTTACTGCACAAGAGGGTTTAGATGAAATAAAAATAAACAAAACGCTTTTAAACAAAACGATAGGTGATATTAATGAGAGAAAAAAGTCGTTTGATGTCATAAAGCAGGGTGGGGAAGCTCCGATGGATCCGTCTATGTAAAATTTCACATGTCGCTATTCTTGTGTTAGTCTATGTATTGTATTTAAATATGCTCTCGTAGTTCAATGGATAGAACCGCGGACTTCTAAGCCGCTGATGTAAGTTCGATTCTTACCGAGAGCACAAAAATAACACAGTTATTTTTTGCCTAGGTAAGAATCGAACTTGGAAAGGGGTCGGGAAAACATCGGTTTTCCCGTGGAGGAAGGATTGGGAAAACCGAGGGCGACCAGATTTTCTTGAGCGAGGCGATTAGAAAATCGAAGTACTCCCTGTGGTATTTCCCAGAAGTGAGATATCTTACTGAGAGCGCCATTGATAATTGGCTTGAAATAGGTTAATCTTTCAATATTGCGCGGTTAGCTCAGTTGGTAGAGCAACCCGTTTACACCGGGTAGGTCACAGGTTCGAGTCCTGTATCGCGCACAGAAAATCACACCTTTTGGTGTGATTTTGCGCGATAAGAGATTGCTGGGAGCAATCTCGTCAGGACTCGAAGCCCGATTGAGATATTTTTGAACGAAGTGAAAAAAATATCCAATTGGGATAATGAGTCTGTAAGACTCGAGTCCGCCATTTATTTCACTACATACCATATTGTCTCTCTTGTAAAATAATGTAGAATAAACAAAATGAATGAAGAATCGAAAATACCTAGTTGTGTTGGCATAATAATGGATGGCAATAGGCGATGGGCAAAATCAAAGACATTGCCAGTTCTAGAGGGTCATAGGGCTGGTGGTAAAACACTAAAAGATGCGGTAGTTTGGGCCAGAGATATTGGTGTTAAGCATTTGATATTTTATACATTCTCAACAGAGAACTGGAATCGCTCAGAGGAGGAGGTTTCGTATCTGCTAAATCTAATAGGTGAGTTTATCGGTAGTGAGTTAGATCATTTTCATAAAGAGGGTGGAGTTCTGCATTTCGCAGGTGACTTGTCTAGATTTTCTCAATCGTTACAAAAAACACTTACAGATGCTAAAGACAAGACGGCTAGCAACCCCGGTCCGCATATTTATTTCGCACTTAACTACGGTGGTAGAAGCGAGATACTTTCAGCTGTAAAAAAAATTGTTTTAGAGAATCCAAAACAAGAAGAGATAACCGAGGAGTATTTTGCAAAGCATTTGCAAACAGATAACATGCCCGACCCAGATATGATTATTCGAACATCAGGGGAGATGAGGCTTTCAGGCTTTCTACCATGGCAGGGAGTATATAGTGAACTCTTCTTTACAGACACCCTTTGGCCTGATTTTTCAAAAGAGGAATTTACAAAAATGATAGAAGAATATGGAGATAGGGAAAGAAGACACGGTAAATAACATGGAGCCTACTATTTTATACGAAGACAGTGATGTTTTGGCAATCAACAAGCCAGCTGGTCTTGTTGTGCACAGCGATGGAAAAACGATTGAGCCAAACTTGGTTGATTGGCTTCTTTTAAAATATCCAGAAATAAAAAATGTTGGTGAGCCTGGTAGAAATGCAAAAGGTCAAGAGGTTTTGCGTTCTGGGATAGTCCACCGTTTGGATAGAGACACATCTGGTGTGATGCTAGTTGCAAAGAATCAGGAGTCTTTTATGAATCTAAAATCACAATTTCAAAATCACGAAGTTCAAAAAACATATCATGCTTTTTTGAT
>CAZSFU010000027.1:0-5350 GCA_964606205.1 uncultured Candidatus Saccharibacteria bacterium | reverse complement strand
GCACAAACAATAGCACTACATCCAGCAGGCACTGTTGGTACTAATTATGCATTAAATAAGACTGTGACTGCTCTTTCGGCTCCAAACTCAAATCCTATTTATAATACCGGTCCTGCAAGCAATTTAACGGATGGAAATTTGGGTACTCAAGCATACAACGGTACATCAGATCTTTATTACAGTATAAATCTAGGGTCACTCAGAAGTCTTTCATTGATAAAAGTTTATTTGGCTGGTTACGGTTATTCAAATCCAGATTTGTATACAACTAGTTGGAGTATAGAGGGAATGAATGGTTCAGGTGCTTGGGTGGCAATATCTAGTAGTGCATCTACCCCTAACTCTGGAATTATTTATGGATATCCTTCTGTCCCAATATCACAAATAAGAGTTAGAACCCAGAGTACCGTTAACTGGATGGGAATTTTGGAAGTTCTGGCTTACTAATCGGGTAAATTCACAATTAACAGGGTATAATATCTTTATGGGAAGTTTTGGTGATCATGATATAAAAAAAAGAATAGAAAAACTAAAAGGTGCCATAGAAAAGCATAGGCATTTGTATTACACGTTAGATAATCCCGTTATTTCTGATGAGGCTTATGATTCTCTTGTGCGTGAGCTGGAGATGCTTGAGTCCGATAATCCAGATTTAAAGGAGAATAGTCCAACAGATAGAGTGGGCGGAGAACCACTCAAGGAATTTGTGAAAGTAAAACACGAGGTTAGACAATGGTCATATGACGACGTTTTTGACCTTGATGAATTAAAAAAGTGGGAAGAAAAGACAAAAAACTTTATACGTAAAGAAAATCTGATTAATGAAAAACTAGATTACTGTTGTGAGTTGAAAATAGATGGATTAAAGGTTGTATTAACTTATGTTGATGGAAAACTGATAAGAGGGGCTACTAGAGGTGATGGAGAGATAGGTGAGGATGTTACCAGTAATATAAAAACTATAAAAAGTATTCCGTTACAGTTGAATAAAAAAGTTTCAATAACTGTTGTTGGTGAAGCATGGATTTCAGGAAAAGATTTAGAGAAAATTAATAGTGAAAGAGGTAAAAATGGGGAGGCTCTGTATGCAAATACCCGAAACCTGGCAGCGGGTTCTATACGACAGCTCGATCCCAAAATTGCAAGTAGTAGAAATCTGGATTCATTTATATATGATATTGATTTGTATGATAATGATATTCCCAAAACTCAGGATGAGAAGCTTTCTCTTTTGAGCAAGTTAGGTTTTTCTGTAAACCCATATCATCGTATTGTAAATTATGTATCTGACATAAATAAATATTATGAAGAGTGGACAAAAAAGAGACACAGTCTTCCTTATGGATTGGATGGAATTGTTATAAAAATAAATTCTACGAAAATACAAAATGCACTAGGACATACAGCAAAATCTCCAAGGTTTGGAGTGGCCTACAAGTTTCCGGCTGAACAGGTGACAACGGTGGTAGAGGATATTGTGCTTCAGGTGGGTCGAACGGGAGTTTTGACTCCTGTGGCACATTTGAGGCCGGTTTTGGTTGCTGGCTCAACAGTTTCTAGAGCGACTCTTCACAATGAAGACGAGATAAGGCGCCTCGATGTCAGAATAGGAGATACTGTTATACTTCAAAAAGCAGGAGATGTCATACCTGATATAGTCTCTGTTGTAAAAGAGCTTCGTGATAAAAAATCCAAGGAGTTTGTTTGGCCAACTCATGTTGATGTTTGTGGTGGTGATGGAAAGATAGAAAGAATCCCAGGCCAAGCTGCGTGGAGATGTGTAAATAAAAATTCTTTTGAACAGCAGAAGAGAAAGTTTCATCATTTTGTATCTAAAAAAGCCTTAGACATAACTGATATGGGGCCAAAGGTTGTTGATGTGCTTTTGGAAAATAATTTGATTTCAGAATACGCAGATATATTTACTTTGAAAAAGGGAGATCTACTTGAGTTGCCAAGATTTGCAGAGAAGTCTGTGGATAATCTTTTAGCCTCTGTTGAAAAATCGAGACATACTACAATGGCCAGACTGTTGGTTGGTATATCTATACCACAAGTTGGTGAAGAGACGGCGTATGATCTTTCAAAAAAGTTTGGGTCTATCGGCAAATTGGTGGAGACTTCATATGAAAAGTTAGAAGTTTTACCAGGTATCGGTCCAATAATAGCAAAATCAATAACAGATTTTTTTGAAAATAAAGAAAATCAAAAAATGTTAAATAATTTATTAGCTCAACTTAAAATTGAAAAGGAAAAAGTGGTTTCGGCCACAAAAATATCTGGAAAAAAGTTCGTCGTCACTGGAACATTGGAGAATTTATCTCGTGATGAGGTAAAGGATAAAATCAGGAGTGCTGGTGGGCTCGTAGGGGAGAGTGTTTCAAAGGAGACGGACTATCTCGTGTGTGGAGAGAACCCCGGGTCTAAATACGATAAGGCCATGAAGCTCGGAGTTAAAATATTAGACGAAAAGGGATTTTTGGCTATAATCAGTTAAATATGATTACAAAGGAAGATATAAAGAATCTAGCGGACTTGGCAAGGATAGAAGTGTCTGATGCCGAAGCGGAGGGTCTAACTGGGCAGATAGACTCTATTTTGGGTTATGTTGGGCAGATAAAAGATTCAACTGGAAATGCTGAGAGGGAGATTCCAAGGCTTAGAAACGTCATGAGGGAAGATGTTGTAATAAATGGTGATGGTGAATATACAGAAAAACTATTAAATAATGCTCCTCAACGTGATGCTAAATTCTTTAAGGTTAAAAAAATATTATGATAGACATTGAAAAACTGACGATAAAGGATTTGAATTCCCATTTAAAAAATGGAGATTTTACCGTGAGAGAATTGGCTACAGCTTATTTAGAAAATATTAAAGCGCAAAATACCAGCGTTAACGCGTACCTTGAGGTTTATGACGATGTCATGGAACAAGCTGATGCTATAGATAAAAAAATAAAGTCAGGAGACATTAAACCTCTTTCGGGTTTGCCTATTGCTATAAAAGACAATATTTTGATTGATGGTAAAAAAGTCACATCTGCTTCAAAAATATTGGATGGTTATATTGCCCCATATGATGCAACGGTTATAAAGAAACTAAAAGAGCAAGACGTTCTTTTTCTTGGTCGGGCAAACATGGACGAGTTCGCAATGGGGGGTTCTACTGAAAACTCAGCATATGGAGTTACAAAGAATCCACTCGACCTTTCTAGGGTTGCTGGAGGATCTTCTGGAGGGTCAGTTGCTGCAGTTGCAATGAACGGGGCACTTGCATCTTTGGGGTCTGATACTGGTGGTTCGGTTAGACAGCCATCATCATTTTGCGGAACAGTGGGGCTTAAGCCCACATACGGTGGTGTTTCCAGATATGGTCTGATGGCTATGGGATCATCTCTTGATGTTATAGGACCTGTTACAAAAACAGTGACAGACTCAGAAATATTATTTAATGCAATAAAAGGGGTAGATGTTTTTGATAGCACTACATACGGTAATGGTGTGTATGACGAAAGACCCAAAAAGGAAAGTCTTGTTGTTGGCGTGCCTTATCATATATTGAATAATGGAGGGATTGATCCAGAAGCAAAAAAGAACTTTGAAGAATCAGTTTTGAAACTCAAGAGCCTGGGTTACACTGTAAAAGATATAAGCTTGCCCAATATAGAGTATTCTTTGGCTGTTTACTACATCATCATGCCGGCTGAAGTGTCATCAAACCTTTCAAGATTTGATGGGGTTAAATTTGGTTTGCATGTAGACGGAGACAATTTATTACAGGATTATTTGAAAACTCGCGGTCAAGGTTTTGGTCAGGAAGTTCGAAGAAGAATCCTTATTGGTACATACGTTTTGTCTGCGGGGTATGCAGATGCTTATTACAACAAAGCCTTAATATTGAGACAAAAAATTGCAGAAGATTTTAAAAAAGCTTTTGCAGAAGTTGATGTAATCGTCACTCCAACAACTCCCGGTCCAGCTTTTAAAATAGGGGAGAAAATTAATGACCCACTTGCTCTTTATTTGGAAGATGTTTTTACAGTGCCAGCGAATATTGTTGGAATACCTGCAATATCTATTCCAAGTGGAAATGTTGATAGAGATGGTAAGTCTTTACCTTTAGGCATTCAGATGATGGCGCCACATAATTGCGAGGATTTACTATTTGAGGTTGGAAAAAAGTTTTTGAATGAGTAGAAACTATATTTAATTTTTAGATCTGTTGTATAATAGGTCTATGGCGGACGAGAAAAAACCAGAAGCAAAACCGGCAGCGTCATCCGAGGCTGCTCCTATAGCTGCAGAGATAATATCCCTGTTGGTTTTTTTGTTTATAATTATGTCTTTGTTCAATTCTATTTCAAACAGGTTTAGTAATTCTCACTTACTTTCAAAAGGATTGAGCGGTCTTACACCGCGAAGTGTTTTGCTATCGCATACTAGGCCTATTTCATCGCTTTTTCAGCCAATATCAGCAAAAGTAATTAGTGTAAACTCAACAAGTGTATATGATTCACCGGGTTCGAAAAAAATAGGAAGTCAAAAAATTGGCGCAAGGGGTAAGATTTTACAGGGGCCAGTTGATATAAATGGTGAAAAATACTGGTATGTTGACTATGATTCGGGTGTGGACGGTTGGGTTAAGGAGCGGGATATCGCTTATCTTGAAAGTGAACCAAATTTGTTTGAGAGATTCTTTATTTGGGTATTATCTATTGTTACGTATATTAAAATTATCATAATTCTATTTAGTATTTTGTGTTTGTTGTATATCTTATATCTAAACGCAAAAATTAGTCCTATATTAGAAAATGAAAGAAAGTTGCTATACCCAATATTGGCAAAAGAAGAAAATATTACGAATCAAAAGTGGGAGAAAGTTCTAGCTCATGTGGAATCTCTCAATGAAAGTGATTGGAGAATCGCCATTATTGAGGCTGATATCATTCTGGATGAATTGCTCGATAAGCTTTCATTGCCAGGGGATAGTATTGGGGAAAAACTCAAGGCTGTCGAGAAAAGCGATTTTAGAACTTTGGATGATGCATGGGAGGCCCACAAATCAAGAAATCGAATAAGTCACGATGGTCAGGAGTATATTCTAAACCAGAGAGAAGCAAAGAGAGTTATTGGTTTATATGAAAAGGTTTTTAAAGAGTTTGAAATCATTTAGTAATTGATTGCAACGGAGCTTTGTGGTACTATATTGTCTGTTCCAATATAGCGGGATAGAGAAGCAGTATCTCGGTAGGCTCATAACCTGCAGACCCAGGTGCAAGTCCTGGTCCCGCAACACGAAAGACATAAAAGCCCGAAAGGGCTTTTATGCTATATGAGTTTTGCGGGAC
>CAZSFU010000026.1:0-5400 GCA_964606205.1 uncultured Candidatus Saccharibacteria bacterium | reverse complement strand
CGTTTACGCTCTTTGAAAGTTTCTTTAAATCTTTTATTTCTTCATCTTTAAACTTTCCGAGTATGACTTTCGTAACAGCGTCCTCACCTTTTGGCTTTTTTATCTTACCGCTTGGTGTTGTTGGTGAAATACCCACCCGCACTCGTGCAAACTTTTCTGTTTTTATAGACTTTATTATTGACTCAAGTCCCCTATGTCCACCAGATGATTTATTGAAAGAAATTTTGTTAGTTCCAAATGGTAAATCAAGATCATCGTATATAACTAAAAGTTTTTCTGCTGACTTTACCGAAGTGAAGAGAGGTTTTACTGACTTACCAGAATTATTCATAAAAGTTTCTGGTAGCACTAAAGTTACTGGAGTTTTGCCAAGTTTAACTTTCGCTACAGTTGCGTTGAGTTTTTTATCTAGTTTCCATTCTGCATCCAAAGATTTTCCAAACCATTCAACCAACATCCTACCTGTGTTATGTCGTGTTTCCTTGTATTCATCTCCTGGATTTCCTAGTCCTACAAATATGTATGCCATATAAAGACATTATATCAAATGTTTTGTTATAATCTAAATACTATGAGTTTAGAATCTTTTTACCAGGAAAAGTCCCCAGAAGAACTTATAAAACAAGTTTCGGAGGCAGAAGAGAAATTTGGTTCAAAACTACTTCAAAAAAAACATTATGATGAAATTGCAAATTTATCGATTGCTGAAATAAAAACACAATTTCCAAAAAGATACGAAGCTTACTTAGCAAGTTTAATTTCAAATAGAACAGAGGAACCTTTGATTGAAGATAATCCACTAAAAGAGTTTATTTCTATCCTTAATAATTTGGATGAATATATTGAAAACTCCCCACTTCACAAATCACAATGGAGAGGAAGACAAGTAAACGTGTTTGAGGATATTCGCTCTGAACTCGAAAAAGGACAAACAAAAGGCTATGTGAAACTTCCTACAGGAGTGGGCAAAACCGTTTTATTCAGCAAACTAGCAGAGGCAATTGGTGTTAAAACATTAATTTTAGTACCAAGTACTATTTTAGTTGATCAGACTACAGACAAAATTATTGAGCACACAGACATAAATGAGGAAGAAATTGGTAACCACTACAAAGATCTATCGAAACAAATCACTCCGATAACGACAGCTTCTTTTATAAGTAAAGTTAAAGATGGAAGTATCAACCCTGCGAGTTACGGATTGATTATTATCGATGAGGCCCACAAAGCTATGGGTCCAGAGACCCAAAAAGCTTTAAGTAAGTTTGAGTGTATTAAGTTAGGTTTCACTGCAACACCAAACTACTCAAGAGATAGACGGGTAGCCGATTATTTAGAAAAAGAAATTCATAGTTTAGATGTGGTTGAAGCAACAGAAGAAGGCTTATTGAGTAATTTTAAATGTATAGATGCTTTCACTACTACTGATATTTCTACTATTCAATCACAACATAATGAAAAAGGAGAAAATGGACAAGAATTTAGCACTGAAATAGAAAAAATAGTAAATAACCACGCTCGTAATCTTTCAGCTGTACAGTTATACCAAAGAATGTTTGATAAAAAACAGGCGGTAGCTTATTGTAGCGGCATAAATCACGCAAACGATCTTGCGGAATTATTTAGAACCCAAGGAATAGAAGCGGCCGTAATATCCGGAAAAAATTCAAAAGAAGAAAAAGCTGAAATTCTAAAAAAATACAAAGAAGGAAAAATAAAAGTACTTTGTAATGCAAAAATTCTTGTAGAGGGTTTCGACGATGAAAGTGTATCAGTTGTATTTAATCTTCATCCAACAATGTCACCTGTTGAAGCGGAACAAAGATCAGGACGAGCTCTAAGACTAGATCCAAATAATAGAGATAAGTGGGCCTATATTGTTGATTTTATTGATCAAGACAAAATTAATAGACAAATTACTTTTTCTGATATTACAAGAGTCTCTGAGGCATACAATCTTGATAATTCAGAAAATGATACTGAAGAAGTAGTAAATCCAATTGTTCCATCAGAGAAAAATGTACTAAGAGAGAGGCACACACTGCCAGATATAGATATTGAAAACCTAAAAGTTGTAACAAAAGCAATAGAAGTTTTCAGTATCATGCAAGGCCGTATTAAAAAAATAGAAGAAGAAATAAAAATAGACTGGAATTTTGAAACATTAAGAGAAGATGTGATAGCAAAAGGAATTACATCAAAAACATCATATTATGAAAATTCAAAAAATAATGGCTGGCCAAACATTTCCACAGTAACTGAAATGCCTGAATTTCCTAAAAATAGTGACGGGAGTAGCGATTGGAATACTTTCTTGGGATTAGAGAAGAGAAAAAAATGGACTTATGCAGAAATAAGAGACATTGTCCGAGAAATGGGAATAAAAAATTCACATGATTATAGTAAAAATGCAGCTATAAATGGATGGCCTTATACGCAATTATTAAAAGAAATGTCAGATTTCCCTAAAAATATGGATGGCGGTATGGACTGGATGACTTTCTTAGGTAAGGAAAAAAGGAAAGAATGGACATACGAAACATTAAGAGAAGATGTGAGAGCAAAAGGCATCAAATCTTCAAAAGAATATGGAATCAAAGCTCCAGATAACCAATGGACTGATTCAAAAATTCTTAGAGATATGCCTGAGTTTCCCAGAAACAGTGACGGCAGTAGCGATTGGAATACTTTCTTAGGTAAGGAAAAAAGGAAAGAATGGACATACGAAACATTAAGAGAAGATGTGAGAGCAAAAGGCATCAAATCTTCACTCGAGTATGGAAATAAGTCCAAAATATACCAGTGGCCAAATTTTAGAACAATTGTTAAATCGTCCCAATTTCCCAAAAATTCTGATGGGAGTAGCGATTGGAAAACTTTCTTTGGTGTTAATAAAAAAAATAAGTAAAAATAATATGGCATTATTGAAATTTGTAGGAAAGGCAAATTGGCTGTATAATACCACCAATGAACGAAGAAAAAACCTCTATTTTGGCCAATAATAACGATAATTCTTCTAACTGGCTAAGCAAGGAAAATCTAAAATCTTTTGGAAGGGAGATACTAATTTTTATCGTTATCGCGGTTTGTGTTGTACTGCCATTCAGAATGTATGTTGCTGAACCTTTTCTTGTTGATGGACTATCTATGGACCCTACTTTTAGCACTGGAGACTACCTAATAGTCGACAAACTATCCTATGAGTTGGGCACACCAAAAAGAAATTCAGTAGTTGTTTTGAACGCCACCAACGCCGGTCAGCCTAAAAAAAGTTTTATAAAAAGAATCATCGGCCTACCAGGTGAGACTGTTATTGTAAAAGATAACATGGTAACTATCATTAACTCAGAAAATCCAAATGGTTTTACACTAGACCAGTCATATGTTAAACATCTTTGGAAAGGATCGTATCAGATAACCCTAGCTGGCGACGAATATTTTGTTATGGGAGACAACAGATCAGCGAGTTTTGACTCGAGATCATGGGGGCCTCTAAATAAAAAGTACATAAAAGGAAGACCTATATTTAGATTACTCCCACTAGGTTCAATAGACTTTTTACCTGGTGCTGATACAAAAATAACGCAATAGAAAATGGCTAAAAAAAATACAGAAAAAGAATCATCTCATCTAGAAATAATCTGCGATAAAGTTGGAGAAATTGCTATTAACTATGGGTTCAATGTTATTAAAGCTCCAAGCATAACAAACGACGATAACCAAAAATCAAAGCAATTTAAAGAGTTCGATCACTATGGCGACATAGAGGAGAAAGTAGCTCTAACTAGATGGTACATGGATAAAAGGATGGATCTTGAAGCTCAACCCCTAGCCATACACTTTAAAAAACCTTTACCTGGTGGTCCAAATAAGAAAAAACCAAATGTTGAAGCCTATGGTTTTGAAATAATGGGTAGCAACAGATCAACAAGCGAATCACTACTACTGAAATGTGTGATTGCTGTTCTAGAGGAACTAGGTCATAAAGATATTTTCGTTGATATAAACAGCATCGGTGACAAAGAGTCTGTAGCTAGATTTGAAAGAGAAATTAACACATATTTCAGAAAGCATACTCATTTGCTACCAGGCAAAATAAAACTAGATTTCAAAAAAAATCACTACGAAGTTATAAAGAATAGTCCGGCTGAGGCAGATGAGTTTTTAAAGGCTGCACCACAAACTGTTGGTTCACTTTCTGACGCGGCTCGACTTCATTTTAAAGAAGTTCTAGAGAGCGTAGAAGCGTTTGATGTGGCCTATAAAATAAAGCCTACTATCATCTCTAACAAACTATATGCTTCTTATACAGTGTTTGAAATAAGAGCTATCTCAGAAAAAAAAGATGAAGATGGAGAAATACTAGCCTATGGTTACAGATACAACACTCTTGCAAAGAAACTTGGAAGTAAAAGGGAGATCCCGTCTATCGGAGCTACAATTTTTGCAAAGAAAAACCACTCACTAGCTAAAAAAGTTATAATAAAAAATATAAAGAAACCAAAATTTTATTTGGTTCAACTCGGAAACACTGCAAAACTAAAGGCTTTAAATGTTGTTGAACTCCTTCGAAAAAACAAGATCCCTGTATACCACTCCATAACAAAAGACAAGATAACAGGCCAGCTAAATGGTGCTGAGTATATGAAGTCTACACACGTCCTCATAATGGGCCAAAAAGAGGCCATAGAGGGCAGTATGGTGGTCCGAAACATCCTAAACAGAGAGCAAGAAACAGTGCCTCTTGCTAACCTAGTAGAATTCCTTAAAAACCTCGATAAAGGTAAGGCTAAATAGCCCCAAATTCAGTCATTTTTACTCACCCCTCCGTTATTACCATTAAATCGCTTGATATATAGCCACCCATATGTTAGAGTAGTCCCCATATGATAAATGCAGAAGTAGTACGAACAGGTAGCGAAAACAACCTAAACCTTATCCGACGATTTACTAAAAAAGTCCAAGGTTCTGGTGTTTTGCCACGTGTAAGAAGCCTAAGATACGCGACTCGAAAGCAGTCAGAGTACGTAAAGCAAAAGAAAACTCTTAAAGTTCTAAAAAGACGAGAAGAGGTTACTGAGCTTATCAAGATGGGCAAAATGTCAGAATACACTCGAGGAGGAAAGAAATAATCTTAAATTTGGCGTATTTCTTTGTTGTTCGTTTTATTTTCTCCATGCGCAGTACTAGATGTACAGCTTAGTCAAAAATAAAACTCTCGCCTCGAACTACATCCAAATTTAAGATTATTTATGGATATGGATAATACTTTCTCAATAACTAATAAGACCAAAAGCACACTTCCAAGTGTGCCTTTTGGTAAAATAAAAGATGCGGGTCTTGGTAAAGACTATTCCCTCTCTCTAGTTTTTGTCGGTGAAAGACGATCGAGAAAGCTGA
>CAZSFU010000025.1:2529-5952 GCA_964606205.1 uncultured Candidatus Saccharibacteria bacterium | reverse complement strand
GTAAAGCTGTTTTGTTCAAAGAGTTCGGCGGTATAGACGCCTACCCTATTTGTCTTGATACACAAGACACAGAAGAGATAATAAAAACAATAAAGCACATCTCTCCTGGTTTCGGTGGCATCAATCTCGAAGATATTTCAGCACCTAGATGTTTTGAAATCGAAGAAAGACTAAAACACGAGCTTGATATTCCTGTAATGCACGACGACCAACACGGAACAGCTATTGTTGTTCTTGCCTCCCTCATCAACGCGCTCAAGATAGTTAAAAAGGATAAAACTAGAGTGCAAGTTGTCATAAACGGAGCGGGTTCTGCAGCTATCGCCATAACAAAACTACTCATGGAATACGGTTTTACTGGTCATAACATGATCATGGTAGACAGCGTTGGCATCATTCATCACGGACGAGAAGGTATGAACCCTCACAAAGTTCATATCGCAGGAAGAACAAACCTAAAGAGAATATCCGGCCAACTTGAGCATGCATTGGTCGGTGCAGATATTTTTATTGGTGTTTCTGTTGCTGATGTTTTGAAACCAGAATGGGTTGAGACGATGTCAGAGGACCCTATCGTCATAGCACTAGCAAACCCAAACCCTGAAATCAGTATGGAGAAAGCTAAAAAAACAAAAATAAAAGTTTTTGGAACTGGAAGAAGTGACTACCCTAACCAAATAAACAACGTGCTAGTTTTCCCAGGCATTTTCCGTGGAGCATTGGACAGCGGTGCCAAACACATAACCGAACAAATGAAACTTGCTGCAGCAACAGCTATAGCGAAACTGGTTTCCCAAAAAGAGCTCTCACCAAAATACATTATCCCCAATCCATTTGATAAAAGAGTGGCAAAAGCAGTAGCAAACGCAGTTAAAAAAGTAGCAAAGAAATAGAGAGAGATATCATTGCTATTGACCATTTTTTATAGTAGAGTGTTGGCCAACAAGATAACCCTTGATAGGACCACTCTATGAGCTCAACAGACGAAAAACTAGACCAGCTAACCCTAGAAATCTCCAAAGGAGAGAATATCTCTATTATCAACCTTATTGACTGTCTAGTTGAAAAAGCTCACCGAAGTCGTGTATCTGATATTCACATAGACCCAACCCCGAACAACATCAGGGTTCGCTTTCGAATAGACGGTGTTTTACAAGAAGCCTACAGCCTACCGAAATCAATTCACAATGAAGTTATTTCTCGTATCAAAGTTCTATCCAAACTTCGAACAGACGAGCATCAGGCAACACAGGATGGTCGTTTTAGGCACGCATTTTCTGATACTGGCGAGTTTATCGACCTGCGTGTTTCCATCGTCCCAACATACCACGGAGAAAACGTCGTAATGCGACTACTATCAGACAAAGCCGAAGCCTTTAGTCTAGAGTCTCTTGGTTTTTCAGAAAGTGATCAGAAAAAAATCCTACTAGCTTTGAAAAAACCAAACGGGATGATCCTTGCAACAGGACCTACCGGATCTGGAAAAACAACAACACTCTACACACTTATAAAAATGTTGAACTCACCAGAAGTTTCTATCATCACTATCGAGGACCCCATCGAGTATGCGGTTAGCGACATTGAACAAATCCAAGTAAACAGCAAATCAGGACTTACTTTTGCAAACGGACTTCGAAGCATATTGAGACAAGACCCAAACATTATCATGGTAGGAGAAATCCGAGATGCTGAAACAGCAGGAATAGCAGTTAACACCGCACTCACAGGGCACTTGTTACTTTCAACTCTTCACACAAACGACGCAGCTACTACCCTGCCTCGACTTTTAGATATGGGCATCGAGGAGTACCTGGTTGCATCTACTGTAAGTATCGCCATCGGCCAGAGACTAGTCCGAAAAATCTGCCCACACTGCAAAGAAAAAACTGAAATCTCAAAAGCATTAAAAGAAAACTTGATGGAAACACCTCTCGGAAAACTCCTTGGAACTAACAAGAGCTTTTTCAAAGGCAAAGGATGCGACGAGTGCAACGGTAGTGGATATTCTGGACGTATTTGTATTAACGAGGTTCTTGTTGCAGACGATGTAATACGCGATGCTATTTTGAAAAAAGCTTCATCAAACGAGATCAAAAACCTAGCCATCAGCCGAGGAATGACAACAATGCTAGAGGATGGTTTTAACAAAGTTCTGGAAGGAGAAACAACATTCGAAGAGATCCTACGTGTCATAAGAGACTAATATGGAAGAAGTAAAAGATAAAACAAAAGATGTTTTAGCAAAAAGCATTATCTTGTCACGAAGATACTACAAAAAAGCTCTAAAATATTCGGCCAAAGCAAGTGCCCAATCAAAAGCGCATATAAACAAAGCATTGGCAGAAATAAAAAAGGCAAACAACAAAACCAGCTCAGGAAGACTTTCCATAAAAGACCAGGCTTTTTTTTATAAAGCGACTTTCGTTTCTTATCAAAGCCGGTATCCCGATTTTGGAAAGCCTCCATATGATAAAGGATCAAACAAAATCCAAAAACCAAATCAAAATATTAGAAAAAATAATAGAAGATGTTTCAGAAGGTCAAAGTCTATCTAGAAGTCTTTCAAAATACAAAAAAATGTTTGGAGAGTTTTCTATCAATATTATTTCATTTGGAGAAGAAACGGGAATACTGAGTGAAAACCTAGAGTATCTCGCCGACGAACTCCAAAAACGACAAGCTCTCCGAAAAAAAATTGTAGGGGCTTTCATATACCCTGCTGTTGTTACTTTGGCCACACTCGGCATCACAGCTTTTCTTATGATCTATCTTTTCCCTAAAATCACACCTGTATTCGCTAGTCTGCATGCCAAACTCCCACTCTCTACTCGTATTGTAATTTTCCTAAGTAACTTCGTTAGAAACAATGGACTATCCATCTTCTTGGTCATTGCTCTTTTGGTCACGGCATTCATACTGCTAATGAAAAAAAGTGAAAAATTTAACTTTCTTTTTGATAAATACATTCTAAAAATCCCGGTTATTGGGGAGACTATAAAAAACTACAACCTAGCGAACAGTTCTAGAACTTTGGGACTTTTACTAAAAAGTGGAATAACAGTGAGTGATGCTATACCGATAACATCAAAAACTAGTGGAAACTTGATATACAAGCAAGGTTTTTCTGAAATGTCAGAAAGTATCAACAAGGGAGAAAAAATGTCTATTTATTTAACAAAAAGAAACGACATCTTCCCAGAAGTACTTTCTCAAATAGTTTCTGTTGGAGAAAAAAGCGGTAGCCTATCCAGCTCACTCATCTATCTTTCTGAAATGTACGAGAGCGAGGTCGATGATTTTACAAAAAACATTTCAAACGTAATCGAACCTGTACTCATGATTTTCATGGGTGTTTTGGTTGGATTTATCGCGATTTCGATTATCACACCGATATATGGCATCACACAAAACCTACACGGATAA
>CAZSFU010000025.1:0-2429 GCA_964606205.1 uncultured Candidatus Saccharibacteria bacterium | reverse complement strand
AACGACTATTTTACAAAACAGATTTCAAGTTACGTTTCTTGGACAGACCAGAACAAAGTAAACCAAACTGTAAAACTAACAACCTTGCTTACAGACTTTGAAAACGCAATTGGTGGTGACACATGCAACTCGTATCTAACAGGTAGCTGGACTAGTCCACAAACAAAAAACTCTATAACAAACTTTGGAACTATTATTGGTGACTCAACTGGCATCTATCCGATTACAGATATTGATGTATATCAAAACAAAGCCTACGTAACAGTTCAAACACCTAACATAACAACACCTATTACAAGCTCAACAATAAACCCTGTTGATTCTATTGGTATTGGAACGGCAACATGGACATCTCCTGACAAAGCAAAAACTAACGACAACAACTTTGCAACAGTTTCATTAAACAACAGTAGCATTACTCACTATCTAAAAGCATCAAACTTTGGATTTAGCATTCCTGCAGGATCAACAATACTTGGGATAAAAGTAACAATAACAAGAAAAAATAGTAGTTCATCAAACACAGTCAAGGATTACCAGGTAAGACTTATAAAATCTGATGGTTCTATACTAGCCACTGAAAAAGCACTCTCGACAAACTGGAGCACAACAAACACCGCAATACCGTATGGAGGCGCAACAGACCTTTGGAATGCAAGCTGGAGCCCAACAGATATAAACTCTACAAGCTTTGGTGTAGTTCTTTCTGTCATAAGTAACGGTGGATCTTCATCACGAACAGCGAGTGTAGATAGCATTCAAATAGAAGTTACTTATATAAAGGAGTTCTATATTATAGATGTTACAAACTCTGCGTCCCCTACTTTGGTTACAGGGCTTGGCAGTAACCCAACTATCTCATCTGGTTTTAACGCAGTTACTGTAGATGGACGTTATGCATATGTCGCAACAAACTCATCTGCAGGACAATTACAAATTATAGACCTTTCCATCACACCACCAGTAGTTGTATCCACATTGAAAATAGGAACTACGGGAACAAGTGTTGGAAGCAGTATCTTTTACAGAAACGGCTATGTATATCTAGGACTAAACCATACAGCGAGCGGACCCAACGAGTTCAATGTCATAGATGTTCACAATCCACTCTCACCATCACTTTCAGGGAGTCTGCCTATCGGCTACATAGTTAACAGCATCTATGTAAAAAACAACTATGCATACGCTGTTCACCCAACAGACACTAGTGCTACAAACCAAGAACAAGTAACTGTGATAGATCTAAGTAACCCAACATCACCTCAGAGACTAGGTGGATACCATGCACCAGATAACAGTGGTGACGGAAAAAGCATGTTTACTGTAGGTGATAACTTTTATTTGGGCCGAGTTTTATCAGCTGGAACAAACAACGAGTTCTATATACTTAACAACCCCACACCAAAAGATATTGGAACAAACAACCCAAACACTCCTCAACCAAAAGGCTACGAACTAAACAGTAGCGTGAACAGTCTCATCGTTCGTGACTACCTTGCTTTTCTACTTACTGGAACTGCATCAGTTGGACCTAAACTTCAAATACTTAACATTTCTGTCCCAGGCACTATCCCCGCTCCAGTAAACGTGACTTTGCCAAACAATACAGTTGGGGTTCTATCTCAATCCATGGATTGCGAAGGCAACAACATATATGTAACATCTTTACCCGCCTCAGGAACAAACCTAAACAAAGGAACTTTCTCCATAATCGCACCATAATGAAAAATTTTAAGAGGAAAACAAACGGTGGCTTCACAATGATAGAAATGATCGTCTATCTAGCACTTTTTGGAATACTAGTTGGTGGCGCCATAGTTTCTGTATATGCAATGTTCGAGTCCCAAGCCAGAAACCAGAACCACGCAATGGTTACTCAAGAAGGAAACTATATTTTGGGTAAAATAGACTGGGCTATTACTGGAGCGACATCTATAGACACTACCCAACCAAACCAACTACTAATAATGCGGAATGGAATACCTGCGGGAGAAAACCCTCTGATTTTCCTAGTTACTAGCGGTAACATATATATGTATAGGAACACCATATCTGGCACAGCTCAACCTCTAAACAACTCAAATATTATTATTACAAACCTAGTTTTCACACACACGCTCGGTACAGGAGACGGTCTAACACCAGAAAGTATAAAAGCATCTTTTACAATAAACACAAAAACTTCTACAGGACTTCCCTACTCGCAGGATTTTTCATTGTTTAAATATCTGAGAAAATAAAATGCGAAAAATAAATACAAAAAATAATACTGGGTTTATCGCACTGATGTCAGTTATTATTATTTCTGCTATCACGATGGCACTAGCTTTCACAACAAACGTTTCAACTTTCTATTCTCGTTTCGATGCACTAGACGCTGAATACAAGCGCGTAGCAGAAGGCTTAGCAGAGTCTTGTGTTGACCAGGC
>CAZSFU010000024.1:0-6662 GCA_964606205.1 uncultured Candidatus Saccharibacteria bacterium | reverse complement strand
ATACTAGAAAGCGGTGTTGATTTTACCAAATCATTGAAATCGTCAGTAAAAGTGATTACGCCTGTAAAAGAGACCGTAAAACCGATAGCCAAAAACCTTTTCAGAACAGCTTCACTTCCTGCGAAGAAATGCACATTACCCTTCAGTAGATCTCCAGAAATTTTGTTGTGGTGTTCTAGAATGGCTAGAGCGTCCTCATATGCATCTTCTGTTCCATTGCTAGATCGGATATGGAGCATAAGCGGAAGACCCTTTTCCAGAGCCAAATCTATGTGATACTCAAAAATAGTTCTTTGAATCGATTTTAAAACTAAGTTATCACTTTCCATTCGGAAATAATCCAAACCACACTCACCTATTGCCACAACTTTGGCATTATCTGCGAGATGATTGAATCGTTCATCAAAAACAGAATCTTCTTTTAGGTCTGCGGGATGCTGACCAATACACGCAAACAAGTTCGAGTGCTTCTTTGCCAACTCTACTGCAATCTTTGAAGTATCATAATCAGTTCCAATAGTTATAGTTCCTATATTGGCTTTCTTTAGCTTTTCTATTTCGTGTTCCCTATCCTTGTCGTAGTCTTTGAAGTAGATATGAGAATGTATATCAAAATATTCAAAATTCATTTTAATCTTTTCTTAGGAATAGTGGGGTCTCTGGAGATTTGTTTGATTTGATTAGTTCTTTTATTTTTGCAGATGTTTCTGGGAGAATTGGATTTAACATTCTTGCTACAGTGTATAGCCTTACTACCAACTCAGAAATCATCTTCTGGCCTTCTTCTTTGTTTGTTTTTACAACCTTGAACGGTTGGTTATTTTGAATGTAGGCGTCCATCTCTCCAACCTCTTTCCAGACATGCTCTGTTGCTTTGTTAATTTCGAAGCTATTAAGAAACCCGAAATAAGCTGACATATCTTCAAAATCAGCTATTTGAACTGGAGCATCCAAATTATCACTGGCCATTTTCATTATTCTCGATGTCAGGTTTCCTATTCCATTTGCTAGTCCTGAGTTATATGACTCTTTAAACCTCTCTATCGTGAAAGGACTATCCTCAAAGTTAGAAATTTCTTTTGCTACAAAGAACCTGAATGCGTCTGCTCCGTATTCGTTTATTACATCAAAAGGGTTTATTACATTACCCAAAGACTTTGACATCTTTACACCTCCATCACCAGTTAAAAAACCGTTTACTACAACAGTGTTTGTATTTGGGAGTCCAGCTGCCATAAGCATTGCCTGCCACATAGCAGTTTGTTGCCTTAGGTTATCTTTTCCACAATACTGAACAGGAGTTCCATTTGTCCAGAACTTTTCAAACTGTTCCATATTTTCTGGCCAGCCAAGTGTAGAAACGTAGTTCACCAATGCATCAAACCAAACATACATAACATGGTTTTCATCTCCTGGCACAGCGATACCCCAAGACATTTTCTCTTTCAACCTCGAAATAGAAAAGTCTTCCAATCCCCTTTCAACAAAAGATTTTATTTCATTGTATCGGAAATCCGGAACAACAAAGTTTGGATTTGTTTTATATAAATCTAAAAGTTTGTCTCCGAAATCAGAGAATTTGAAAAAATAGTTTTCCTCATCACGCATTTCTATATCAAGCTTTGGATGAAGCGGACACTTTCCCTCTACTAGTTCTGAATCTGTTTTTTCCAACTCACAACCAACACAGTATTTTGTCGTATAGTTCTTTTTGTAAATATATCCATTATCAGAACATATTTTCCAGAAATCTTGAGCCGCTTTTTCATGATGAGCATCTGTTGTTCTCACAAAATGTATATCTTCCAAAACACCTAGAGCGTTTGGTAGTTTTTTAAAAACTCCAGCAAAACCATCTACGTAGTCTTTCACATCCTTTCCCGTCTCTTTTGCGGCTGTATACAGTTTTTGACCATGCTCATCTGTACCCGTATTAAAAAATACATTATAACCCTGTAGTTTTTTGCTTCTAGCTATTATGTCAGCCCTCACGAGTTCCATAGCGAAACCAACGTGAGGATCTGAATTCACGTAAGGCAAAGTAGTCGTGATGTAAAAGTTTTTATCCATACAGGTAATATAGCAGAATTTCTACTTTACGGAAGCATTCATTCTTTCGATAGCCTCTATCTTGTTTTTTTCGAAATCATCAAAGAATTCGATAATAACGGCTGCTATAGGAACTGAGAGAACCAAACCAACGAAACCTGCAAGCTCCCACCCCGCTGCAAGTGCAACAATAGAAACCACAGGAGAAACGCCTATAACCTTTTTTACAACAAGAGGATATATTAGCTGGTTTTCAAACTGATGAACTATAAGATAGAGCCCAATAACAACTAATGCTGTTGGAAAACCTCCAGAAACAAAGGCGATCATGATTGCGGGTATAGACGCGAGTATTGGTCCAAAAAGTGGAATAATTTCAAAAGCTGCCGCGAGTGTCGCTAGAAGCAATGCGTTTGGAACATTAATAATCAACAGACCGAGATAAACCAACATACCGATAATAACAGCTAACACAAGTTGACCCTGCATCCAAAGACCAATTTTTCTCTGAGATCTTTTCCACAAACCAACCACGTATGCTTCATGCTTTATTGTTGTGATAGCCTTCAGGAATTTACCCACACCGTCTTCCTCCACTGCAAGGTAGAAAGAAAGAATAGTCATAAGGAAGAAACTGAGTAGACCTCCGAAAAATGTAGTAACAGTACCAAACGCGTTTGAAGATACTGTAGTTATCAATGTATTGATTTGATTTATAGCCTGATCAATATTTAGATTGTTTGTGAGATCAGCGACAAAACCATGATCACCTATTGTATTAGAAACTACGTTAGCATTAAAATACAACGGGAAATTCTCCAGAAAAGCTGTTGACTCAGACAAAAGTGGAATCAAAAGAAAAAACACAATGCTAGCCAACGAAACCGCAATAAAAAGATAGATCAATATAACAGAAAAAAGTCTCGGTACACCCTTTTTAATAAACCATTGTGTTCCAGGTTCAACAGCTGACGCCACAACAATAGACACCAACAAAACAAGAACTAGATCTTTTAGTATAAATAGCGCTACGAACAACAGCCCGATTACTATTGTTTTTGTTATTGTGCCCAGACTAATGGTTACGTTTTGTTCTCTAAGTTCCATCAGGTTTTATTAGCTAATAATTAAACTGATTATATCACACTATCTAGAGACGTTTTATTTTGACAATTCTTTCTTTATAAAATTAACTAGATCCTCAACGCTCATTCGGTTTTGTTCTCCAGTATCACGGTCTCTTACTGTTACTCCAGCATCTTTTTCTATTGTGTCGAAATCAACAGTCACACACCATGGAGTTCCTATCTCGTCTTGTCTTCGGTATCTCTTTCCTATGTTTCCGTTGTCGTCGAACATGACAGCACCAAACTCTTTTTTAAGCATTTTGTAAACCTCTGTCGCCTTGTCCACCAACTCTGGCTTATTTTTAAGTAGAGGGAAAACCGCGAGTTTAACAGGGGCAACTTTAGGAGCGAATTTTAGATACGTTCTTACCTCCCCCTCTTTTTCTTCTTCGGAATACGCGTCTGACATTACAGCCAAAACAAGTCTTTCCAGTCCAAAAGTTGGCTCTATACAATGTGGAATAATTCTTTCTTTTGTTTCTTCATCGAAATAAGACAAGTCAACACCAGAAGCGGCTGAGTGGTTTTTCAGATCATAATCAGTTCTGTAGGCGAGACCGAGAAGTTCCTTTTGGCCAAATGGAAAATCAAACTCTGTATCAATGCTTCTTTTTGAATAAAAAGCTCTGTCTGCCTCGGACACTTCTATTTTGTGTAATTTACTTTCTGTTAAACCTATAGCTTTTAGAAAGTTCATTTGTTCATTAAACCATGAGTCAAAAACAGACATAACTTTTTTCTCATCTCTTGGGTCAACAAAGTACTCTATCTCCATTTGTCTGAACTCTCTTGATCGGAAAATAAAATCTCTTGGTGCTATCTCATTTCTAAAAGCTTTTCCTATCTGACCCATTCCAAAAGGAAGTTTTGGGTGTATGGAATCCATTATATTTTTAAAGTTCACAAACATACCCCCAGCTGTTTCTGGTCGTAGGTATGCGACTGAACTTTCATCTTCTGTCGCTCCAACATGAGTTTTAAACATCATATTGAACTGTTTCTCTTCCCCAAACTTTCCGCCACAGTCAGGACATTTTGTTTTATCTTCCAACTGATCTGCTCTAAACCGGTGATGACATTTTTGACATTCAACCAACGGATCGGAAAAACCAGAAACGTGTCCAGAAGCTTCCCAAGCTTTTGGGTTCATTATTATTGCAGCATCTACACCATACATATCTTCTCTATCAGATATGAACATCTTCCACCAAATATTTTTTATGTTGTTTGAAAGTTCTGCTCCGTATGGACCATAGTCCCATGTACCAGCAAAACCTCCATATATTTCAGAACCCTGAAATATAAAACCTCGTCTCTTGCAAAGAGACACTATTTTCTCCATCAATTCACTGTTTTTTGAGTTTTTTTCTGCCATATTTGTATACTACCCCGACTTTAAATTTTAGCCAAGACTGATTATTTAATCACTCTTTCCATTCCAGGTGAAAATGTTGCGTCGGCAAAGCGGGTGGTTACAGCGTCAAAATCAGAATAAATAGTTTGATCAGTGTATAAATCAGCAGCCGTCGCTTTTATCGAGGATATTAAAGGAGCTTCTGCCCCAACCTGATTTATACTTGGAGTAATACCGACCTTAAAAGAAACTTCTCTTGGAGCATATGTAAACCCTATTCCAGAAGAAACATTTCCGGCGACCCATGTAATCATGTTTGTAACCGAGTCATAGTTTATTTTTTCACTTGCAGGAGATGTCTGATCTTTCCAAACTACTCCAGGCGGTAAAGTTGCAGAAACTGTTGCACCCTTTATATCATTTGTTGTATTAGAAAGTATCCAGCTAATGGTATACGTGGTTTCTTTGTCAGCACTTGGTGGTATTGGCCCGGAGTTAGTAAACGGCCCGACATTTCGATATGTTTTTGCTTTTACACCCAAAACTGAAGATATTTTAACGGTTACATCTTTTTCAGATTTTACAGTTGAATTGTCCGCTCCAGATCTATCTCCTGTAACAACTACATGAATATCTATGTGTGGATTTTTAATTATCTTTCCAGCAGAAAGACCTTCAATAGTACCCATACTAAAGTTAGCTTGATTAGAATCTCCTGGCAATATTGAAAAAAGATCGCTTTTCGTTGTTTTATCCCAAACAACAGTGTCATCTATTGAACGATAAAAACCATCACCACTCACAGAGACCTTATTTCTGTCAAAAATGTTTCCAGACATTGTGGCCTCTATACGTGCATTAAGTATTTTATCCGGTAAAGTATTTTGCCATTTTATACTTACAGGTATACGAGCACCAACCGTAGATACGTTATCCTTTACAGTCACAACGTTCAAATCAAAAAATGATTTCCTAATACCAAGCGTAAAAACTCCTGCGGCCAATGGAGTATCGAAATCTTTTGTTTTATCGGCGCTTTGTGACCCCGAAGAAATCCTGAAAGATCTGTCTTCCAAATTCTGACCGACAAGAATCCCTCTTATATTTATTGTTTTTTTATCACCATCCTTCATATCTCCTAAATTCCAAACTGTATTATCTTTATAAGGGATAAGATCTGAATCTTTATATGTAAAACCGTATGGATACTCAAACTTTACAAGTGTATTTTTTACAGGAACACTAGAATTTGACGTTATGCTCACCGATATCGTTACTATCTGTCCAGAACTTATCTCTTTTGGATAAACAACATCCATAATCAGAGGAGATGAGCTTATTGAAACATCAAATGTTTTCTCTTTAGAAAAGACAGCATTAGACCCTTTTACTTTGTATTCCAATCTTAAAGAAAAAGTTTTAATTGAATCCTTTTCACCAAAGAGTAGCGCTCTGATACTGTAGTCAGATGTTTTTCCTTTAGATATGGTGCCTAAAGTGATTTTTTCATGGCTTAATGTTTTAGTATCCTCTCCAACGGACTCAACACCTTGTGGATAGTCTATATACATGGAAACTTCTTCGAGGTCAGTTCGATTACCGTTTACTATAGACAAACCGGCATTTAGTTCTTCTCCGGACGATATAGAGCTTGGAGCTACGATATTTATATCCAAATTGTTAGAAGAGATCATGTTTAGACCTCCGTAGAATATAAAAACTGCAATGCCTAAAGCAATAGCAAAAAATACCAAGGAGCCGATTAAAAATTTGTTAAAAAATGAGTTATTCTTTTTTGCCATGGCCTCTGGAGAAAAATTGAAGTTCGTGTCATCTCCCCAGTTCTGACGAACATCTACTTCGTGAGGAGAAACTGGAGTTCTTTTTTCTTTGGGTACTAATTTTTCGTTACGAGAGTAAAGGTTCCTCTTTAGCCTCTCTATGCTACTTTCTTCTGGATCCATATCGCACAATTATAACACATGTTTCTAAAACTAAAGTTGGCTTTCTTTTATCCCCTTGTTGATAATGCCCAAAATTTCATTTCTGTTTTCAGATACACGGTAAAATATATCTGGAGACCAGTCATGATTATTATCTAAAATATTTTCTAACAATTCATTTTTTGCTAC
>CAZSFU010000023.1:0-7027 GCA_964606205.1 uncultured Candidatus Saccharibacteria bacterium | reverse complement strand
ACTTTAGGGAGGCGTAGGCGAGAATCGCACTCGCGTATAAAGATTTTGCAGATCTTTGCCTTACTACTTGGCTACTACGCCTAAATATCTAATCTAATATAACATAGTCGTAGTTGTTAACTTGGATCTGCAGCAGATCTTTGGCCTTATAACAATTCGCTACGCTCATGCTACTTGGCTACTACGTCTTATCTTCACTACTCAAAAGACTGTCTATCTTTTGTCGGTTTTTCTCACCAGTATCTATTTCAAAGTCTAACTGTGGTACACGACCAAGCTTTGATTGGTCCATTACGAACTCTTTGAACTCGCTTCGCTTTCGCTTGGCGAACTCTAGAGCAGTCTTTTCGAACTCCACAGGGAAGACCGTAAAGAAGATAGTAGCATTTTTGCCACGACTTGTTAATTCTACGTTTGTTACGGTTATGAGTGATGAGCCGTTGCCGTTCAATAGCAAAAAACGTGCGCCTAGGTCCCTCAGTATTTCTTTTATTCTATCGTCTCTGGTGCTCATATTTATTTTTCTATGGTGATAAAGCTTTCTAGATGATCTCCGGGAGCTATTTCTGTACTAGAAACTATCATAGCTCCAAACTCAGTATTTTCCTTAACTTCTTCAGTTGCATTTTTCTGTTGTTGAAGTTCTCTAACTTTTCCTTCACCAATTTCAGTGTCCCGTCTCATTATCTTTACTTGAGCGCCGAGTGTTATTTTTCCTTTCTCGACACGTCCTCCTAGTATCTGTCTGTCTTTTGTTTTGCTAAATACTTTTAGAACTTTTGCTACTCCCAATGACTCCTCCATCATGACTTTTGGAGTTTTATTTTTTATTGTTTCTTGTAGCCATTCAGTCATTTTGTAAATAATGTCGAATGTTTTTATCTCAATTTCATTTCTCTCTGCAAGGTTTTTAGCAGGGGAGTCAACTTTTACATTGAAACCAATTATTATCGCGTTTTCAGTGCCGGTCGCTAGTCGAATATCGTTTTCGGATATCGTGCCTATTCCAGAAGCAACGACTTGTGGACGCATAACATCTGTTCCAAGTTTCTTGATTTGATTTATTACTGCCTCGAGACTGCTACCTGTATCTGCCTTTGCCACAATAGGAACAACGATTTGATCGCCACCCCCCATATTTTCTCCAGGACTATTTTTAGTTTTGTTGTTGAGTTTGTTAGTCTCTACAGTTGAGCGCGCTTCATCTCGATCGTGAAATACTTTGAAAGAGTCTCCAACAACTGGCATTTCATCCCAACCTATTATTCTCACAGGACTAGAAAACGAAGCCGTGTCTATTTGTTTACCTAGATAGTTCTCCATTATTCTTACTGGTGCTATCGCAACTCCAGAAACAATATATGATCCCTTTTCTATGGTTCCATTTTTAATAATACATGTTGCAGTAATACCTTTTTTTGTGTCTCGATTACTTTCTATCACCACACCTTCTCCGTCGGCTTCTCGCTCGCCAGTTAAGTTTTCTAGCTCTGCAACAAGAGTGATCATATCCAAAAGCTCTGGAACTCCCTCGCCGGTTTTTGCAGATATTGGTACATACGGAATATCACCACCCCAACCTTCTAGGTAAATCTCATTCTCAGCGAGACTTTGTTTTGTTTTGTCTATGTTTGCCTCAGCCTTATCTATTTTATTTATTGCTACAATATATGGAGTTTTACCTTCTTTGATGGAGTTGAGAGCATCGACAGTTTGCTGTTTAACGCCGTCTTCTGCTGATACAACTAGGATTGCAACATCAGCCACAGAGGCGCCTCGTTTTCGTATACCTCCAAAAGCCTCATGTCCTGGAGTGTCGATGAAAGTGATATTTTCAACTTTACCGTCTTTGGTTGTGTGGGAGACCTCGTATGCTGATATGTGTTGAGTGATACCACCAGCCTCGTTAAGTGGTTCGTTGTTTTTTCTAATATATGAAAGTAGGGTAGACTTGCCGTGATCGATATGTCCCATTATTGCTACCACAGGAGATCTCTCTGCCGTATTTTTCGTTTCTGTTGTTTTTTGATTTTGCATGGCAGTTTTTGTTTATTCTCATAAAAATTTCAAATATATTATTTTGAAAGATTTGTCTTTGAATTTGTTAGTACTTCTTTTTCCTCGTCTGTCAGTTCAAAACTACTCTCAAAATTTTTGAGTGGTTTTGAAAAAACACTGACTCTGTCTCTTGAATACAGACTAGAGATGACGACACCGTCACCGTTTTCAGAAATAAAAGCTGTGGCAAAACTTTGGTTTCCACCATCCCCAGTTCCCTTAAATGGGTTGTAGCGCATGGTCTCGACTGCTTGCAGGCTTCTTCGGAGTCTATTCTCTATATTTTTGAAATATTGAGAAGATTCTTCTTGAAAACGATTTAATTGGTTCAAATTTTCTTTGGCACCAATGATAGAGTCTTCTAGTGATTTGGCGTCTTTGCCAATCAGGAGTTTTTTTATTTTAATTTCAAGTCTTATGATCCATCCAATAAGTATTACCGATAAGGCTATAAGGCCGTATGTAATATATATAGGGTCAAAAATCATTCGGAAACTATACTACATTTTGTTGTGTTTTGCAAAAGAGTCTGTATTATAAAGTTATGAATTTTTTAAGCAAAATATTTAGAAATTATAATTCAAAAAAACGAGTTTTTCTCGACTATGCTTCGTCTACACCTATTTTGGATGAAGTGAAAAAAGAGATGGATAAGTATGAATTTATTTCTTCATATAACCCGTCCGCTCTGTATACGGAGGCGTTACTTGCAAAGGACGCACTACTATCTGCAAAGAAAAAAATAGCAGATATTATAAGTGCGCAGAAAGATGACATTGTTTTTACGAGTGGTGGTACTGAGTCGAACAATCTAGCAATACTAGGAGTGTTTAATGAGTACAATAAAAAAGACTTTGTTCCTCATTTCATCACTACATCCATAGAGCACCCAGCTGTTCTCGAAGTTTTCAAAACAATAGAAAGGTTGGGTGGTGAGGTGACAGTAGTGCCGGTTGGTATGGATGGAGTAGTAAACCCGAAAGCAATAAAGGATGAAATAAAAGAAAACACAGTGTTGGTCAGTGTGATGTATGCAAACAATGAGATTGGAACCATACAACCTATAAATGAAATTGCAAAAACATTAAGAGAATGGAGAAAAAATAATAATACTAGACTGCCGTATTTCCATACAGACGCATGTCAGGCTCCATCTTATCTTGATTTAAATGTTCTAAAACTTGGAGTAGACATGATGACTGTTGATGGAATAAAAATATACGGCCCAAGAAGTTCTGGTTTTTTGTATGTTAGGGGTGATGTTCGTATTTCTCCAATCATGTTCGGCGGTGGCCAACAAAAGGGTCTACGAAGTGGCACAGAAAACATACAGTCTGCTGTGGGCCTGGCAAAGGCTCTGGAGATCGCTACTCGTGATAGGGAAGTAGAAGTCAAAAGGCTTTTGTATCTGAGGGATTATGCTATAGAGAATATATTGTCTAAATTCCCGGGATCAGAACTAAACGGCTCACAAAAAAACAGGCTTCCAAGCAATATAAACATATGTTTTCCAAACTTGGATGCTGAGTTCGCTACTATTTCTTTGGATGTAAGGGGTGTAAGCGTGTCGTACTCGTCGTCATGCAGAACTTTGAAAGAAGATTCTTCTTCATACGTCATATCAAACATCGGAAAAGATAAATGTAATTTATCTAGTTTGAGATTTACATTGGGAAGAGGTACGACTAAAAAAGATATTGATTATCTACTAAAGGTTTTAAAAAGTGTTGTTAAGTAGTTGTTTCGTTATAAAAAAATATTGTGTTAATATATTGAAATATGGAAGAGTTAAATAAAAATCAAATTGTTCTTCTGACGCTACTTATTAGTTTTGTAACTTCTATTGCAACAGGCATTATGACAAATGCACTTCTTCAAGAAGCGCCTATAGAAGTTACAAGAAATATAAACAGAATAGTTGAAAAAACTATTGAGACTGTTACTCCAGCTACCGTAACAACACCAAGTCAGAAAGAAGTCACTACGGTTGTTGTAAAGGAAGAAGATCTGATAGTTGATTCAATAAACAAAAATATAAAAAGTGTTGTTAGGATAAAAGAAAAAGATGGTGTGTTGGGTGGAGTTACTTTCTATGGTATGGGTTTGGTTCTAACCAAGGAGGGAATCATTGCTGCAGACAGGAAAGTTTTTTCAGATGCAAATATATACACTGCAGTTATGAATGATGGAAAAGAGTTCCCTCTAACTATTGTTGGAATAAACAAGCAAACAGATTTTGTTTTGTTTAAAGCAAATCAGGGAGATAAAGTTACAGACAAAACAGCTTATCCATTTTCTCCAGCGAAACTTTCAGATGTGGATCCAAAGCTAGGACAAACTATTATCGCTTTGGGAGGGGATGAGACAAACGCAGTTGCTGTGGGAAGAGTTATTTCTCTTGATATGAAAGAATCTGGCGTGGGAAGTAGTACTATAAAATATCTATCAGGCATAAATACTGATGTATTAACAAAAGAGCTTGTAGATGGCAGTCCTGCATTCAATCTATCCGGAGATGTTGTTGGATTTAAACTTTCATCAGATTCGTCTAAAATATTCGTTCCAGTCTCAATTCTAAGGAAAGAGCAGACACTACTTATGGAGTCTGCAAAAGCTCAATAAGTTCCCGATTTCTTGCATTGACTTTGTCCAAAAATGCTATATAATAGGCCAAAATAAAGCTTTTTATGCAACCACCATTCAATAACTTTACAACAAAAGCAAAAGAAGCGATTAGAAAGGCTCACGAGCTCGCTATTGAGCGTGGTCAGAACCATGTAAATCCTTACCACCTTTTGACCGCTCTTATCCTGCAGGAGGAGAGTATGGTTAACTCTATTTTGGAAAAACTTGAAGTTGATACTATTTTACTTACCGATTCTCTGCTTGAGGGTATTGAAGGTTCAGATCCTGGTCAGACGCTTTCTGCTTCTTATCAAATATATCTAACACCAGAACTTGCTCAAACTATAGAGGCTTCAGGAAAAGAAATCGTGGAACTCAATGACGAGTTTGTTTCTACTGAACATCTATTTCTCGCATTAACAGAAGTTCCGTCTCAGGCAAAAGATTTACTAAAAAGATTTAAAATTGATAAAAATGCTGTTTTGCATGTAATAGAAGAAATACGAAATGCAAAGCCAGTTGAAACAGATACTCCAAAAAAGTTCAAAGCTCTAGCAAAATATACTAGAAGTCTTACAAAACTTGCACATCTGAACAGACTTGATCCTGTTATCGGTCGTGATGATGAAATAAGTAGGATAATTCAGATTCTTTCTAGAAGAACAAAAAACAATCCGATACTTATAGGTGAAGCTGGAGTTGGTAAAACAGCTATTGTGGAGGGCCTCGCTATACGAATGTCTATGGGAGAAGTTCCAGAGTCTTTGAAAGACAAAGAGTTGGTTTCTCTTGATCTAGGACTTCTTATTGCTGGAACAAAATACCGAGGTGAATTTGAAGAAAGACTAAAAAATATTCTAAAAGAAGTTGAAAGATCTGATGGGAAGGTTATTTTGTTCGTGGACGAAATCCACACTATAGTTGGCGCAGGTTCTGCAGAGGGTTCAATGGACGCTTCCAACATGCTAAAGCCGGCATTGGCTAGAGGCGAGTTACGAGCTATAGGGGCTACAACTCTAAAGGAATATCAGAAACATATAGAGAAAGACCCAGCTCTTTCAAGAAGATTCCAGCCAGTTTATGTAAACGAGCCTAGTATCGATGACGCCATAACTATTTTGAGAGGATTGAAAGAGAAGTACGAGTTATATCATGGTGTGCGCATAACAGACGAAGCCATAATCTCTGCTGTAAATCTAAGTAGTAGATATATAAGTGACAGATTTTTGCCAGACAAAGCTGTAGATCTCATTGACGAGGCGGCTTCATATTTGAAAATAGCAATGGAGAATAAACCTCCAGTTCTTCAGGCTGCTCATTCAAAAATAGTTAAATTACAGATAGAGCATGAAGCTTTGAAAAAAGAAACTGATCCAAAGTCAAAATCTAGATTCAAAGAAATTGAAAAAAATATTGCGGATTTGAAAGAAGAAATCTCTGAGATTGAATTGAAATGGAACAATGAAAAGGAAACTGTTTCAGATATCAAAGCTATCAAGAAACAACTCGAGGAGTTGCGAAGAGAAGCAGAAACTGCTGAGGCAAAGGCTGATCTTTCTCGTGCAGCGGAAATCAGATATGGAAAAATTCCAAATCTTGAAAAAGATCTTGATACAAAATCAAAACGTCTAAAGAAACTTCAAAGTTCACGAAGAATACTTAAGGAGGAAATAACTGAAAATGACATTGCAACCATCGTTTCAAAGTGGACAGGTATTCCTGTTACTCGAATGCTAGAGGAAGAAGCGGATAAAATAAGCAGAATGGATGAGGTTCTAAAGGCTAAAATAATCGGCCAAAACGAAGCGGTTCAGAAAATTTCAGATACTATAAAAAGAAGTCGCGCTGGTATCGCAGACCCGAACCGGCCTATTGGCTCTTTCCTTTTCTTGGGTCCTACTGGAGTTGGAAAAACAGAACTTACAAAAGCTCTTGCAGAGTTCATGTTCGATGATGACAAAGCACTCATACGAGTCGATATGTCAGAGTTTATGGAGAAACACAGCGTTTCAAAAATAATCGGTGCTCCTCCAGGATATGTTGGCCACGAAGAGGGTGGAAATCTGACAGAGACAGTTCGTCATAGACCATACTCAGTTATTTTGTTTGATGAAATAGAAAAGGCACATCCAGAAGTGTTCAATATTCTCCTACAAGTGTTGGATAATGGAAAACTAACCGACAGCAAGGGTAGAGTAGTTAACTTTAGAAATACAGTTATTATTTTGACTTCAAACATTGGGGCTAGATACATCGACAAGATGGAAAAGATTGGTTTTGCTGGTGAAAAGTCTGAAAAGGCAAACTATGATGAAGCAAAATCAAAAGTACTTGAGGCTCTAAA
>CAZSFU010000022.1:4257-7532 GCA_964606205.1 uncultured Candidatus Saccharibacteria bacterium | reverse complement strand
TACTCCCGAGACAACGTATCTCGTCTACCGCTTTGATGACCGTTGGGATTTTCAACTCATTCATCAAGGGAAGAAAGTGGGAAATATGGTGTTCCGTGAAGCACCTTGGGCGTTGAGTTTGGAACACCGTCGAGTAGAGTCGCAGGGAATCGGTGTGACGGGAACGATGTTTTTGCAAAAAGCAGAGGCCTATCTTGGTTTTTTACGGCAGCAAGGAGTGCTTCACGATCGCAAGTCACTCATGCTCAACGCCGGACAAAAAGACGTTGTTCTGTGGGCCTTAAAAAATGGCTTCGCGTTCGATCCTCCTGAGCAAGGCGAGTCCTTTAAGGCGATCGTCGAAGGAGGAGGGGAATCTGAGTACGTATTAGACGTCGATGATCTACCAGAGCAAGATGGGTACGTACGCAAAGGATACATCGTGCCGAAAGCGGACTACGAACGCTGGAAACAAGAGAACCTGGAGCCAGAAAAATTGGGTCGTGAGCCAATACACGTGGGGAGGATCGCTAAGCGGTTTCATCTCGTAAAGCCTATGGCTACGTAACGTTTTTATGCATATCGCCCTCGACGCTCGCATGATGGGAGCGGGAAACACCCGCGGAATAGGTCGCTACATCGAAGAGACGGTGCGAGCGGTCTTAGAGGTCGATGCCGATATTCACTACACTCTCGTAGTACGCGAGCTCTCAATGAGTTCCTTTATCGGGCACCCAAGAGTGGATCATGTCGCCTCGGATATTCCGTGGTATTCGGTGCGTGAACAGACGTCTTTCTCAAGTATCCTAGAGTCGATCGGTGCCGACTTAATCCACGTGCCGCATTGGAACGTTCCGTTGAGATTGCGTGCGCCGTTCGTGGCAACTATCCATGATCTTCTCCTTCTCCAGCAGCCAGCCAGCGCCAAAACCTCTACGCGCGGCCCGATCGTTCGATTCGTAAAGCACGCGGCGTTTCGTTTAGTTCTACGCTCTTCTTTGAGGCGTGCGCGACTCCTATTTGCGCCAACAAACTTCGTTGCCAAAGATATCGAACGCCTCGCAAGCATTGAGGTCTCTAAGATCACGGTAACAGGGGAGGGGATGAGCACGTTCCCGGAACCAGATACATCGATCTGCTCACAAAACCCCTTTTTGCTCTACGTGGGAAGTGCCTATCCGCACAAGCGCCTCGATCTTCTTCTGGAAGCTTGGAACGAAATAGCGTTTCGTTATCCAGAGCACGAGCTTGTGGTCGCGGGAGAGATGGATGCATTCATGAAAAGATGCAAGGAGCAGAACGCAACACGGAAAAATGGGCAACAGACGCGCTTTTTAGGTCGTGTAACAGACGCTCAGCTCGCGGCGCTCTACAAGCAAGCAGACGCGTTCATCTTTCCCTCCTCACACGAAGGATTCGGCTTGCCACCCATCGAAGCGCTGTCGTTCGGCTGTCCCGTGGTAGCAAGCGATATCCCATGTCTTCGCGAAGTCTTACCCACATCCGGTGTCGAATGGTTCCGAGACGGTGATCTGCGTGGTATAATCAAAGCACTCGAGACGATGCTCAAAGATGGGCCTTCAGAAAAACGCGCAGCGCTGTCTGCGAAAGAATGGATCCGTGCGCATCATGATTGGAAAACGAGTGCAAAAGCTGTACTAAAAGGGTATCGAGCATCGATTGAGAATCGGTAATGACCCGTTCTCGCGGAAACACGCCTCGAACTGCATCGAGGCGAGAAAACTCTTACACAGAAGAGGTGTCTTTGTTGTTGGAAGCGCAGCTCTTCGAGGTCATCGAGCGTGAAGGCGCGGTAACATCGTCCTCAACATTCGATGAGTCACGTCTTTCTAACCGTGCACGCCGCGGCATTCGTCGTCGCACGCCAAAACCACAACAGCCGCTAGTTCAGACCACGCTCGTCAAAGAAATCGTGAGCGAACCAATTGTTCACCCGGTTGGTTCATTGGATCAGGCGTTGGTATTGCACGTCCAAGAACTCGCAAATAGACAGGTATCAGTTGTCTCAAAGCGTTCGTCTAACGTCCCAGTCCGTTTTTCTACACACGAACCCAGCGACCACGTCGTCAGCTTTCAATTACCAGCCCGGCCAATGGTGCTCGTGCCGCGCGACCCATTCGGAAAAACCATTCGCGACTGGATGGCGCCCTACGAAGTCCCGCCATCCGTGGATGGATTTATTGGAGAAACGCAGGATCTTTGGATCGAAGACATCGATCCGCGCACGTTTATAGAGCAGTTCACGCCAGGCCATGCGCACATCGCCTACGCACAAAGCTACGATCTTTGGTCGAAATTGGTGGCGCCGTTCGTGAAGTGGGAAGTGGTGGATAGCGTCGAGCGGGCAGAGGAGTCCCAGGAATCTTGGGATGCGCAGCCCACGGCAGAAGTGATCGAGTCGCAGGCATCTATTGGGCAGCAAGAAGTTTCGCACGTCACGCTTCACTTTGCCGCTCCGCAAGAAGAGACATTCGTCGCGGAACAATTCACGTCGCCAGATCCGGATCAGGCCTATCGGGCTTCATACGGGCTGTGGGCACGCATCAAGCGTGGTTTTGCACGTCTCACAACCATCTTCGATCGCACGGCAAAAGAAGCGGAAGAAGAATTTGTCGAGGTGGTCGAGAAGGTGGAAGAAGAAGCACGTGAAGTGGTTCAAGAGATTCACGAAGCGGAGCAGGAATGGGGAGTACCGATCCTCGTGCCACGCATCCACGTACTTCGCGTCATGACGAGCTTTTTTGGATTGCTCCTCATCGTCACAATCCCAGCGGGCGCCGTCTCCCTCTCTCGTTCATTTGGATCATCTGTCCATGAGGTAAAAGCACAAAGCCAAGCCGCACTCGACGAGGTGCAGTCAGCACTCTCTGGCTCAACAAATGAGCAGGCACTTGCTTGGTCGTCGGCCTCCGAGCGTTTCGGAAAAGCACGCGAATCCCTCATGCGCACAAACGCCTTGGCACTCGGGCTCGCGCAAGCACTTCCACAAACGCGCAGCCAATACGCTAGCGCTCAGGCCTTGTTGTCGGCCGGGGAGAAGGTGTCGCAAGCAGCCACACTCCTCACGCGTGGCTTGGGACGTGCCCTCGACGAACAAGCAAGCATCCATCCAGACGAGCGTCTCGGTATCTTCACGACCTATCTCGATTACGCCGCGCCGCTCCTCGAAGACGCCTTCACATCTATCGATCACGTGGATCCAAGTTCGCTTCCAGCATCGGCGCAGCAGCAGTTTGCAGAGCTGCTGGGGGTTTCGTTCGTCACGCTGAATCGAT
>CAZSFU010000022.1:3944-4247 GCA_964606205.1 uncultured Candidatus Saccharibacteria bacterium | reverse complement strand
ACCTATCTCTTCGTCTTCCAGAATCAAACAGAGTTGCGCCCAACGGGTGGATTCATGGGGTCGGTAGCAGAAGTCGTCTTCGATCGAGGTCAAATTCAGAGTGTCCATGTTCCAGGCGGCGGTCCATACGACTTACGCGATCAGCTCCGCAGCCGCGTAGCACCGCCACGTCCTCTACAGCTCGTAGGCGGTCGATGGGAGTTCCAGGACGCCAACTGGTTTCCAGATTTTCCTGCCAGCGCCAACAAAATGCGTTGGTTCTGGAGCCAGGCTGGTCAGCCAACGGTAGATGGTGTGGTAACG
>CAZSFU010000022.1:0-3934 GCA_964606205.1 uncultured Candidatus Saccharibacteria bacterium | reverse complement strand
TGTTGCGTATTACGGGTCCAATCGACATGCCGGAATACAGCAACGTACTGACAGCTGACAATGTCATGGAGGAACTGCAAAAATCCGTCGAGCTTGAGTACGATAAAAAAGAAAACAAGCCAAAAAAGATCATCGGTGATCTCTTGCCAAAAGTCCTCGAACATCTCAAAACAGGCAAGCGTGAAGAATGGTTGCGTCTCATCGACATCGGTCTGCAATCCTTGGAAACCAAGGACATTCAGGTCTGGATGACGCGCGGAGAAGAAGAGCAGCTCGTCGAGCGATATGACTGGAATGGGCGTCTAAAACCAACGATCGGAGATGCGCTCGCTATCATCGAAGCAAACATCGCCGGACAAAAAACAGACGGCGCCATCAACGAAACAGTCGAGCATCGTGTAGAAGTGGCAGCAGATGGATCCATAGTGGATACGGTTTCCCTCACGCGCACGCACACGGCGCCGAAAGGAGAGTTGTTCCACGGCGTAAACAATGTGTCGTACCTGCGCGTCTACGTTCCTCAAGGATCTGAGTTGCTGGATGCAAGCGGGTTTGAGGCACCATCTTCAAGTTTGTTCGAGACTCCGCTTCCAGAAGATGGGCAAGATCAAGACGTGGCAAGTCTCGTGCAAGTTGTTTCAAGCACGGTCTCCGACGTCGACGTTACCAACGAATTTGGTCGCACAGCCTTCGGCGGGTGGATCCAGCTTCGTCCGCAAGAAACACGTACTACCACGTTTCGTTACAAGCTGCCCTTCACAGTCTTTGATCTAGCCTCGCGAGCAGGGGAGGAGCCGATTCCTGGCGATAGAAGCGCTCAAGCCAAAGCGGCATACATGCTCCTTCTCACGAGTCAGTCCGGAAAAAGCAATCGCACTATTCAATCAACCGTCACCTTCCCACCTGCTTGGGGGCTCACCTGGACAAATCAAGCGACCACGACAGCGCCAGGACTTGCCCTTGATGCGGCGTGGGACAGGGATCGTGTCTTGGCGGGGCTGCTAGAGGTAAAGGAGTGATCCTTATGGGCCTTTTTTCCAAAAAACCTGCTAAAAAAACAGCGAAGCCCGCGCCGAAAGACGACAAGGCCGCGCTTGAGCGTGGACTGGCAGCGATTTATTTGGATGCAAAAGGTCGCGTCCCGGATCTCGGCCGCCTCGATCGCGGAGTCCGTTGGGGATGGAAGCGCGTACTCATGCTCACGATCTGCGTGTGTCTGTTGTTGGCTGGGTTAGCCTGGGCTGGGCTTTTGGCGTTTTCGGGCACAGCACCTCAAGGTGCCTCCGCACTAGCGCTAACCCTCGATGGCCCTGGGGAAGTATTGTTGGGGCAAGAACAGACGTATGATCTTCACTGGCGTAATACCAACATGCAGCCGCTGCGTGATGTCGAGGTGCGCGCCAACCTTCCGCTGGACTTCACGGTAACCAGTCTCGATCCAGCCCCAAGCGAAGTGGCGTTGCGCGTATGGAAGCTTGGCATGGTGCAGCCAAACACCGAAGGCGATATCCGCATCAAAGGCTTCTTTATGGGGGCGTTGGGAGCGGACACGGCGTTACAAGCGCTATCAACCTATCGCAGCAACCAATCGGATAGCCCATCCGAGCAGACGGTACTACGCACGGTACGCGCTACAGGCACGGTTCTCACGGGAAACCTGCTCTTCGCCCCACGCGTAACGGCGGGGGAGCCAACCCAAGTCCGTTATGTCGTGGCGAATCTCGGCAAGCAAACCATGGATGGCGTACTCGCGCGCATCACTTTTCCTATCGGGTTCATTCCCGCTACGGCAGCAACGTCCGGTCAGCTCGACCTCCCAAATCACACCCTAACGCTCTCTGTGGGTAAGCTCGCTCCAAACGCCTTCTACACAGCGAGTATCGTCGGCTTCTTCCCATCCGGTGCCAGCGGAGATGCGACGTTCCAGGGGGAAGCTGGCCGCATGGGTGTAGACGGCGCGTTTCTTACAACCGCGCGCAGCGAATCACGCATCGCCATCGCGCCAGGGGATCTGGTGCTACATCTTGTCGTGAACGGAGCCGATAGCGAGCGCTCCATCGAACCAGGTGACCCCGTGCGTCTCACGTTCAACTACCAAAACATTAGCCCAGAATCTGTTCACGATGTGCGTATTCGCGTCCAGGCAGAGTCTATCGTAAACAGTCGTTCAGCCACGGGGACATCACTCCTCGATTGGGCGCATGTGGATGACCAGACGCAAGGCGCCTCAACCACAAAGACGCGTCTCCAAACGATCGTCTACGACAAAACACGTCTCCCAGCCCTCGCAGAAGTCCCTTCACAGGGGCAAGGATCGATCGAAATAGGCTGGCGAAGCTTAGCGGTCGCAAGTGGAACAAAAGACGCACTCATTCGCCTAAGTACAGACGTGCAGGTCTCCGTCGCAGATGAAAAAACGCCTCGCGTGCTTCATGCGCCGCCTATCACGCTCGTCTATCGCAGTGACGCAGATATTGCGGTTGAGCCACGCTACTTCACGGAAGAGGGTGCGCCGATCGGTGCTGGGCCGCTTCCTCCGGTGGCCGGAAAAGCCACCACGTATCGTATCTTTTGGAGCATGCATAAAACGTTGCACGATCTAAATGACGCCAAGGTCGTAGCTGTGTTGCCAAAGATTGTTGCGTGGAAGGGGAGCACGCAGGCAGCGAGTGGAGCGATTACATACGATGAGCTTACAAGAACCGTTTCGTGGAACATTGGTCGTGTACCCGAAGGGGCAAACGAGCTCGAGGGCTGGTTCGACGTGGCGCTGACTCCACAAGCGTTAGACGTAGGAAGATTCGCGAGTCTCCTAGGCGAAACGTCCTTTCAATTTCAAGATGCGCACACAAATGAATCCATCACGCGCACCAAACCAAGCCTGAGTACAGACTTGAATCAAGACGAAGGCGCGAAGGGGAAGGGTGTGGTGAGAAAAGAATAGATGAACATCCCACAGGAATGTGGTATGATAGAGCCGCTCCTTATCTATGACACTACGAGGTCCTCGTCGTCCGCATATTGTTCCGATCACGGCGCCTTCGTTTCCGACGGCTCCGCGCACGCATTTGTATCGGAACATTGCGTATAGCTTTATTGCTTTTACCGTCGTCGTAGTGCTGGCGGTGCTTTGGTTGTCATCGGCGCGCGCCAGCGTAATCGTGCGCACAAAACGTACACCAATCGAATACGACGGCACCGTCGAAATCGCCCGCGCTCCTCAGCCCGGTCAAATCCCAGGTCGTGTGGTGGAGGGGGTATTTGAAAAGATCCAAGAATTTAAAGTTGGAGTCGCCACCAGCGGAACAGCGCCAGCTATTCCCGTATTAGATGCGCCAGTAACCCCGCCCACTCCTTCGACGCCACCCGCGACATCGGAAACGGTGTTGGCACGAGGAACGGTCCGCATTTTTAATAAATATTCCCGTCCACAGACCCTCATCCGCACCACCCGTCTCCTGACGGCTGATCAAAAGCTATATCGCATCGATAAAACCATCCACCTCCAGCCAGGCGAAGAGGTCGATGTACCGGTCTACGCCGACAAACCAGGCGCTGAATTCGTGATCGGCCCTTCACATTTCACGATCCCTGGATTGTTCGTCGATGTACAAAAGTTTATCTACGCAGAATCAGCATCGGCCTTTCAAGCAACGCCAGTAGGATCATCCGCGGTCACACATCCGCCAACACCAAAACCAAGCTTGCCGCCCGTGGGTCGAGTGGTAAACGGTTCTCTCGTAGTTCAGGCAGATCTGGATGCGGCTGAACAAGCGCTTACGGCGGCCGTCATGGATCAAGCTCGTAAGACGTTGAGCGCCGATCTAGGCTCCCTTTCCGGTGGCGACGTCGTCTACCTCGTACGCAAAGCGGATCGTTTCAAGAGTAATGTATCAGTAGGTCAATCAGCGGATACCTTCTTAGCTTCAGTAAA
>CAZSFU010000021.1:2693-7647 GCA_964606205.1 uncultured Candidatus Saccharibacteria bacterium | reverse complement strand
TTTATATAACAGGAAACGGCCGAAGCAGATTCCTGCCTGGCCGTTGTTGTGCACGATGTACTTATGTCGCAGTGACAAAAAACACAGTGCTTGCCGCTTCGAAGACTTTTTCGATTGAGGTGTTCTCTGAAAGTCCTGGAAAGGTGTGGAGGGCAATGTTCTCCAATTCTTCAGGGGAATTTCTAAAGGCATACCCAATATCTTTTTCTGTAATCGGTTCTTGCGTCATTACAAGCGCCAGTGTCGGGAATCGCTGGTCGAATTCCACCCTCGGTTCATGTAGATCCATGAGTGTAATTCTTTTAACGATTCGATCTTGCCAGTCGCGTCGGACATCGCTCCACAGTTTTGTTTCATGGAGCAAAAAATTGGCAGTCATCGTTTTCACCTCTAAAATCTCATACTACAATTATTGTTGTTGATGTCAATTGCCTCTGTATTGCAAAGTGGGTCAGGCCGATGGCTATAGCGTCGAATTCGTCGTCGCTACTTTTTTTAGAGTCCACGACTATTAGTTTTTTGACCATGTCGATGATTTGTTTTTTCTCACTTCTGCCATAACCTGTGATAGCAATTTTCACTTCGTTTGGTGTGTATTCAAAAATAGGCAGTCCTGATGAACTCCCAGCATAAAGTATTACTCCGCGAGCTTCTGCCACAAGCATCGCTGTTTTCTGGTTGCCAGAAAAGAAAAGTTTCTCCGTTGCTAGTTGTTCCGGTTCGTATGTTTTTATTATTTCTTTTATTCGGTCTCCAATCAAAGCTAGTCTCTCGTTGTGAGGGAGTTTGGCTGAGGTTTTAAAGCATTCGGAAAAAACCAAAGTTTCCTTTTTGTTTTTTTCTTTCTCGATTATCGCAAGCCCCAACCTCTCGTATCCTGGATCAATGGATATTATTTTCATATTATTGTGATTCCATTATATCGTGGATTTCTTTTGACAGTTTATTCAGAGGAAACTTTACCCAAAGAAAGGGTGATTTTGTAAGTGACATCACAGCTATAGCATAGTGAGACTTTTCTCCAACGACAACTCCTGCGTCATTGTTCCATGTCACAACACAGTAGCCTTTGCGTATAAGATTTACTACTGCTTTGAACAAGTTGTAAGCATACCCGTTTATCTGTAGCCATCCGCCTTTGGTGTAGTAGCTTCTGAACTCTGGTATGAGCAGTCCTGTTTTACCGCCTTTGTCCCAACGAAGCATGTAATCTTTGAGCATTTTTGAAACCCAAGGGTTTACTAGTTCTCCTGTTTCGATTTTATAAAAAAAATCTGAGATGTGCCTAGTTGTTGAAACTGTTATGGATGATTTTTGATACTGTTTTTGTTCCAGAAGTCTATTCATAAACTTTCTCGTGACATCACTTCCATTCCATTCGTTAGGTAAAATAATATTTTGATTTATATCTTCTCTGCCTGCGATATCCATCAGTTCATTTGCAGCAGTGTTGTCGCTTCGGGTTAGCATTAGATCTAATAAGTAGTCTATTGTTACCTTATCTCCAGCATGAAGCAGTGGGCGATAAGGGTTTCTTTTTGGAAAGAGTTTTATATTTTTATCTACTTCGTTAGGGTCACTTATAGTTACAATCTGATCAAGTGACAGTATTTTTCGTTCAATTTTACGAAGTATTTCAGCTGCAATGAAAATCTTATAAATACTTGCCGGATAAATAAATTCATCCATATTGTATCCAGATATTTCTGGTTCAGTCGTTTTTAGGTTTATTACAGAAACAGAAATAGTAAAAGGTTTTGGAGAAATCTTTTTTATGGCTTCTTCTATTTTTTTACTTATTTCGGTATTTTCTATCATTATTTTATTGGTCCATAGAAAGCTTCAGATTTTTCTGTATATGCGGCCCACATTCTGTCTCCATATGAGTAGTGCCACCATTCAAGAGGGTAGTTGGCAAAACCAGTTTCTGTCATGATTTTATAAAGTAATCCTCGATTGGCTTTTTGTGCATCACTTACTTCCTTGCTAAAAGTGTGAACTTTTAGGCCCATATCATTTTGGGTGCTACCCATATCTATCTCTGAATTTTTATATAAAAGTGTTACATCTAGTGCCGCCCCACATTGGTGTGATGAGCCTCCTGGCGGAGCTGTATACCTACCAGCTTCTTTCTTCCAATCTTTATTATTTAAGATCATTTTTATTGGGTGCAGTAATGCCATTTTCAAGAGTCTTTTTCTCCACATTCTTTTTTGCATCTCATATGGTCTAAATGCCGTTGAGACCAGTATTTTATATTCGTCTGGCAAGTTGTCTGAAGCTTTTATTAGCAAATCTAATACGCCCGTTCTAATTTGTGGCACTAGATTTTTGTTTGTTTTATCCAGTTTAATTTTTTCTGTTTCTTTTATTTCTACTAGAGGCTCATTGTTTTCTATAACAATAATAGATTTTATTTTTTGTAGGGGGAGGCCGTAGTTTATTTGCATAATTAATTTTTACTCCGCATTGGTATAAACATCATTAACTTCATCCGACTCTTCTAAATCATCGATAAGTTTTGAAAGTTTTTCTCCGTCCTCATCTGAAAGGGGAATGGTTGATGTTGGAATCCATTCTTCACCTGGGTTGTGTGTGAATGCCCAGGATGCTGCGCCAAGACCCGCCATTGATAGATCATTTTTTGCCAAAATAGTTTTAACGTCTTGATTTGCTCGATTTTTGTTTTCAGTTAGGCACTCTATTATCATCGCACATCCACCTGGACCATACGCTTCGTATACTACCACTTCCGCTTCGCCTGCCTCGGCAGATTTTTTAATAGCTCTCTCGATGTTGTCGTTCGGCACGTTCATTGACTTTGCCTTTTCGATAGCGGCTTTTAGCCCGGGAGATGAAATATTTCCTCCAGCCTTCTTTGCTTCTACAGAAATAAGTTTAACCATCTTGCCAAAGATCTTTGATTTTTGACCATCAGTTTTTTCCTTTTGCCTTTTAATTTTTGACCATTTATTGTGTCCGCTCATATGGCCCAATTGTACTCAAGTTGTACAAAAAATCAAAGAGGCGTTATTGCAAATAACACATGCATAATTTACTCCTATTTTTAGGAGGTGCTGCCATGATGGAGTGCTAGAATCCATAACACTACGTAGCCCCCGGGGCCTACTGCTAGAGGGAGGATGTCGGTAATCCTCCCTCTAGCCCCCCAATCGTTAAGACTTTTTTCACTCGTTTAGAGCAAAAGGGTCCTAGCGGTTTTTTTGACTTTGGAATTTTTTATAAGTACTATTTATTTCGGCTGTTCTTTTGCACGAGGAGAATGGCTAATCTTTAAGGAAAGGGGGACTGCTATGGAAGATCTCCAGTTCGCGCTGTTCACCTAGCCCCATGTCGACCCAGAGGCCGGGTATGGGATCAGGGGTGAGCCCGGCAGCACTCTCGTGCAGTGCACACAAAAAGCGGAGACGGACCAGTATCCGTCAGGTGAGGAAGGCCTCACTTTAACAAATGGAGGATTTATATGGAGCGGAAGGGTTTAGACACCCCTTCCGCCTTTCGTTTTACAAAAGAGTTTTAGGAGTGAATCCTAAATGCTCATATCCAGAAGTCGTTACGACTCGGCCTCGAGGTGTTCTGTCTAGAAAACCTAGTTGAATGAGGTACGGTTCGTTGAACTCCTCGATAGTTGCTTGTTCTTCTGACATCGCCGCAGCAAGTGTGTTGAGGCCAACAGGCCCACCAGAAAACTTGTTGATAATAGTGTGGAGAATATCTCGATCAGCAGGTGATAGACCAACATGATCTATGCCAAGGAGCTTCAACGCTTCATCTACAGACTCTTTTGTTAAGTCAGTTTTATTTACCTGAGAGTAGTCCCGTGCTCGTTTTAAAAGATAGTTCGCTGTTCTAGGCGTGTATCTTGAGCGTTTTGCTATCTCTTCTCCAGCTTGTTCGTTCAGCTCAATTCCAAGTATCTTTGAAGATCTTTCTATAATTTTTTCTATTTCTTTGTTTGTGTAAAACTCGAGTTTGAATATTCCACCAGAGAAGCGTGATCTAAGAGGGGAGGAAATCATAGCGATACGAGTAGTGGCCCCGATAAGTGTAAACGGTGGAAGCTCCAGCTGTATTGTTCTCGCGCTTGGTCCTTTACCGATAATAATATCTAGTGAACCTGACTCCATAGCGGGGTAGAGAACCTCCTCGATAGTTTTGTTCAGTCTGTGTATCTCGTCTATAAAAAGTATGTCGCCAGCAGAAAGGTTTGTGAGTATAGATGCTAGGTCTCCAACCTTTTCTATTGCAGGCCCACTGGTCACCTTCATCTGAGCGTTAATCTCTTTTGCAATAAGATGCGCTAGGGTTGTCTTACCCAAACCAGGGGAGCCATAAAACAGTATATGTTCAGGCGGATGATTTCTTTCTTTTGCGGCAGTCAGCAGAATCTGTAGATTTTTTTTGATATTAGATTGGCCAATGTATTCATCCCACTTGCTTGGTCGCAGGGTTGTGTCTAGAAAAAGCGCGTCAGAATCCACAGAATCTTTATTTTTCTTGGTTGGCTTTGTATCCATTGATTACAATTATACTAAAACTGGCTGTTAAAAAGCCTATTGACAAGAAAATTTTTGTATGCTAGACTCTAGGTCTGAATAGTTTCATCAGTTTTTCATTGAAAAAAGCAGTTTTGATTCACCCTCGGGTGATTTTATAAGCTCCAAAATATAAATCTCTAAGCAACTAAGCGTTTTTTCGTTTACGAGTGTTCCTGCGAGGACGATTTGGTTATTACCTTGTGTAATATCTGCATCTATCCTTTGCGAAATACTTAGCTTTTGGTGTTGATCATTAAAAGTGTTGCTTAGAGATTTATGCTTTGGAGTTTTTTGTTACTCCTGGGTTTAATTATTCACACAAGGGGAGTGTTTAGCAAGTGTATAACTCACTGAGCCACAGAAAGGCGCTAGAAGGCAATCTTGATTTTTTAAAA
>CAZSFU010000021.1:0-2593 GCA_964606205.1 uncultured Candidatus Saccharibacteria bacterium | reverse complement strand
TCAATTGTTGTTACACCAGATAAAACTTTTAGAATTCCGTCTTGTCGGAGGGTTAGTAGTCCCTGTTTCTCGGCCACTTTTTTAATTTCTCTTTCACTAGAATTTTCTCGAACAACAAGTTCGATGTCGTAGTCCATTTTAATTGCTTCGTGTATTCCTATTCGTCCTTTGAACCCCGTCATGTTGCACTTATCGCAGCCTTTTGATTTCCATGTGTGGCTTTGGTCCAAATCCTTTAGGTAATTCTTATCGACGATTGTTGCTATAACTTCGTCTATTATTTTTTTATCTTCACCCTCTAGATTTACCTGAGTGCGACAGTCTGTACATAGTTTTCTCACAAGTCTCTGCGCCATAGCGATGTTTATTGCAGAAGAAATAACTTTGGCATCCACTCCAAGGTCTATTAGTCGTGGAAATGTTCCAGCAGCGTTGTTTGTGTGGAGAGTAGAGAAAACGAGGTGACCAGTTAGAGCAGAGTTTATGGCAATCTCAGCTGTTTCGCTATCACGGATTTCACCAACCATGATTATGTCTGGGTCTTGTCTCAGGGCACTTCGGAGACCCTCGGCAAATCCGTATTCTTTTTTCTCATCTGTCTGTGTCTGTACGATACCTGGAAGATGATATTCGATTGGGTTTTCTATGGTAATAATTTTTATTTCAGGTGTGTGGACTTTTTTGAGTAGGGCATACAGTGTTGTAGTTTTTCCTGAGCCAGTCGGACCGGTTATGAGCATCATACCGTTTGGTTTTGATATTTCGTGAAATATCGCTTCCAAAAGTTTCGGGTTGATTCCAAGTTCTGAAAGTGGGACGGATATTGCATTAGGGTTGAGTACTCGTAGCACAACAGAGTCGTTGTATGCTCCTGGAAGTAGGGAAGTTCTAATCTCGATTTCGCTATCAGAGACCTTTATACTGAAACGTCCGTCCTGAGCACCGTCAACATTTAGCTTCAAGTTTGATATGAGTTTTATACGAGAAAGAAGCAGTTTGTATGTGTCCAAATCAAACTGGAGTATCTCAGTAAGCATTCCGTCTAGTCGATATCGAAGCCGAACAAGATCCTCCTCTGGTTCAATATGAATATCCGAAGCGTTGGTCGCCAATGCTCCCGCGATAATGATTTCCATAATTCTGGAAATGCGGTAGCTTTTTTTCATACCCAAAATATCACCAATTAATTTTTGAACATCAGGAATAGTTTCAACTTGCCCAAGGAAATCCGTTATTTGTTCGTTGGAAATATCCAATGCACCAGATTTGGTTTCAAAAGAGTAGGAAAGGTCTTTGTATCTTTCCCAAACTTTGTTCAGGCTCGCGTGAGAAACCATATATAACTCAACTTCATAACCTTTTGATTTAAGTTTGTTGATAGCCTCAACTGTTTTTGGGTTGTCGGGGGATAGAGCTCCTACGCTGAGAACTCGGTTTATTTCATTAAATACAGCTATTTGGGCTTCTCTGGTTTCTGCTTCAGTAATTACTCTAAGAGCGTCAACATCTATCGGCGTAGATGACAGATCGATATAAGCCACTCCATGTTTTGAGGACAGCGCTTGTGCCAGACCCTCTTCCTCTTGTTTTCGGAGCTCGTCGACTCGTTTGTTTTGTTTTTCTTCGTCAAATTCAACCATAGTTTTATCTAAATATAATATCACAGAAAAACCCTTAAAATAGGGCGTTTTTAACATATTTTTATATCTATTGACAAATCCATATAAAATGGTGTATAATACAAGTAGGAGGTGCGCATGAAGCGTACAGTTTCTATCGCCATTCTGGCGGTGTTCGTTGTCACGTTCGGTGGGGGCTACGTCTCCGCCGAGCAGAAGAAGGCCGAGGACAAGAAGTCCAAGGCTGTCACAAACCTCGAGCAGCGAATTGAGAAGCTCTCGGTCGAGCCGGAAGGCGAGACCGAGAAGGAGGCGACCGTTCGCGAAAAGGCTGTCGAGCTGCTTAAGAAAGAGCTCGACAAGCGGATCGAGCTGGAGAGCCGTAAGGGTGAAGACCCCGCGATGCGTGAGGCTCGGAAGGCTGTGGAGAAAGGCGAGAAGTCCTCGAAGGGGGCGGACGAGAAGATCCGCAGGTCTCGGAACTCTATCGAGCTCACTGGTTGTCCCTTGGACGACTCCATCAAGGTTAACCCCTCGTTGGGCACCGAGTGGGGGTGGAAGAAGTCCTCCATGAACTCCTCGGTCTCTCTCACAATCGTGAATCCTCTTGAACGAGGCCTCACTGTTGACATCGAGGGTGGTGGACTCCCGTGGCTTGTCCGGGGACTTTGTCCTGGTGGGAAGATCCAACTCACGATCGCAAGTCGATCGTGGGGACCCCGAAGGATGGATGTCGTCATTGTGGCCTCGGCCACGGAGGATGAAAAGACGGTCATCGACGAGTATCGATCCTCAATTACGAGGGTTGACGAGGCCGATCGGCGCAAGGAAAAACGGGACACCTGGGTTCTCAAACTCAGGTAGTCCCAAGTTGCACACCCCGCGGGATTGTCCCGCGGGTAGAGGCCAGCAAATGCTGGTCTTTTTTCATACTCAAATATTTAAAATATGATAATATCGAACAAATGAAATAC
>CAZSFU010000020.1:6479-7713 GCA_964606205.1 uncultured Candidatus Saccharibacteria bacterium | reverse complement strand
TCATTTTTTTAAATTTCAAACATTAATAATTAGTTAACATTGTATCAAACATAGACGCGCAATAATCATTTTTGATAAAAAATAGGGGGATAAGTCTAAAAATCGCCCATTTGTGCGACTTTTAGTGAAATTTAATAAATAAATTGAATATTTTAATTAAACACTCAATATTTGATATTAAACAAAACCTGGGAAGAAATCTGTTTTGATGTTTGAGCTACTTACCCCCATTTTAGACAGAGTAGTTTCAAATGCAGTGATCATGCCATGTGGACCAGATATATAGAACATTCTATCTGCAAAATCTGGAACATTATCTCGTATCATTTTCTCATCAACGAAACCAACTGGCATGCTTGGGTCAGGAGTTGCTCCAGCCAAATCATTAACGGCGTATATTGTTTTGAGTCCGACTCGTTTTGCTTCATCAAATATATCTTTGTAAACAATATCTGCAGGAGTTCTGTTTGAGAAAAATAGAACTGCATCTCTAGTTTGGTTCAAATCCAACATATTTTTTACCATACTTCTGAAAGGAGTGACTCCAATACCACCCGCTATGAAAACAAGTTTTTTATTTTTATCATCTGGCAAGGTAAACTCACCTGACAACTGTGAGGCTATCATTTTATCTCCACTCTCCATCGAAAGAAGTTTTTTCTTGAAACTGCTTGATGGTTCATAGAACTTTACTCCGAGCATTATCTCTTTTTCTGTTGGAGATGATGAAATAGTAAAGTATCGTCTATTCCCTCTCTGGTCTGGGTTTTTGTGTCCTAATGTCCACTCTAGGTACTGACCGGATTTGAAAATTAGTTTTTGATCTGGGCTGAATACAAACTCATATATATCTTTAGAAAGTTGGTTTTTCTTTACAAGAGTTAGCAAAAGTCTGGCTCTAGGAGAAACCCAGTACGAGAACATGTTACCGATAACCAGAGCTAGCGCAGGAGTTGAATGCAGTATTCCAAAACTAAACTGTGACCCATATAAAAGACCTGTTAATCCAGCGTATACAAACTGAAGTTTCTTTGTTGGCGGAGTGGTAAGTGGCTCTGTAAGCATGATAGTCCCAAAGAAAATAATGGGTCCAGAAATAAAAGTGATTTTTATTATATCAGCCAGGTTAGAAAGAGATGTTAGGTTAAATAGAAAAGTAGTTACCAAACTCGACGCAACAAAAACAAAAAACATTTGAAATCTTTTTAGCTTTCTCAAAACTAGAAAACCTAGC
>CAZSFU010000020.1:0-6379 GCA_964606205.1 uncultured Candidatus Saccharibacteria bacterium | reverse complement strand
AGACTCAACGTTTGTTTGAACTTTGAATAGTTTGGCCAATAACTCGTTTGAAATAAAACATGTAGCAAGTAGTAGAACCAAAGTCCCTAGCAGACTAAAACCACTGTAGGAAACAATACCGACAAAACCCAATACTATCGAAAGAAGTGAAAGTAGAGTAAGTCCGTACAAAACTAGTTTGTACATTGTGATTCCGTTTAGGAATTTATCTATATATTTCATATTATGATTTTAACACTTTAGTTTGTAAAAATCTCAGCATTGAAACCTGCGGATTTGCTCATAGAGAAGTCAGAATAGATTATTAGATATTCAAATTTAAATTCTTCCAGAAGCACAGACGGTTCAACAAAAAATAAACCGGTTGTGAGAATATCAGCAAGTATAGTCGTATCGGCTAAAGTCCAAACAGCCAAAATATCTTTTGGAGATGAGAGTGTATCTGGATTTATAATGTGATGAAAATCGCCCCACTTTCTCCTATCGCCCGCAGAGCCACAGAGACTCTGGTTTAGAATCTCTACTACTCCGATAACCATAGTTTTGTCTTCTGGATGCTCTAGGCCAACTTTCAGTTTTTCTCCTGCTGTATTTCTATAATGCATATCTCCTCCAGCATCTACACAATAAGAAGCGATGCCTTCACCTTCGATCACTTCACAGACAATATCTACGAGATAACCCTTACCTCCTGCACCAAAATCAAGCATAGTAGCTTCGTTCAAAGTTAGTTTTGGATTTTCCCATACAATCACTTCTTCCCATGATTTTGGTTTTGTTAAATGTTTAGGAGATAGTGAGTAGTTCGCATCGTAACCAGCGTCTATCAAAACCTGACCAATAAGTGGAGTGACTAGCCCTCCGGTAACGTCGTACATTTTTTTGTACAGAGTTATCATGAGATCTGCATCTGTGGGTAACTCAAACTCGCCAGACTCTCTAGACATTCTAGTCACAAGCGAGTCGGGTCGGAAACGAGAGTAAGCCAAGTCAAACTCAGCAATTCTGTCATTTATCTTTTGCAACAAAACAACCTCCGCTTCTTGCGAAAGGTCGTCCTGTATATCTATTTGCCAAGATGTTCCAATAGCTTGAAACTGAAACTTGGTCATAATAATTAAGCCTTAGCCTGAGTCTTGATCTGAGCCAATGCGTCGTTAAATCCTTTTGGTGTAAGTGATGATCCAGACACCTTTGAAAGTGAGATGTCAGAGATTTTCTTTCCAACCACCATAGTTTTATATCCAGAAATAAACTTTGATTGATATTTCTGTGAATCCTCGTTTGTAGCTTTTGCTATAACAGAAACATCTTTTACAACATCCCCCGCTAAAGTAAGACTAACACCTATAGACTCCTCTCCACTTGGTGCTGTATATGCGCCTACAGCAGAATATGAACCGTCTTTGTAAACAGAAGCCTGAACAGGTGTCTCTGTTGTTGTCGTTGTTGTCTGAGTTGTATCTACTGGAACTTTTACTTCAGCAGATTTGTTCATGTATTTATATCCACCAAATGCAATGAGAGCTATAACTACTACCACTACAGCCCAAAGCATTGTACTACTACCTTTATTTGTATCTTCCATTTTTAATAAATTATAATTAATACTCTGATTATAGTATATCTAATACATTATTCCACTAGACATTTTTTCTCCAACCTTTTCCACTAAAACCTTTTCTTGAAGAAGCGTGTTTAAGTGTTGTTGTGTCTATACCATGCTCTTGCATGATTTGCTTCATTGTTTTTCCAGATTTTAACTCAGTCCTTATTTGATCTTTAGTTAGACCAAGACCGCCTGCAACAGCAGTCTGACCCTTTGGAGTATTCCACCTTCTCATCATGTGCATACCAGTATCAGACGCATTTTGAGTATAGGCAGTGGCACTCTGATCTATTGTTTCAGCTATAGCCACATTACCAGTACCCATAAGTATCATACCCGCGACAATACCTGAACTGGCACCAGCCATAATAGCTTTCTTCATTCTTTTATATTTTTCGTATTTTTTCATGTATAAATATTGATTAGCTGATAATGAATTCGACAGCCGTTTCTGAATATATTTTATACAAACTATACTGAGTTTTATTTCAACATTTCACACAAACACAATCTTATTTGGACTCGGTCAATTTACGTATCCCGTACGCCCTTATTCCACCGGGTATTTTGTCTCCAGCCACAAAAACTTCGTCACCGGGTTGTAAAAATAGTGTAAATACATCTGAATTTGTTGGAGTAAATATTTCTATAACCTGACCAGTGTCATCTCCATCATAATCAGTATGTTTTATATAAAACGTGCTCGTGCTTTCTATCGAAACTATTTCTCCTCGGAACATACCACTGTTACCATGTGACATACGCATACCCATATAAAGCCCACCCGCAATAGGTAGATGTCTATTCTCGGCTTTATTTAACAATATTTTATGGAAAGAAGTGTAATTTATGATTGTTGCCAATACAGTAATAGAAACCATCGTTACGACAAGTAAGAAAAGAGCCGAACTGTTGTATCCAAATCTAAAACTCTTTAGTAGCCAATCAATAAAAGTAATAAGGAGAATATCCGCAACCAAAACAAACCATGGTAGCGCCAATATAAAATGATATAACCCCCTAGGTCCAAAGTCCAAAAGACTAGTTTGGCCACTAGTTTTAATACTGAAAATCACATAACTCACGATAAATGAAGATAGTAGGAAAGTAATAAAAATAGTTATAGCCAATGCCACTAGCTTTATTACAAAGTAATATTTGGGCCTCATAGAAACTTGCCCAGATTTTATCTTCTGAAGTATCTCATCCTTTATGCTATTTTGTTGTATGTTTTCTTCTTTCATATGTTTATAATTGAATTTTTTCATTTTGTTCCTCGATCGCCTGCTTTAAAATATCTTTGGCGCGCATTATTCTCACCCCCACCGTACCTATAGGTATGTGGAGGATTTCCGCTATTTCTTTGTAACTCAATTCCTCAATATAAAACAAAACAAGTATCTCTCTATATTTGGGCTCGATCAAAGCAAGACCCTTGTCAACTATTTCTTTCATTTCTTTTTGCTCTTTTTCTCTAACGACAGGATCGTCTACAACGGTATAGGAAAGCAATGTATCGAAATCGAAAAGATACATAGGGCCTATAGACCTTTTCTTTATGGCATTTATATATGTGTTGTGCGCTATACGGTAGATCCATGGAGAGAACCTTTGGGAAGCGTCAAAACTTTTTATATTCTGATATGTTTTTATAAAAACCTCCTGAACCACATCCTCGATATTGTCATTGTCGGTTAGAAATTTTCTACCATACCGAAAAAGCTTGGCTTGGTAGCGCTCCATAAGTACCCCAAATTTGTCTGTATCCCCGTCCTGAACCAACCTTGTCAGCTGTTCATCCGTTAGGGTATCTACTGTATTCATACTAGTACTATACACCTAATACACCTTATCGAGTTAAATATTTCATGTTACAAAAAAACCGGTGAAAACCGGCTCTTTGTACTAATGAAAAACTGCTTAAAATCCCAAATCTTCATTTATGAACAAAATAGTAAACTTTCTACCCATCATTGCTGGTTCAGACTTCAAAACAAGTAGTTTTGAATAAACTGTGCCTGGGTAACCAACGGTTTTCATTCGCTCGTCCTCTAGTGGAACTACATGCTCCTGTATTCGATTCATTGCATCATTTAAATCTTTTGCAATTTTTTTAGTGCTTACCGCCAAAATAATATTTTGTGATGTGAAAACTAGATGTGGCAACTGACTACCTGTAGCAGAAGCTACTAGCACTTCTCCGGTCTCTGAAACTGCGTGAGCAGATCCTAGATAGAAATCTGAAAGCACGGATTCCTTTCGCAGTTTAGCCTGCTTATCTTTATCTGTTTCGGCAAGTATGTTTGCGTGAAGATTATTCCAACCATGACTACCATCCTTTAGATAATCCACGAAACCTATCTGGTTTAGAGTGGTTGAAGATCCATTCATAACAGATGCTCCAGCTGGTATCATTGATTTGATTTTATCCAATGCCTCAGTTTTTGTATCGACTATCTCCACCAAAAAACCATTTTTAACTAAATTTTCTTTTGCAGTAATAATAACCTCGGAACTTACTAGTTCAGCATATTTAGACATATTATATTTAATGTTATTTGATAACTATTTCTTTCCCTTGGAAACATCGGCGGCAAGCTTTTTTAAAAGCTTTGCCATATAGGAAACGTTTACAGAGTAAAAAACCTCCTTGCCCCGACGAACATCTTCTACCAAACACGCAGATTTCAAGACTTTAAGGTTTTGAGAAACTGCTGGTTGTGGAAGTTTTACTTCGTCCGCTATCTCACTAACAGTTTTGGAGCCGTTCATGACCGACTCTAAAATACGGTAGCGGTTTTCATTTCCTATACCTTTACCCATCTGGGCTATCTCTTTGCACAAATCAGACATATGCATATATTAGCATATGTACATATGTCTGCAATTCACAAATGCAGTTTTCGTGTGTTATAATATTTTCATGACAAATGAAAACCCAATTATTCAAGATAGACTCTGGAGATACATTACAAACTTTTGGTGCCTTGTTTCCTATCTTGCTATTGGACTCGACTTTTACTACGACCATGCCCTGGCAGAAATACTACCCTCCATCCTGGTCATATATGTTGCCCTATTAGTTATATTTGCCGGCGTAAAGGAGTTCGAAAGATGGTATGAGTTCCGACGGGATAGACATCCTGGTGAGTGGTTTGTTATTGGTTGGACACTGTTAGTTATAGGAGTACTTGTTGCTACTGTTGTTATGCACAAGGAATACAAGCTTCCAGAAGAAGTCATTTCTACCTACATCGCAGTTCTATCAATCATGGCCATAACACAAAAATCAAAAAGACTTAAAACAGAACGTGATATTCATCAACACGAGTTAGAACTAAAACATCACGACTAATTGACCCCAACCCTGCTTTCTGGTTTACTTGAGGCAGAACAACAACCGCCCTCTGGAGGGGGCAAACGATGCCCGACACACAAGAGATGATCCATGGTCATGAGTTCACGTGGCGCGATGGTAAAGTTCATGTGGTGCGCTCCGGAAAAAAGGTTCTGCGCCCATTCGACAGGGTCAGGAACCTGCAGTCCGGAAAGCACGGCACCATCAAGGAAATCGCCCGCCCGAGCTCCCCGGAAGACAAGTTCCTTCGCGTCCGGTGGGACGGCAACGAGATGCTGGAAGCCGTGGCTCCCGTGGAACTGCGGTAGCAGCCGGAAAGCAACAGAACGAAGAAGGGGGGTAACGCGTCATGGCGACCCCTCTTTGATTTTATATATATTTTATTTTAGTGGAGCAACTCCGGCTCTCTGTTTCAATGCCTCAATCAAAGACTTTGAATTAAAGTTTGAATCTAATTTATTTTTCCAATCCTTTTCTGTTGTTCTGACATTTGGATCTACTCCCATACCCTCGATAGACTGGTTATCATCACGCAGAGTAATACTGTTAACCAAAAGCAGAGTATATTTCACATTTGGATCTATCACCGTACTAACAGGATATGTGTTCTCCACTGTTCCCCATCCACGAGTGTTTGTTCCGACTGTTTTTGCTAGATGAAGTCTTTTAAATGTTGCAGAAGTTAACTCTGCTGTGGACTGAGTCATGTTGTCAGTTATTATCGCAATCTCTTTGTATCTATCGAGAAGAGGATACTTTGCCTGAACCGTTCTCTGAACCTGATAGTCTCCCTGGTGGAACAAATCAAATGCGTATTGGTTTGCCCCAACGAAAAGTCCTAGGAAGTTTTGCAGGAAATCGAGTGACCCACCAACATTACCTCTAAAGTCTATAATCATACTGTTTAATCTAGATGTTGTTGACGCACCATCTATCGCGAGCGCAAACTCTCCAAAAGTAGTTGGAGATATTTTACTGATATATAGATACAAAGTATCACCTATCTTGTGTGTAAATATAGTCGGTTCTACCCCTGCCTGGTCATAAAGTGTTTTACTTTGAGGATTAGTTAAAACATTTTTTGTATATGCAAGTTGCTCCCTCTGAGCTTTTGCTTCTGGTGATGTTGAAGCCTTCAATTCTGAATCTTTTTTTTCAAAGGCTTTTATAACTTCCTGAGCAGTCGCTCCTTTTTCCAAACCCAGATTCTGGTAAAGGTTTTTACTTGTATCAATATTTGCAACATTTTGTCTTAATGCCGTTTCTTGCTGTGATGATAGTAAGCCATTTCTACCTATTGGCTGAAGGTTATACAGTGTAACTATTGCAGTATTCAGTGCTAGGTTTTTCTTTGCCTCTGTTGACGTAGCTGAATTCACTGCGATCGAAATCATCTCTGCAACACCTTCTCT
>CAZSFU010000019.1:0-7812 GCA_964606205.1 uncultured Candidatus Saccharibacteria bacterium | reverse complement strand
AAAATAAAAACTCGAACTCTCTCAAAACTGTTTTTACTCCCCAAAAGTGGGACTAAAAATAAAAACGGTGATGTATACAAAACAGCTTTAATGGATTGAATCAAAGTTTGAAACCATCCCCTATCCAAAGTAGCAAAATGCTCCCAGTATGTCAGTGCCTTGCTAAGGTCAAAAAACTTAAATATGTATTGAGCAAAATAAAGTGACGAAGCTAGAAAAATCAAACCACAAAAAATATATGCGAGGTATGTAAATATCTTTCTAGTTGAAAGAATATGTTTTTTAGACCAAAGAAAATCCGCAACTATTGCACCTATAGCCAAAAGAAAACTTACTTTAATAAAAAATCCGAGTATACAAGAAACAACCATGACAAGTGCCCACCAATATTTTTTGTTTCCGTCAGAGTTCTTTAATTTAAAATATCCGATGAGAGCAGTTAAAAAGAAAAAAGGCATTATTTCTCCGTCAGTATCAACCATGAGTGATGCCAACACTGAGAAATAAGAAAAAATCCATATTATTGATCCGATAAGAGCTTCTCTTTTTCCGTATAAAATTTTTAATAGCCAATACAGTAATAGAAGATTTATTGTTCCAAAAAACAACGGTATCAACCTAAAGTTGGTGTTGTAACCAACGACACTCCCACCAACACGATATATAAACTGTGAGAGCGGAGGATGTGGAACTTCTGTGTCACTTATCACTGCTGGATTTACAATACTTGGCCACTTGTACTCATCCTGATGAAGTGGAAGCTGGATACCTGGAAGACGTATTCCAACAAAAACCACAATCAAAAAAGCAAGGACGAGCCATTCTGAATTTTTCATTGTTTCACTTATTTTTCGAAGCATTTGAAAAAATCATAACAAAATTACTCCTGATTTCATATCTGTTGATAATTTAGATATTTGTGTTATGGTACTGAAAGGAGGACACCAGATGACATCGTTTCCAAGGAAGCTTTGGGAAGCAGTGACTATCTGGAGCCCAAAAGCAACCCCGACATTCGGGGCAGATGTAATCATCACACACGCTGCAGCGGACTTCGTTGATGGGACTCAGGGACCAGCCAATCACTATCTAGAGCAAGTAGTGAGACGGCTTCACATAGAGACGAAGTTGCCCATAATCGCGCAGGGCGAGCTTGCACAATACATCCGGGACTTACCGTTGTACGGAAACATCCCGAAACAGTCAGAGTCTCCGCACTATGTTGACTCTGTCGAAGTGGCGAGAATCCACAAGACCGTTTGCGACGAGTACGGATGGAGACACCCCATTCTCATCTCGTACAGTCACCATCTCTGGCGTGCCAAGATGGTGACCCGCAAGGCAGGGTTCACTGACATTCGAAACCTTGAAATGAAATCCATCTACTACCGCGGCAGCAGCCAGTGGTGGATGGCTTCGCCGGTTTTGAACATTTCCCGGGAAATACTGTGCCGGCTCGTCTGGCTAGTACAGGGAAAAATCTGAAGTCGTGGCTCGCAGTTTGTGGGTCACGGCTTTTCGTTTATTTAGTTTTTCTTAAACAAAGCTAAAATAGAAACTCCGAATGGATAGTTTACTTTCATGAGAATTTTTCTCTCCAAGTTGAAAATAAAGAATAGTATTTTGTTTAGCACTGGACTGTTTAAATCAAAGTCGGACTCTCTGCCTTTAATTTTAAATAGACGACTAACTAAACGAACTAGTGCTATTGGAGCAAACAAGAAAGTATTGAAATAAGATGATCTAACAACTTTTAGCGAGCTTGAATTTGCAACCTCCTTTAGCAGCCCGGACTTTGTATAACGTCTATAATGATGAGCCACTTCATCCTGTACTCCCCATAGAAACATATATGCTGGCACCATGACAACAAAAACTCCCCCTGGTTTTAATATTCTTTCGATTTCCTTTATAGCCCAACTTTCATCCTCCAAGTGTTCCAATACATCCATACTTAGCACAACATCAAAGGTGTTGTCAGAAAAGTTTATTCTATGAGAATCCATAACACTCAAGTTTTTTACGCCCTGAAGAGCTCCAAACCTGACTGCTTCATCAGAAATATCTACACCGTGTGCATCAAATCCAGCTTTTTCAAGCTCTTCAACAAAAATACCTGAACCACAACCAAAATCCAAAAGTTTTGTGTTCTTTGGATTCTTGGTTAAATATTTTGCTAAATTATCCTGAACGATTGTTCGTCTAATTTGCATTAACCAATGCTCTTTTTCTATTTTGAAATAATTTTTGTAAAAGCTTCTATCCATACCTGATGTATTAAGATCCCATAAATTCCAGTTAAACCTTTTTAGATATTCCTCTAAACAAACTTGCCAATCCCTAGTTAAATGCGGAGCGATTTTTTTCAGTTCAATATTTATCAGTTTTTCAGAACGTGGTCTTGCCGCAAAATAGTTTTGTTTGAAAAAAGTAGAATCAACTTCTCTAACCTTTACCTTTTCTGAAAGACCCAACTTTTCCAGCATAAACCTAGCAACATCTGCACGACTTCCACCCCCATCACAGGCTCCATGATACAGACCGTATGCCTCATGGTCAAGAAGATATTTTATAGACTGCGCAAGATCATAAGTATGACATGGTGTTCCAAATTTATCATTTACAACAGCCAACTCTTTAACTCCAGCTCGTAACTGTTTAATAATCTTATTTATAAATTTCTTATCCTTTTTTGGACCTCCACCCATCATCCATCCAGCACGAATAATTATAGACTTTGGCAGTGTCCGTGCGACCAATTCCCCACCATATTTTGATTTTCCATAAACTGAAAGAGGGTTCGGAGTATCGTACTCTGTATACTCATCTTTTTCTCCGTCAAAAACTCCGGCAGTAGAAATATATAAAAGTGGGATATTGTGCTCTCTTGCATATTTAGCAACATTTTCTACACCACCAGTGTTTGTTGCATAAGCTCCTTCTGGATGAAGCTCGCAATATTCCATATCAGTCCATGCAGCCAAATGCACAATGTAGTTTGGTTTAACTTTTCCCAAATATACGTCAACGTCTTTCGCCTTAGAAACATCCAACCTATCTAACCATGGAGTATTTACATCAATATCGCTAGCATATACTTTACAACTATCCTTAAAGACTTCATAAACAGCCTCTCCGAGCATTCCTCCGCATCCAGTTATTACAACTCTATCGCTTTTGTGTATCATTTTATTACATTAATCCAAAACGCAACTTTAACATATCTTTAAACGTATCCCAAATCAACTTTGGCTTCGACCCAGAAGCTATCCCTGTCATTCTTTCATAGTGAGTTACTGGGAACTGGGCAATTTTGAACCCCAAAGCTTTAGCTTTTAGTATTAGCTCAGCATCAATGAACGCCCCGTATGGGTTACAGTTAATAGTTATTTTATCCAAAACTGGCTTTTTAAAAATTTTCATCGCACAGTTTATGTCCCTAAAGTGACTTAGAAACAAAATATTTATTAAAGTATTGTGGACCAAGGACTGAAATTTTCTTGCGCCAGAAACAGCCTTTTTTGTCGCATATCCAGCAATAACATCGTTATATTTTAACAAATATAGATACGGTTCAAATTCCATTACATCATATTGGTTGTCACCATCTGTATACATTACGTATTCGTATTTTCCTGTTTCAAAACCTTCTTTGAGCGTAGCGTTGTAACCTTTATTTTTTTCATGATGAATCACTCGAACATTTGAAAATTTTTGCGACAACTCATCTGCCACTTCTCCAGTCCTATCCTTTCCTCCGTCGTGGATAATAACAATTTCAAATATGTCACTATTTTTTGTAAGAAAATTATGTACAACTGGAATAAGATCCGGTAAGTTGCCTGCGTCATTATACGCTGGGCAGAAAAACGAAACTGACGATAATTTGAAATCCTTTTGCATATTAATCTTAATTTATTTCTAAAAATATCTTACTTATCAAGCTAGCTAGACTTTGAGATGCAACTAGATTTTCCAAATCTTTCTGCACCTCTACTCTCTTATGGGGTTGTATCAGTTTTTGTATTGAATCTGCTATGGATTTTTTATCTGGCTCCACAATACAAGAATCAGGTAACATTCCCCTCAATGATGAGTTCGAAACCAAAGGTATCGCTCCACAAGCAGCAGCTTCAACAATAGTTTTATCAAAAGAACCAGAGTCTGTTAGGTTTATACAGATCTCGTGGCTACTGTATATCTCTGGCAGTTTGGACATCTCAACACCAGGCAAGAAACTAATCACGGATGAAAGGTTATTGTCCTCTACATATTTTTTAATCGACTCAACATACAGTCTGTCTCTTTCCAAAAATGAACCGAGAATGGTCAGTGACGCCTGAACACCAGATGAAACCAACTCTTGCATAGCATAGATAGCCAGGTCGTTATGTTTTATTGGGGCAAGTCTACCGACCATACATATAGAATATTTTTTTCTTACGGCTGTTGGATACGGTTTAAATACTCCCGTATCAATTCCCGCTGGCATTATTACTACTTTTTCATATTTCGCTGTAAATGAATGTTTGGATGTACAGAATACTTTCTCTGAAAGGAAAATGGAAATTTGAGTCAAAAAACTGCCTGCAGGATGGTTTCTCCAAAGAAATACCGGTATGTTTTTGATTTTCCAATACAAACCCGCAAGCAAAATATACTCTTGGTTCATATGAACAAAAACTTTATCATATGAACCTGAAATTAGATTTAAATATTTGTAAAAGTTATATACATAGCCTATTTTAGAAACGCCTTTTTCTTTTCCAAGAGAATAAACTGTAACGTTTTTTGGTAAATCATATGATCCTTTTTCTAAGCAAATAACCTCAATAGAATCGACTTTTTTCGACAACTCAACAACCCACCCGTGGAAAAAACCAAGGACTGTGTCGTTCTTATCGATTTTCTGAGTGATTACAAGTAGTCTCATGTTATATCTATTTCTAGTTTATTATCATTTTTATATTTAAAAACAAAATGGTGAGATAAAAAATAACTACAAAATGCCACCAATATGCCGGCTACAATTTGTGAGAAAAGAACTCTAATATTTTCTTGTTCAACAAAAATTCCCAAAAACACGTAATCCACAAATAAATACATAAGTAGCGTATTCAAAAGAAGCCCAAATAATGATGTCCCTAAATACATAACAACTTGTCTGTGTGTGCTTTCACCATGACTTTTAAAAGTCCAAAATTTATGCAAAGTAAAACTGACAACAAAAGCAACCATAAATGCCAAAACAGCAGAAGTTAGATAATGAACACCCAAAACTGCATTTAAAAAGTAGAGAACTAACAAATCTACAAAAGCAGACGTGCCACCAGATATTATAAATCTAATAGCTACGTGTTTGGTAAACTTATCAATAAACTCTAGTATCATTGCCTAATTATATCACTATTTATTTAAAAGACTTTCTAGCAAACCAACATATTTTGTGACGTAATCTTCCTTAGTTATACTTAATTTCTGAATATCATTCTGCATCCGAGAAGCAAATTCTCTAGCTTTTTCAGGATTTGAAATTAGATCAGACAATTTATTTGACAGACACTCAACATCTCCAACCGAACACACGAAAGAGTTTACTCCGTCCTTAAAAAGATCTGTCTTTGCCAAGCCAACTCGTGTTGTAACAATAGGACAACCTGAGGCTGCCGCTTCAACTAAAGTCATGCCATACCCCTCAAAATCCGAGGTCAGAAGGAAAATGTCTGCAGTTTTAAAAAATATTTGCATTGGGTCAACTAACCAATTTTGTATATCAACTTTGTCTTTCAAACCGATTATATTTCTCATTTCAATAATTTTATTCTTCAAATCTCCATCTCCTGCCATTATCATCCTAGCTTGAGGAATACTGTTTGAAATATTTTTAAAAACCCGCAAAGCCAAATCTAGTCTTTTTTCTTCTGAAAATCGAGAGTACATCAATATGGTTGGTGTTGGAATCTTTGCATCCTTTTCACTCTGGCTTGTGTCCAAATCCCTAGATCTTTGAATTACACTCCCCACATCAACCCAAATAGGCAAAACATCTACTTTTGCTTTTAGCTTTGGATATTTAAATGTCAAAGAATCTGAGATCGTGGAACTAACAACTCTTGCTCCATCAGCACAAGGAATAACATAATTTGCCAGAAAAAATCTTACTCTATTTAAAATATTATTTTTGAAATACGGATCCAAGAAATCCGTATGAATCTGAATTTGTAGCGGTAACTTATAAAAATATTTAATAAATACACCAAGCAATCCAGTTTCAAAAGGATCTTGTGTAGTGATAACAAAACCCTCCTGTTTTTTTAAAATTTTTCTTATTTTTAACCATCCCCAAAAAAATGACAATATTTTTGAATTTGTAGGATAAAGGTACAAGTTTCCTATTTGTTTTTCTATAAAACCTGTATTTGTAAAAACTACAATGTGCAACTCTTTTACTCTAGATGCGTACTCCTTCTGCCTCTCAAGAACAGAGCTACCATCTTCAAATATTTTTATGTCTGTACTTATAGATAATACTTTCATATTATTTGTGGTTAATCTCACTTAAAAACTCCTGAGCTATCTCCTTCCAGCTGTGTGTAAAGTTAAAATTTACAACTTTCTCCTTGACCGCTTTATACCCCTCCTCATTTAAAAGTTTCAAAAAAGCATTTTTTATTTCTTCTGGATTTAGTGGATCCACAAAAATACCTGCGTCTTTTATCCTGTTATATATCCCCACTTCTTTTGTACAAATAAAAGGTCGGTTATACCTTATAGCATCCAATATCATATTTGGACTAATGTCTCCCAAGGACACCAAAACTACAGCATAGGACTTTTTCATTTGATTCATAAAATCCTCGTATGAAGTATTTTTTGTAACAAGCTGTATTTCTGGATATTTCACCTCTACATCATCAAAAACTGTTTTCAATGTATCAATATTCTTCCAAACCAAGTCTCTTGTTGAGGCAACAAAATCTTTATTTACAAAATCATTGTCACTTTCTTTTTCACCATAATAATTTTCAATAATAGAAGTTTTGTTTATATCTAGCCCATACGCTTTAACGAAAATCTCTCTCTGCCAGGTCGTAGAAAATATAACCTTTGTTGATTTTCTAAGTGTCCATCTTGTTAAACTAAATATTATTTTTTCCTTTTTATTTAAATATCCAAAGTCAGTATTATAAAAATCCTTAAACAAAACTTTCCTTTTTGTTCTTTCAACATACTGCTCCCACAAAAAATCCCCACCGGTTCTTATATAAACTCTCTTGCCCAAAATACTACCCAAAACAACAGACGGCAGTGCAACTGAAAAAGTGTCCATGGCTATGACAACATCAGCGGCGAGCATTTTAGGTATGATTTTAAACATAAACCAAATATGCCTAAAGCCGGTCGGGAGGTGATCCTCAAGACCAAAAGTGGCCACAGAAACCCCTATTCCCTCCTCTATTAAGGCTTTTTTGAGGTTCTTGCTATATTGAGCCGGACCCCCTATTTTAGGAGGATATATGCCTGTGGTGATTAAAACTCTCATGTGTTTATATTATGCTACCTGACAGTCCTGTCAAAGACTCTTTTCATCTGACCTGCGACATTTTCCCAACTATATCTCTCACTCACTCTATTAAAAGCATTCTGAACTATTTTTTCCTTTAAAACTTTATTTTCCAGAAGATGGTTTATAGATTTAACAATACTCTGCGGGTTATTTGGTGCACAGAAAATTCCTGTCTCATTGTCATCAATAAAATCCGGTATACCGCCAACAGGAGTTGCGATAACAGGCAAACGAGCAGCCATGGC
>CAZSFU010000018.1:0-9288 GCA_964606205.1 uncultured Candidatus Saccharibacteria bacterium | reverse complement strand
AAGTTTCTAAAAAATAAATTGTTATCAAAAATCCTAACTAGAGCATAACTTCCAAAAACAATTATGCCGGCAGAAACCATATTCATAAAAAGAGGTGTTTTGGTTTTTCCTTGTGAATAATACGAACGAACAAAGAGAGCTACCAGGTTTTGGGCTACCAAAGATATTGTGAAAAGTGCTAGGGCGGCAGCGGTTAATCTGGTATCGTCCCAGTTAAACCTTCCTGCACCCAAAGCCGTCCTGACAATCTGCGCACGAAGAACAACAAACATAACCGATATTGGTATAGACCAGAAAATAATATGTCTGGATGAGTTTATCATCTGCTCGACAAACTCACTCCTGTCTCCACTGGAGAAAAGTTTTGTGAGTGTCGGAAATGCTGCTAGAGAATAAGAAACGCCTATTATACTAAATGGAACTGACTGCAGGTTAAATGAGAAATTAAATACTGCTATTGATCCGACGGTAAAAAATGAAGCAAAAGAAATTAAAAAAAGTTCAGCCAGTTCATTAGATGAAACGGTTACGGTTCTTGGTAACGATGTAAATACGATGCTTTTGATAAAACTAAGCTTTATTGGGAAGCTAAATTTGGGAAACATTTTCTGAGAAACAATAAATGGTATCTGGATCGCAAAATGCAAAAATGCTCCCAATGCAACGCCAACACCCAACCCTGATAGACCGAGAACAGGATAAAGAAAAACGATACCAAAAATAATACCAAGGTTATAAACAACTGGAGATATGGCGTATATAAAAAATCTCCTGTTTATTTGAGTGATACTAGCCAAGAGATTTGAGAATCCCAAAAACACAGGCGACAACAAAAGTATTCTGGTTAACTTTATTAATTCAGGAAAAGAATCTGATTTAGCAAAAACTGGAAAAAGTTTTGCCATAAAATACGGAGCTGTAATATACGCCAGTATTCCAATAACAAGAATAAAACAAAAGAAGAAAGAAAATACAGTATCGATAAACTCTTTTGCTTCCTCCTCCCCTTTTTCAAACTTCTCAATCAAAAAAGGAATCAGGACAGATACAGAAACCACAGAAGCAACTGTAACAAATAAAATATCTGGGATTCTAAATGCAGAATAATACAAATCCAAAGTGTTACTAGCCCCGAACTGAGCAGCCAAGATTCTATCCCTAAACAAAGCCAAAACCTGTGAGCAAATAGCAAAAAAGCCTAAAAGATAAGCGGCCTGATGAAGGCCGATTATTTCTTTATTAAAAAAGTTCAAAAAACGCTTTACCATTAGCCATATTATGGCAGATTTTGCACAAAAAACAAACTCGGGAAATCCCGAGTTTGTTTTTTGCTAATTTACTTTTTCCTTAACGGGGAGAGTCTTACCCTTCTCCGGTTTAGGCTCAGCCGGAGCTGTAAATATAGGTTTACCCGCCACCAAATTTTCCAATATCGCTTTGACCTCAGCGTTATCTGGGTTCGTTCTAGCTAGATCTTGGAACTGCAAAACGGCCTTATCATGCTGTTTAGTAATCTCATACGATAGACCCAAGAAATACTTTGCATTCGCATAGTCAGGAGTCATACTTGTTGCTTTTTCAAGCGCTTGTATAGCACCATTAAAATCTCCAACATTATATTTCAAAAGTCCGAGCTGGAAAAATATAGCTGGGTTTGTTGGGTCTATTACTGAAGCGGCTGTAACTGAGCTAATAGCACCTTGTATATTTTTATTTGCCACCTCGATCTGAGAAAGTAAGAAATATGCATCTAGATAGTTATTTTTCGTCTGAATGGCCCGTAGAGCATATGACTCTGCTTCTTTTAAGTCATTTTTATTAACTGCAAGTCTGGCGAACAACATAAGTATTCCTGGATTTTTTGGATTTAGCTCTAAAGCCTTTTGATATGAATCTTTTGCAGTTTCATATGAGTTTATAACATTCATCTGAGGAGACGACACGGATTCGAAGACCTTACCTTTTGAAATCCAGTTAAGATAGTTTGAAGGATCCGCCTTCGTAGCACTCACACCAGCTTTTGCTGCTTCAACCAATATTTCGTTAAACTGTTTCTGAATATCCTCCTGCTTAACCTTTTTAGGATCTTGAGACAAAACTTCGTTTAATCTATATAACTCTATTTCAGAAAGTGCTCTGTAGTAAACATCCATTGGGACTGTAGATATTGCCAGTTTCATGTACTCTTCTGATTTCAACGAATCCTTTGTGGTGTTCAGAGCATATGAACTTTTTTGGAAGAACCATAGAGATTTTGAGTTTTGGTACAACCCATATCCGAGCGCCAATCCCCCGACAATAAAAGCAACCATTATGAGTGATGACACAAAACCCGTTCTTGGATTTACTGAGAACTTTCTATTACTTACTGGTATTATTTTGGCGATATAAATTGATGAGAAGAAAAGACCACTAAAGAAAAAAGTAAATATAAATACAACAGCACTTGGGATATATACAAAAGTCATAATCCACAAATACAAAGAGACAAAAAATGATGAAGTGAGTATGTATTTTACAAAGTCATCCTCAAACTTTGAAAATAGGGATTTAACTCCAAGATAAATATAGAAACCAAGAAAAAGAAGCCACGAGATTATGCCTATTAGTCCGGTCGTTACAGCAAACGTTGGTAGCAGCCCTATCCCGTTCGTGAAGTCTGTATTCCAAAATACAGTCGTCACAATATCGTTTGGTTTATGAACAAGCCATTGATTCACAAAAGTATTTGGGCCAGAACCAAACAATGGTTTTTCTTTAATTGTGTTTCTGGCGATATCCATTGTCACAGATAGCGAAGGTCTAACCTCAACGTTTGTAACTTTCAACTTATTTGCCAAATAGGCCCCCATCGTAGAGCCCCAGATGACAAAAATTACTGAAATAACTAGAACAACCGTTGGATATATTCTAATCTTCCTAATCTTTGATTTCCAATCAAACTCAGAGTCCTCCCCGGAATCGTTGTTGAAAATACTATAAAGTATGAATAAGAAAGAGCATACTCCCAATATAATCCAGATAGTTGAAAAGTTAACTAAAGCTAAAAATGTTAGAGAAAACAGCAGAGCGACGGTTAAAACAGCTTTTACCAAATTGCTGACTCTTAGCATTTCGTGCGTCAGCAGTGAAAGTATTGCGCAAATACCAAAAAATATACCAACATTGTTCCATGTGCCTAGCACAGTGTTTGTGACATCATTGAAAAGTCCGAATGATAGAAATTTTGCACCAAGCCAGATTCGCAACAACACCCACAAAGAAAAAACTAGCGACGAAACAAGGAACGCAAAATATGCATTAAAAACTCTTTCCTTTGTTTTAAAAACAAGAGAAACAAGAAACATATAAACAAAGGCTAGAATAATAAAACCCACGGTACTTATATCAAATGTATAACCAAAAAATGACAGTCGAGAAAAACCCAAATATATTCCAGACAGCAGATACACAACAGGAACAACCCCAATAAAACCAACTACGTACCTACTTCGAGTTGGCAAATCCAAAGACCCTCTAGATATACCAGACACTAGATAGATCAATATAGTGAGAATGACACCAAAAGCAAAAAGAAGGCTTGTACCAAACTGTGTTGATACAAATGATGCAGGAACAAAAAATATCGGGGATAGCGCTGTAATTCCTAGCAAAATTATAAAAGACAATCTATCAAAAATGTTTTTTTTATTTTCGTTTTGAGTTGTCGTCACCTCTCCCAAGTTCGGGGCTACTGTATTGAACTGATTTCCATCCATATTTTTATCGTAAGTTATTTTGTTTTGCTAATAATTATCTATGTATTATACCGGACTAAATTAACTGCTTCAAATGAAATTTCTATTTAAAAACCAGAGTAGAGAGTACCTCGCCCACTAAAGCGTCGAGTCTCTTGTATGTTGTTATCTGATATAGATTTCCATTCATTACAAACCAAACCTCTCTTGTCTCACCCAAACTAGAGTCTTTGGATAAGAAAATAAGCGCATGTGGACCAACTCCATCTTTCTGCCGAGGACCCAATATTACCTGTTGTGGCTCTTTTATTACAATATCAGGTATATCCTTCTTTATTCTTTCTGGGGTTATAGTACCCCCTTCATCCCACGGTGTTATATAGATCTGAAACCAGTCTCCGTTTGAACCACTAAACTGGATTTGCTCTCCATCCCATTCGTTAAAGTTTGAAGTTTTTAGATTTGATGGGAAGTTAAAAGTAAAATTATACTTTTTATGAACATAGGTATTTGTTGAATCATCAATCTTTTTTATATCTGGCTCAACTACTGGTTCTAGACTACCGGCATTTTGTTCGTCATTTTCTGAAATGCTTTTAATATCAATCACGTTATCTACAGGTCTCACCTTTGGTATATATTTAAAAATTATAAATCCCAGTAGTAATAACCCAAAAATAATAAATGTCTTTTTTTCCATATTATTTACCAACATTGTATAACGCTTTTATTTCGTCTGCTGAAAGTGACCTGTTGTATATTCGAACTTCGTCTATCTTACCATTTAGAACACGCCCGGCTGTTGGTGAGTTGATGTAGTTAAAAAAGTTTTGGTTTTGAATCGCTGCTGTTGATGAACTTATTAAAACACCATTAACATAGAAAGAGACGATTTCAACTGCCGCAGTATCACGAACAGCAGCAACATGGTACCACTGGCCTGGAGTAATACTTACATTTCCCGATGAAAATGTAACCGTGTTCTCAGAATATTGGAATTGTGTACTATTCCATATAAAATACCTAGTAGCTGTAGTCCCTTGAGTTATAGTTTGAATACCAGATGTATTGTTAAGATTTATCCATGCTGATACTGTACTAAAATTCCCCAGAGTATAACCACTATTGAAGGCCACATAGTCATCTGATCCATCAAAATTTAGTGCTTGACCGACTTTTCCTAATGTGGGAATTGGTCCATTTGTCATTGTTCCGTTATTACCGCTTGAGCTTGAATCATAAGCAGTAACTCCAGCCATCTTATTTCCATCAAATGTCCAATAACCCACCAAACCATTTGAAAGCCTCTCGGGTTTTGATTTGTTTACAACGCTTGCCTTACTACCAGTAAATAGGTTGTATATTTCAGTTGAGGTTAAGGCCCTGTTATATACCCGAATATCATCAACAGCTCCAGTAAAAAATCTATTGGTTGCAATCCCTGAAGTATAACCGCCAATCTGAGTCAGGGCAGATCCTGGTGATGTTGGGCCGCCAGTTGAGTCATTGTACACACTACGACCATCGTAATAGACTGTTGGAAAACCCGAAGAATCAATCACTAACGCAAACTGATGCCAACCTGTTCCAAAATTCTGTCCTGTAGGAATCCAACGCGCGCTTTCGTACAGAACAGTAAGTGTGTCTCCAGAAGTCTCGAAACCATTAGTGTTGTTTGGAGATACTCCAATCCCAACACCACCAACAATCCCACCTATTTTTATAAATGCACCATGATCACCAGTATTCGCACGATAAGCCCAACCCACCACAGTAAAGTTTGTTGTGTTAAGACCCAAAGACGATGGTATGCTTACATACTGGCTACTTGCCCCGACAAAATTCAAAGCTTTACCATTTTTACCATTAACCCAAGTTGGACTATTTGTTAGTGTTCCGTTGTTACTGTTGAAACTAGCGTCTTCTGCTCTTGTACCAACTCCGTCATCTAAAGACCAATAACCCGCCAAGCCCGAATTATTTATACCACCTGTGACTCTTGGCTTTTGAAGTTTATACAAGCGAGACACTTCATCTGAACTCAATGCTCTATTGTAAACCCTAACCTCATCTATAGAACCATTAAAAAATTCAGACTGCGTAGCACATGCCAGACCAACACAAGTTGCACCAATAGATAGTGGGAAATCATTAGCACCAGATGCCGTTCCACTTTTAGAATCAACCAAAACTCCATCATAATAAAAGTAGTCAATTCCTCCGATATTTACGAGCACTAATTGGTGCCACACACCAGCAGTTACCGTTATTGCATTTGTGATAACATCTCCCGCGTGGTGCCTAGAATATAGACCCGTTCCACTTAAACCTATTCCATAGTTAAAAGCCTGTCCCGAGGATCCTTTAGTCATGATGGCTTTTGTTCCAACTACACTATTCGTTTTAAACCAAGCAACTAGAGTAATTTTACTAACTCCGTTATCGAGAGCAGCAGAGTCGTTTACATTTACCCAGTCATTGTTACCGTCAAAACTTAGTGCTTGGCCCGTTGTACTACTGTTCACCCATGCAGTTGAAACATTCATATTTGTCATAGCCCCCACACTGCCAAAACCACTTCTATCATATACAGTTGTATTACCTATACCCTCTTCAAAATTCCAATATCCAACCAAACCGGAGTTACTCATTGGCCTTGCTATTGTAGATGCAAAAGTAGGCACACACAAAAAAAGTGAAAAAAATAGAGCAAAAAAAAGTCTTTTTGAGAATGAAAACATTAGACTCATTATATAAAAAACAGACAGAGAAAACCACGTCGTTTTAGGACGTGGTTTTCATCTTTGTTCGTTGTGTCTATAAGCCGAATTCTGTATCCATTTTAGAAATCTAAAACAGACGATAGTCATTTATCTGTCATTCACGTTACCGTGATGATCGAGCGGCACTCCACATTGCTGTGGCACGGCCTTGCATTGAGGTAAGGATTTTGCCGTTTCACCCTAGTATTTCTACCAGATTACTCCTTACGGAGCTCCTCAGCTTTCGCTTTGGACGTCACTGCTCGCACCTCTTAGGTTGCCCTAGACGGGCGTTACCCGCTACCCATGTTAATCAAATAACTCAATGTTCGGACTTTCCTCCCCCGCTTACGCAGGAGTAACTACCCGACACAACAGCAACATAATACAATATTGTTTTAATATTGTAAATTATACGCTTTTATCTACCTGCTCATAAATAAACTTGGATATTTTTGCCACAATATCTGCCAACTCATCAAGATTATCACCTCTTGTCATTATGCAAACCAAATATGGATGTTCCGGATAGTAGACTATTCCACAATCATGAAATTGTTTTACATCACCATTTTCTCTAATTCCAAATTTATGAGCAACTTTTATTTCCCTTGGAATAAACCTTGTTAGACCCTTGTCAAAATGTGTTTGAGTTAGATATGACAGAGCCTTTTCAGAATATTCCTTGTCTACATATGATGCGTTATACAAAACTCGAAAGAAACCGGCGTATGTTTTCGTGTTCACAGGAAAGTCTGTCTGATACAATGGTGTTCCCAAACCTATCGCGCCAAAGGTATCATTTATTTCCTTATCAGTAAGTTGTTTTGCCAAAAGTTCTCCAGCATTGTTATCAGAATATTTAATCATATAGTCGAGGAGTTCAGCATTTGTGTATGTCTTTCCAACCACTATTTCTTTTTCGGGAGGAAAATACTGAGTGAAAAAATCTATTTTTTGTTTATAATCGATTTTTTTATACAATAAACCTTTATCGTATTGAACCTTCTTCATATACGAAACCAGCACTGGAACCTTCAACAGACTTGCTCCAATAAACTCTTCCCTCTCGTTTATTCCGATCCATGGTCCGTTGTTCAAGTCTCTAACATAAACTGATATAAAATCAGTTTTCCCTTGAGTCTTTATACTCTCTATATACTTATTCAATTCAGACTTTGAAATATTGAGTTCTTTCACAGTTTGATTGTCATCAACACCCATACATTCAAGTAGCGGATTTGTAAGAACCCCACCCCCCTCTCTTTTTTCCATCGTGTCGGCATTTACGAACCTAGTATTAACAACCTCCTTTATCTTGTTAGAGTGAAATACAAAATGCCCAACAAACATTCCCAACACTATTCCGGCTATGACCTGTGAGTATTTCATAATTAGGGATAATTATATTATTACTGAGGTATTACATCAACAGTTCTTGTAGCATAGCCCCAGTTGCCAGCTGCGTCCATAGCACTATAGATAATAGTGTGGGTGGTTGTTGCAGCTCCGCCCTGTGGTATGGAGGTATCTATTGATATGTCTTGCACATCAACACCATCTACATTGAAATGTAGCCCTAGGTTGTTATTCACTAGACCATTCTCATCTGTGTCCGTTACTGTCGCTCCGAGGTCTACGTAGCTAGTACCAAATGTTATTGTAGCCGGGTTGTTACCTAGGATAGAGATTATTGGGGATGTTGTATCTGTTGTTGAAGCGTTACCACTTCCATTTCCACCCTCATTATTTCCTCCGCCTCCTCCACCATTTCCACCCCCCTGTACAGAACCAGATCCAGAAAGCAGAATGTCTAGCTGTGCCTTTGTCACACAAGTCTCACTTCCTCCAGCATCACTTAGACACAACTTTTCTGTGTGAGCCTCTTTTGTAAACAGTTTCTCGATTATTCCAACCTTTGATACAACCTTTCCAACAACAAACTTTGTAAGCTCTGCTCCTCTTGTGAATGCTGTATTAGCAAGCTCGAGCATTGTGTCAGCAAATGTCACAGCTGTTGTTGTAGCCTCGTTGTTTATATCCTGCACAACATCACCTATGCCCATATCAAATCCCGCACCCATCTTGACCAACACTCTTCCACGACATGTTGAAGTTGCGAACACACCTCCGGCCAACACATCTTCACAGGCACCGCTTCCGTTTTGTGGATCAAAGTCTTCCAACGCAACACCAACGATATAACCTGCTCGATTTGCTCTCATACCTATTCCTGGAATATTTGAAGATGTGATTCTGTCACCTTTCTTTATTACACCACCTGAAAGCGAAACTAGAACTGGAGCTCGACCCACTATTGCTACTCGAGTTGTAGATGAGTTTGCCATACCCATAGCCATATTAGGATTTGTAGATACAACACCCAGCAGATCTTTATGATAGGCAGTATCAGTTATTGCAACTTTATTACCAAAGTCGTTGTTAACAATCATTCCTTCTCGATAACTTATTGGGTCATCAGTTAGATAGTTCTCAGAGATTTCAGCACCCTGAACTTGATCATATGGAGGTTCAACAACAGTCTCGTTACCGCCTGGACCATATCCTCCTGGTGGGTCGTCAGTCCATACTCTCACGAACGCAACATCGAGTATGTGTGCGACAGGAGTACCAGTTGCGTTTGCTATAGAGACCAATGCACTCATGTTTGCACTCGGAATGTTGGCTGTTTCAGCTGAAGTAATAACGGCAACAACTTTTCCATCAATCAAGAACGTCTCTGTGTTTGCAGAAGTTTCGATTCTTAGTCTCTGGAATGTTGAAAGGCC
>CAZSFU010000017.1:7324-9312 GCA_964606205.1 uncultured Candidatus Saccharibacteria bacterium | reverse complement strand
GGAGCAACAACATACGTTGGCTGGCACACAAACTTGCGACAAGCAGTAGATCATCTAGTGAACTTGAGAAACCACCCTCTAGAAGAAGTCAGAAATGTTGCAGAAGAAATCGGTGCAAAACTTCATGAAAAATATCCATCTTCTGGTTTCGACAAGCGTTATGAAAAAACAGAAAAATACATAAACGAATACCTGAAAAAACACACTTATCTGGAACCAAAAGCTCTTTCAAAAGACAAAAAATTTAAGACGTCTAAAAACATAGACATAAAAAGTATAAATGAATTCAAAAAAATACTCTCATCCAGACCAGAAAAAGCTGAGCTTCCAGGTTTTCTAAAAAGATTTGGAACATTTACTTTTCAATTCCTATTAGACTTTGGGTCTTTCCGTGATCTACAGAGACATAGAAGTGGAAACATACTGATGCCACCACTTACAACAAAACACGGTTTTAACTCATGGTACCTGGAACAAATACCAGAGCCATACAGAAAAGAGGTTTCTGATTTGATAAAGAAACAAACAAAGAAAATCAGAGCATTAAAATGTGACGAGCCAACAAAACAATACTACACCGCAATGGGTTTCAATGTATTCTGTAGCTGCACTTTGGACCTTCCCTCTGTGACATACCTCGCAGAACTCAGGTCAGGCCAAACTGTACATCCTACCCTGCGAGTAATTGCGCAAAATATGGGAAATGAAATAAAAAAAGCTTTTCCATATATGAAAATGTACTGTGATGAAAGAGCAGATGAATGGTCCCAAAAAAGAGGAACACAAACAATAGAAAAGAAAAAATAATAAATAAAAATATGGCACTATCAGACAAAAAAATAATTGAATCGATGAAAACTGGAGATATTGTTATCACTCCTTTTAAAAAAGAAAACCTAGCAACTTCTAGTTATGATGTAACTCTTGGTGAATTTTACTTTAGAGAAAAATACAACACGAGAGATCATCATCATATTTATAATATTTTCAGCAAAGACCATACCGACTACGTCTGGGGAACAAAACCAGAAAAAGCAGAGCGAGCAGCAGACGTACTAAAAGAATACAACTTTAAATGGGATGGTATAAGTCCCGATGATAAAATAATATTTCTTGATCCGGGAGAAACTATACTTGCTCATACCAACGAGTTTATCGGCGGGCAGAAACACATAACAACAATGATGAAAGCTAGATCTTCTATGGGCCGAAACTTTATTGAGGTCTGTAAATGTGCAGGTTGGGGGGACGTTGGATATATCAACCGATGGACAATGGAAATCACAAACAACTCTCAGCACTATGCTATCCCCCTCGTTGTTGGACGTCGCATTGCTCAAATAATATTCTTTGAAACTGGAGAGATCCTGGATAAAAACTATGCTCACTCAGGAAAATATCAAACAACGACTGATCTCAAAAAGCTAGCAAAGGAGTGGAATCCAAAAAGCATGTTACCAAAACTCTACCTCGATCGAGACATCAAAAAGAAATAATAAAACAAAAAACCGGGGTTTCCCGGTTTTTTTGTTTCTATTTAAATTTTATGTTACTTAACATCCACACCCATACTTCTTGCACTGCCAGCAATAATCTTCATTGCAGCATCAATATCATTAGCATTTAGATCTGGCATTTTCTTTTCTGCGATCTCCTTTAGCTGAGCCTTTGTGATAGAGCCGATCTTTGAAACCGCGTTCTTTCCAGAACCCTTTTCCTTACCCATAGCTTTTAGAATAAGAGATGATGCTGGAGGAGTCTTTAGAACAAAAGTGAAAGTTCTGTCCTCATAAACTGTGATTTCTACAGGAACGATATCACCAGCCATTTTAGCTGTAGCATCGTTAAACTGCTTTACGAACTCACCAATAGCGACTCCTGCCTGTCCCAAAGCAGGTCCTACTGGAGGAGCTGGGTTTGCCTTTCCTGCGGGAATGACCAATTTAAGCTTTTTTGTTATTTTCTTTGCCATGTTTTTAGTTCTGATA
>CAZSFU010000017.1:0-7224 GCA_964606205.1 uncultured Candidatus Saccharibacteria bacterium | reverse complement strand
ACCGGCGTCTCTCGTCCAAACATTGCAACTAGTACCTTCACCTTGCCTCTCTCCTCGTCAACCTCTGAAACCTTGCCTTCTAGATCCTTAAATGGGCCATCGACGATCTTGATAGAATCGTTAACAGACAGGTCAATTTTGTGTTTTGCTGTTCCGGCATCCATTCTACTAAATAGCTCTTCTACCTCTTTTGGATCAATAGGAACTGGGTACACACCTGAACCAACGAAACCAGTAACACGAGGAGTGTTTCTAACTACGAACCAAGAATCTTCTGTTACGATCATATCAACAAGAATATATCCCGGATATATCTTTTCTTCCTCCTCCACCCTCTTACCAGCCTTTATTTTTATTTTTTTCTCAGTAGGAACGATAACGTTAAAGATTTTGTCTTCCATTCCCAGAGACTCTATTCGCTGTTTTAGATTTCTCAAAACAGCATTTTCGTATCCAGCATATGTGTGAACGACGTACCAGTTTCTACCTGCTTGTGGTTGTTTTGACATATTTGGTTAAATTAAAAAACGAACTTTGTTAATACCTGATGTAGTAGAAAATCAAAAAAACCAAGGTAAAAAGAAACAAAGAATGAAACGATCACAACAACAATAGTAAAACCGATAGCCTGGCCTCTTGTTGGCCAACTAACATGTTTTAGCTCTCCTTGTGTGTCTTTTAGATATGTAATTAGGCTCATGGTGTTTTTTATTGGCTTATTAAAAAACCCCTCCGGGGGTTAATTAATATAGTATATTAGAATACTAATATAGTCAATGCTGATTTATTCTACCTCATATGTGATAGTCACGTTAGAAACTATCTTATTCTCTCCTGTAGGCAACTGTGGAGCAGCCGGGGCAGACATTACGCCAGCACCCATCATTGAATCCTTTGCATAGTACATAGGCATCGGAACATCTCCTGACTCATAGAAATTGACTACCTTGCTCAATCTTACTCCCAAAGTCTTTGATAGAACCTTAGCTTTTGCTTTTGCATTTACAACAGCCTTGTCTCTCGCCTGATCCCGAACAGCATCAATGTCATCGATAACGAAGTCCAATCCTGAAATATTTGAGGCTCCAAGTTCACCAACTTTTGTCAAAACGTCTCCAGCCTTGTCTGTTTTTCTAACTTTTACAGTGATTGATTGGCTTACCTCATATCCATTTAACACCTGTTTACCTGGAGGGCAGTAACCGTTTACACAAGCAGTATTCGTATACTCGTATTTTGGATAAGAGTTATAACCTGTTGTCTTGATATCTTTTTCCTCAATGCCCATACCCTTCACAGCGTCTATAATTGAGTTAATTTTTTTAGTTGCTTTATCCTGTGCATCTTTTACTGTTTTACCTTCTTCAACAACAGAAAAAGAGAATGAAGCAATATCAGGAACAGCATATACTTCCCCTGTTCCACTAACAGCGATTACATTCGTAGAATACACGCCCTTTCCAATATAAGTGTTTTCTTTTATTGCATTTAGAGTTGTTACAGCCAGAAACACAGCTAGCAATACAGTCGCCACGATAATGGCGTTTACAAATCTCCTCTTTTGGATTCCATCAAAAAATTCATTCATTTTATTAAATTGTTAATTTTTAATTCTATATTTGTATTAGACTATTATATCACGATTTTCTTACAGCCACCCATTTCTCTGAAACAAAAACTTTGAAAAGTAAAAAATGGCAATGCCCAGAAAAATACCAAAAACCACGTCGCTAAACCAATGCACGCCCAAATATACTCTTGAAGAAGAAACCAGAAAAACCAATATAAACACAAAAGCTAATTCTATTTTTCGGACTATTTGATATAACCCACTGCTCACAGTTGGCATATTTAAAACATAAAAGGTTGTAATGAAAAATATGGTAGACATTGCGGCGTGATAACTGGGAAAACTGGGACCGAAAGCCGAAACCACCCCACCCAGCGGTCTAGCCGTATTAAAAAATACCTTTAAAAGGTAAACTAAAAAACCAGTAAAAAGCACTGTTGTTGAAAAAAATATCGAATACCTTATCCCTCTAAACAAGTACACCAAAATAACAAAACAAATAAATATTGTTGCAGAGTACACACTGACATCAAAAAAAATACTGACAATATACATAAACTCAGTAAGACCAAGCGTTCTAGAAATAGAGAAATAGTTCTGTATTGCTATGTCTATAAAATTCATATTATTTTGACCATCTTGAATAAATACCGCACGGCAGAATTCTGCCAGTTGATTCCTGTATACCAAGTTCGCCCGACTCTAGTTCTCCACCAAATCCCCTGGTTACTTCTGACAATAAATTTTTATAGGTTTGTGAAGAGTAGACTGAAGCATAACCATTCAGAACCACAGCAAGTGGATCATTGGATAAAACCATTTTTATTCTAGACAAAAATGGAGTCAAGTCACTTTCTATTTTCCAGACCTGTTTCTTTGCGCCCTTTCCATAAACTGGCGGATCCATCAAAATAACATCGTAATTATTCCCCCTCTTTATTTCTCTCTCAACAAACTTTCTAACATCATCAACAATAAACCTAACTGGCCGGTCTCCAAGATCTGATTTTTTTAAATTTTTCTGCGCTAGTTCCACTGCAAACTTTGAGGCGTCAACATGAACAACTTCTGCCCCCGCTTTTGCAGAAACTAGACTTGCTCCACCCGTATAACCAAAAAGATTTAAAACTTTAACCTTCTTACCAGCGTTAACCCTCTCTTTTATTTTTTCTTCTATCCAAGACCACTGAGAGACTTGTTCTGGAAATACACCCAAATGCTTTGATGGCAAAAGGGATAAACTAAAAGTGACATACTTTAGTGTGATAAACCACTCCTCCTTTATTGGTTTTTTAATATTCCATTTTCCAGAATTTAACCCATGTGAAAAAACTGCATCGGCTTTTTCCCATTCATGATAGTCCAACTTTTTCTCCCAAATAGCTTGTGTATCTGGTCTAACAAAAACATACTCTCCATATCTTTCGAGCTTTTGCCCATCTCCACTATCTATGAGTTCATAGTCTTTTGTTTTTTTAGTTACTATAACTTCCATTATAATTTTTAATTAACAACTATATTTTGAGTGCAAACTGCTCCAAACCAAGGATTGTTCTGTTGCAACATTTGGAATGTTAGCGGATATGTCCCAGGAGTTGTAGGTGCTAAAATGTTTGAATAACTAAATGTCGCTTTTTCACCAGGTAGGACCTTGGCCGTCTGTAATTGTGACCAGTGATGAGCAAACTGGTTTGCCGGATTGTATGTAGTAAACCAATTTGATCCGTCTGGAGTTGTCGCCGCAAAATAGTTTTGAATCCCCTGATTGTTATCAACCCAGGTTGCTTTTCCTGTATTTGTAAATGAAACTGAAACGTTAAATGAGCTTCCGGCTTTTACGGTCGATGGAGCAACCACACCAGAACAAGCAGATTGATTATTGTTTGAAATTGTTACTGTCACAAAATATGACGTAGAATTACCGGCGGAATCATAAGCAGTAGCCGTTATTGTATCAACGCCATCTGGAAACTTTGTTGTATCAAAGTTAAAGCTAAATGGTGCCTTTGTAACCGTTCCCAACAATGTGTTTCCATATTTAAACTGGACACTCGCAACACCAACATTATCTGTTCCTACCGTATTTATAGTTTTAGTACCAGATATCATTACATACGAAGACGGATTTGTTGTTGAGTTATTTACAGGAGAAGTTATGCTTATTGTTGGAGGAATATTATCACCAGATTTCTTTACTGTTATTTCAGAAATAAACGTCCATCTAGTGTTTACAAATCTCAAAACAAAACCGCTTTGAGCACATCCAGTTGGAACTTCGTTTAACAAAATTTGATATAAACCATCTACGTTAGGTCTTGTCACATTCCACTCCTGACGAACTGAACCTCCACATAAGGCCTGAATCTTTGTTGGAAGATATATTCCAGGTTTCATTTTTGTTAAACCGTGGACAATGACCTGACTAATATCTACAGGTAATGTCATTGGTATATCAAAATATCCGATTGGTTGCCCAATCACTCCGACCCACTCTGGTACCCAGTGGTCCAATGTTGTAGCAAAAATTCCATCATTTAATTTGCCACCATTATCCAAATAATTTGGACTTGTTGTTGATTGAATAATGCTATACGAATAACTAATTTTAGGATTTGCATCATATGCATGAACATAGTCTACATACATATAGTCAGGAATAACCGCTTTTGTTATATCACCCTTCCAGTTACTTGGTCCGTGGTTAAGAATGAGATAACCTGGTTGTTGTGTCACACCTCCGCCAGAAGATTCAAAAGTTTTAACTCCATCAACATAAAACCTTAAAAATTTTGGTTGCCAATCCAACCCCATATCATGATAACCCAAAGAAATACCTGGTATGGTCGTAAAAGTACTTTCTTTTTTCATATTTGAACCATAACCATCCCAACTAACACCTTGAGATACAATATCGCCAACATCTGGTTTCTCATAAACATCAATCTCCTCACCATCTTGAGAAGAGTTATCAATATTTCTCTGAGATCCGGACATCAACCAGAAAGATTCGTTCTGACCTTCACCTTTATGAAAATTAACTTTTGCATTCATGTAACCGAACTTTGGACTATAAAATCCCATAGTGTCAACAGAGCCGCTCGTATAAACTCCTTGTGTTGAATCATATCTAACTCTAGATACTAAATGACCTTGGCCGTCTAGATAAGAGTCGCTCTTTGAAACATACCTATTTGGACTTGAAACCTTTAGATAGTCGCCTGATATATTCCATTTATTTGAATCAATAGTGCTTCCATCAAATTCATCATAAAAAGCTATTTGCCAGACTTTGCCTGATGGAGCTTGGGGCAAAACTTCTTGAGGCAAAACAACCGCTGTTTTTGTATTTGCAGAAATCACCTGTGCCAGAGCATTTCTACTATCTAAATAAGTATTTACAATTGGACCAATCTTTAAAAATGAGACCCCGCCAACCAGAAATACAGCCAAAACTAAAAAGGCATCTCTTATTTTAAATTCTGATTTTAACAAACTAGAGTAAACATTGTTGTCGTGGCCCATATTATATTATTAATGTAATTAATAATATAATTATACATAAACCTAAACGCGTTCACCAATTTGCTGTCTCCACATCGCATAGTACAAACCTTTTTGCTCCAAAAGTTCTGAGTGAGTTCCATACTCTGCAACTACACCTTTTTCCAAAACATATATTTTATCTGCATGCATCACAGTAGAAAGTCTGTGCGCAATCATTACTGTAATATGTTCATGAATCTTAGATATATCTCTGATTGTATTTTCTATTTCCCCTTCAGTAATAGAATCCAAAGCACTAGTTGCCTCATCAAAAATCAAAATATTTGGATTTCGCAAAAGCGCCCGGGCTATAGACAATCTCTGTTTTTCTCCACCAGAAACTTTTACACCTCCTTCCCCAATAACCGTATCTAGTCCTTTTCCACCACGCTCCAAAAGGTTTTGACATTGAGCCTTGTTCAAAGCGTCTAAACATTCTTCATCTGTTGCTCCTGAATTTACGAATTGTAGATTTTCACGAATAGTACCAGAGAAAAGCTGAGTTTCCTGAGTGACGAAACCGATTTGTTTACGAAGTTCTTCTTTATCAATTTCTGTTTGAGCCACATCATTGTAAAGAATCCTCCCCTCACTTGGCTCATATAAACCAACCAAAAGTTTAACAAGAGAAGTTTTTCCAGATCCTGATGGCCCAACAAAGGCTATAGTTTCTCCCGTAGAGACTTTGAACGATATATCAGAAAGCGCTTTTGTTTCAGACGATCGGTATTTGAAAGATATATTTTCAAATGATAAATCTGCGACTTTTCCTAAATTTTTTGGATTTGAAGATTGTGGTTCAGACTCTGTATTCATTAACTTTGAATAGTTTTCCAAAGAGGCTTCAGCCTGACGATATGTACTGATGAATGATGTGATCTGAGCCATCGGAAAGAAAAGCCAGAAAGAATATATGTTCAGAGAAAAGTATTGTCCAAATGTAATTTTTTCAATGAAAATTAGATAGAACAAGAAAAAATAAAGTCCGGCTCTAATGAAGTTTGTCACTGTCCCCTGAACAAAGTCGAGCATTCGTAGATAGCGAAGTTTTTTCAGTTCGAGAGCGAGGATTTTTTCTGTTACACTATTTAGCCTTTCTACTTCTTGATTAGCAAGGCCCAGCGCCTTTACCAACTCGATATTTCGGAGCGACTCTGTTGTAGCTCCAGCAAGCGCTGTTGTTTCTGCAACTATAGTCTGCTGAACTTTCTTTATCTTTCTAGAAAAAACAATCGTTATCGTACTCACGACAGCTATCATGGAAACAAAGATAACTGGTATAACCCAATAAATAAAAGCTGTATAAACAATAATAAAAGAAAGAATAATTACAGATATAAATACAACGTTTATTGTATCTATAACCAGTTTCTCTGTATCCTGTCTTGCCTTTTGTAACTTACCAAGAGTCTCCCCACTTCTCTCGTCCTCAAAAACCATATATGGGAGGCTCAGTGAATGCCTCACCCCCTCTCGATACATATCGGCACCAGAACGCTGACTTACAGTGTTTAGAAAGTAATCCTGAAAGTTCTTGGCGATACGTGATATGAAAGCGTTGCCAATAAAGAGCAATAGCAATAAACCTGTACCCCGGAGAAATACCTGAAGACTGATTTCGTGGAAACGTATAGCGTACTTGTCTACTATCCACTGGAAAATAATAGGTTCAAATAGAGAAAAAACCTGATTTACTATTGCTAGTAAAATAACAGCAACACAAAGTTTCCAATATTTTTTTAAGTATTTCCAGAGTATTTCCATATCCTTGATTTTAAAAATTAATTAAATTGTTCCAGATACTAGGCGCTGGAAATTTTATGATTGAGCCTTATTAAATATAAGGTGAATGAATAAAATTGAACAGCAACAACGTAGATGGGATGATTTTATTAATTTTTCGCTGGGGTGTCTATGCCTGCCCAAACATCCATAGTCGAAACATAAGCTCCGTTTGACTTTATATACAAGAACAACTGCATTCTATATGCGGCAAAATTCTTCAACACTCCATCTATTAGATGTTCTGCTTTTGACTTTACTCCGTAAAAATCAAACTCTTGTGGGAAATCTTCATCCTTGAACTCTGCAAACATTTTTACCATTTCAGC
>CAZSFU010000016.1:6925-9443 GCA_964606205.1 uncultured Candidatus Saccharibacteria bacterium | reverse complement strand
TCTATGTTTGATACAATGTTAACTAATTATTAATGTTTGAAATTTAAAAAAATGAAAAAAATATTAGCAAACGTTTTGATGCTGGCGATGGTGGTAACACCAATGCTCGCACCGCTTACAGCCGATGCGATAAGTCCTTCATGGAATGTTGTTGGAACATACGTGTGGGATGTGTTCGGTACTTATCAGCATGATTTTGTAATAGACGTGCAAAATCCAGACGGAACATTTACTGGTCACGCAAGCTATCCAGCTGTTGGATATCCAATTTATCCAGGAACAGATGTAACAACAGAAGTTGTTACAGGTCAGGTAACTGGAAACGATATTTCTTTCCATGTTGTATACAACGGACCGTTTGCTCCAGGATCAACGTTTGATATGACTGGAACAATAGATGCTAATGGAAACATAACAGGAACAACACCTTGGAACTGGAGTTTGTTGGGCGGTGCGGCTCATCCGATAGTTGCTGTAAACACTACAGTAGTTGTTAGGCACGTAGATTTAGCGACAAGCAATGCTGATGTTACATCAAACCCAACAAAGTGGCTGTTTTACAATGATGAGACTGATACAGTAGATAATACTCTAGGTTCATTTGTTGTTGGTCCAGACACTGCACCACTTGGATCTGGAAGTGCTCAGGTTAGTGTAAATGGCTCACAAAGACGAAACCTCGCAACATATCAGTTTGCAGGAACTCATTTGTCTGAAATAACACAACTAAAGTTTAGTACATATAATCCGTCATTTGGTAATGGTGGAAGTGCAACAAGATCAGCATACCTTCATTTCAATGTTTCTTTTGATGGTGTTGACTCATGGCAGAGACGACTAGTTTATGTTCCATCTACAAATGGTCCAGTTGTTCAGAATTCATGGCAGGTGTGGGATGCTATAGATAACGGTAATGCAAAGTGGGTTTACTCTGGAGCAAATTGGCCAGGGGATCTGACGCCTGGTTCAAATCCAAAAACATGGAATGAAATCTTGGCTCAATATCCAAACATTAAAATTAGAGATACAGATTCATTTCTAGGCCTAAGAGTGGGAGAGCCTTATGCAGATGGATACACTGAAAATATAGATAAGTTTGTATTTGGTACAAACGCAGAAGTTAAAACTTTTGATTTTGAACCAACTGCTTCTCCAGTTTGTCCACAAGGTACTGTAAAAAGTGAAACAGCAGTTGAAACAGTAACAGTTCCATCTGACATGCCAACAGACACTTTGACATCGGGCATTCTATCAAACGGAAAGAGTTATATTCTAAAAGCTTACGGAACAGCAGATGCTGGTGATGGCATAGTTTTTGATGCTAAATATTCATTTAGAACACCAACATCTCAAAATTGGTCGGATTCAGTATCTACTTATGAAAGTTACGGCCCAGAATTGTTAGATCTTTATTACAACAACACATCTCCGTGGGGAAGTTATAATGGTTCTCACGAATATGAAGCTATTGTTGTTGGAAGTGATGCAAAAGGTGCGTTTAAGGTAAATGACGCTTATTATCCAAACAATGTTGGTAATATTAAAGTAGATATTTACTCATGTGACGTTCCTGGACCAACAACTGGTTCAATTACTATCACAAAAACAACCACTGGTGGTGATGGAACATTCAATTTTGTTGGAGGTGCGGGTGCTTTCAGTATCACTACTACAGGAGGTACAGGTGTAAAAACTATTTCTGACTTGAATCCTGGAACATATTCTATTACTGAGCTATCACAGTCAGGTTGGAACCAGAATTCAAACACATGTGACAATATAACTGTTGTCGCTGGTCAAACAGCAACTTGTACAGTTACAAACACGAAGCAATCAAGTATTTCTGGAATGAAATACAATGATCTAAACCGAAATGGAAAGAAAGACACAAACGAACCTGGACTTTCTGGTTGGAAAATACGACTCATATTGGATAATGAAAACAACAACGATGATGACGATACTGTTGTCGCTACTGTAACAACTGATTCGAACGGAAATTACACATTCTCAGATGTAGCCCCTGGAACATACGAGGTTCGAGAGACTCATCAGAAAGGTTGGAAGAGAATGAGTAAAAATCCAAAAGATATTGTTATCACTGTTGGAACAACTGTCACAAATATTGATTTTGGTAACGCTCAAAAAAAGAAAGAAGAAAAGGAGGATAGTGACAAAGACGATAATAGAAGTGAGCAGTCAGGAAAGAATTATGGCAATCATGAAAGCAAAAGTGAAAACCATGAAAAAGAAGGAAAACGTCAAAATTAGTTAAAAATTAACTAAAACAACAAAAAACCCTGTAAAATACAGGGTTTTTTGTTGTTTTTTTTTAGCAAAAATAGCGAATTTTAATGGCACTTGACTATATTTGTAGTTAGTGTAAAATCTTACTCAGTTCGGGTTTAATGAAGAAGCCATGAAGCACAGTCTGTATTTGGACGCTTGGACTGTGTGGAGCTAATAGCATAACCGGTCTTTTGTGGCCGGTTTTGCATTATAAGGGTTTATAAAATTT
>CAZSFU010000016.1:2434-6825 GCA_964606205.1 uncultured Candidatus Saccharibacteria bacterium | reverse complement strand
ATTATCTATATGCTGGACCAACAGGAGATGAGGAGGATGAAGATGAAGGTTTGAGTGATGACTGGTGTAAAGATCATGCTCCTGTAGTTGATGTTTGCCCAAACTTGGATGAAAAACAAACAACTATTCCTGATGGATACGAAAAAAATGAAGAGGGAGAGTGCGTATTGATTACTCCGGCTCCAACAACTGCAACTATCTCAGCTACAAAAATAGTTTGTGATAGTGAGACAGATCTTCCAAACTGGGGAGCGGGTGCAGCAGATATAACAGCTTCTACAGCATCAGACTTTCTAGCGGCACATCCAAACACATGTCACCTAGAAAAGGATTGGAAATTCCAGTGGGCACCTATTGTTGCCTCAAACCCAGGTGATAATACAGGTGCTGCTACTTCACCATGGACAGAATTTGATTCTGCAACAGGTGTTAACGGTATCGCTACTGTAGTAGTTCCAGCTGGAGCAACAGTATGGGTTCGAGAAGAAATGAAAGATGGTTTTGTTCCATTCTCTGGAGCAACATCAAACCTAGATGCTACAGATTCAAAAAACTCAGCAGAAATGTACTGTTCTACTGACGTTTTTAACTACGACAACCTAGACTATGTTGATTCACCAGTTGCTGGTCAGACATATCACTGTGTTGCTTTCAACGCTAAAAAGGTTACATCACAGTGTCCAATTCCAGATCTAAATGCGACTGGATGGTATACAGATTACTTTAACTACAAATCAACAGAAGCAGATATGGAGGCTAATGCTGGAAATTGGGAGACTTCACACGGAGACCCTTTATCAGTAGCTTCTCCTTGGGTTGCTAATTGGTATGATTCAGTTTTCTACAAGTTCAGTAGAGTTGATTCAAACTTGATGTTCGGTAACAACTTCTTCCCATTTGATTCAACTATATACGCAGATGCTGGAGATGTTACATTGTATGGTCATGAATTCCACTTCGGAACACATTCATCATCAAAGATAACAGTTCCAACAACTGGCTCATATGCATACGAGCTAACATCAGACGATGATGCTTGGGTATACATAGACGGTGCTTTGGTTGTAAACAATCCAGGCGTTCACGCAGCCAACTTGGTTACAGGAAGTGTAAATCTTACAGCCGGTACTCACATAGTAAATCTATATTTCGCAGAGAGACACATAGTAGGTTCTGAATTAACATTCAAATTCGTTGATGAGTCAGTTGTTGTACATCCATACTCACCATTGTGTGAAGTGGTAGTTCCTCCTACAGATGTTTGTTCAAACATCGACGGAGCACAGGCAACTGTTCCTACTGGATATCATGCAGATGGTAATCAGTGTATACCAGACGCACCAGCTCCAAAGGCTTGTGCAGACGGCAGGGATAATGATGATGATAATCTGGTTGATACGTTGGATCCTGGATGTCACACAGACGGAAATGCTTCTAACTCAGAATCATACGATCCAAACGATAACGATGAGACAAATGCAGTTGTAGTAGATGTATGTGCAAACATAGAGGGTAACCAGTCATCAGTTCCATCTGGAAAGCATATCGTAGGTGATAATCAGTGTGTTAATAACACAGATGATTCAAATCCTAACCCTCCAACTCCTCCAGGTAATGGTGGTGGAAACGGTCCAATAGTAGGTAGTTTCTCAGCTGGAGGTAATGGCCCAATTGTTCTAGGAGCTTCAACATCAAAAGGTGAAGTACTAGGTGCATCATGTGGTTTGTACATGGAGAAACATATACGACTTGGTAGTTCAAAGAATGACAAGGAACAAGTTAAGAAACTTCAGATATTCCTAAATAAGTGGATGGGAACAAACCTTCCAGTTACAGGAGTATATGGTCAGGCTACATACAATGCAGTAAAGGCTTTCCAGGCAAAATACAGTGACGATATTCTAAAGCCTTGGGGTGAGAATGGTCCAACAGGTCTAGTTTATCTAGCGACACTTCGAAAGATAAACAAGCTTGAGTGTCCAGATCTTTCAATAGAACTTCCAACTCTAGTTCCATGGTCTAGAAATCCAAACGCTCAATAATCTAAATAATTTAAACAAAAAAGCCCTAGAAATAGGGCTTTTTTGTTATCTATTGCACGTTTTATTGGTTCGTTGTATAATATATATATGTCGTTTTTGAAAAAAATGTTTGTTTCTCACAAAGAGAACAACTACAAACCTCATATTTTTAGAGATATTTCTACTTTTTCTATTTTCTTTATAGTTATCGCTTTGTTCATAATAGCGGTATCTGGAAAAATGCTAGTTGGTAAAGATTTTACGGCCTTGGTTTTACCAAAGGTTCTTGTTGACTATGCTAACCAAGATCGTGATGCAAAAAACTATAGTCACCTAGCAATAAATCCAGTTTTGGAAAAAGCTGCGCAAATGAAGGCGGATGACATGGCGGAAAACAGCTACTTTGCTCACAAATCTCCAGCGGGAAAAACTCCATGGTATTGGTTTGAGCAAGTTGGATACGACTTTAGTTACGCTGGAGAAAATCTCGCGGTAAACTTTAACGACTCTGTTGATGTAAACAACGCGTGGATGAACTCTCCTGGTCACAAAGCGAACATAATGAATGACAATTTTACTGAGATCGGTATTGCGACTGCAGATGGTATGTATCAGGGTAAAAGAACGACTTTTGTTGTTCAACTTTTTGGTAGACCAGCAGTAAAAGAAAAAACTCCTGTGTTAAAAAAGCTCACTCCAACAACATCTGCAAAATCAAGTTCAAAACCAGTAGCCGTTTCATCATCTAGTGCGGTGTTGTCTGAGTCAGTGTCTACGCAGGTGCTAAGTGAAAACGGCACAAACGAGTTGTATGTTGCTGTGGAGAAGAAAAGTGCAGAAGCAATAAACACTCCAAAGTTAAAATACTCTAACTGGTTTGATAGAGTTTTGGCTTCGCCAGAAAAGTCTCTTGGTTTAGCATATCTTGTTATTGCTCTAGTGATTTTAATGAGCCTTCTAAGTTTTGTTTTTGTAGAGTTCAAGCGACATCATGTCCGGATGATACTTTTGGGTATCGGTATACTTTTGCTCATGTTGGGACTTCTTTATATATATAAATCGATATTGATTTCTCCTCTAGTTATTGCCTAATATAGTTTGTAAGATATAATTAACCTAATCGTCTCATTTGTTGTGACAGATTGAGGTTTTTTATAATTTAATTTAAAAAATAATATGCCGTTAGCATTGTTGTTATTGCTCCTAGTTGGAGGGGGAACTGGTGTTGTTGCAGAAAAGGCCCTTCCTGGAGACGTTTTGTATCCAGTTAAAATACATCTAAATGAAAATATAGAGTCCGCCCTAGCTGTAACAGCTCATGGTGATGCAGAAGTGGCTATAAAACAAGCTACAAGACGTCTAGAGGAGGTTGAAAAGCTAAAATCTGTAGTTGGTACTACTACTCCAGCTCAGAATGCGCTTTTGCAAGCCGCTGTTTTGAACGAGTTGGGTAATTTTAATAAGCAAGTTTCAAAAGTTAGAGGTAGGGATTCAAAGTCAGCAGATGAGTTAGCTGAGAAACTTCAAAAAAAGTTAGACGATCACTTTGATGCGTTCGTTACTGTTACGGGTTCAGCTAGTGCATCATCTTCTCCAGCGCTAGCGAATATAATAAGAGTAAAAAACGGTCGTGGTGAACACGGTGGATGGACATTTGTTGTTGCAACTAGTTCAAACTCTACGACTACTCCAGTTTTGTTCAAGAAGAAAGGTGATGAAGGTGAGAAAAACGAAGTAAGAAGTGAAGGTAAAAGAGTAGAACAGTCTCACGAAGGCCATAGTCACGAGGGTGACGATGGAGATGATGACGAAGACGAGGACGAGCATGGTGGGCCAACACCACTTCCACCTGCAAACGGTAATGTGACTAACGGTCCAACACCACTTCCGCCAGGACAAGTTCCTCCTACTCCAACAACAGTTGCAAAATACACTCTTGCTCAAGTAGCAACACACAGTACTCCAACCGATTGTTGGTCTGCTGTGAGTGGTGGGGTCTACAATCTAACGTCTTGGATAGCACAGCATCCTGGTGGACAATTCCCAATAATTAGCATGTGTGGAAAGGATGGAACTACAATGTTTCTAAATGCACACGGAGGACAAGGAAACCCGGCACAGGAGCTAGCAACATTTAAAATTGGGGTTTTACAGTAAATAAAATAAAATAGTTTAAACAAAACCACTCGCAAGAGTGGTTTTGTTGTATAATCTAAATATGAATAAAGAAATAGCAGTTTTTGGTGGCGGTTGTTTCTGGTGTACAGAAGCAGTTTTTAAAATGCTCAAAGGAGTCTCAAGCGTGTTGCCCGGTTACTCTGGCGGAACTGTGCCAAATCCTACATATGAACAGGTCTGCTCGGGAACTAC
>CAZSFU010000016.1:0-2334 GCA_964606205.1 uncultured Candidatus Saccharibacteria bacterium | reverse complement strand
GTAACAGAAGTTTTACCACTTGATGTTTTTTACATTGCTGAGAACTATCACAAGGACTATTTTGCAAATCATAAAGACGAGGCGTATTGTGAACTAGTTATAAATCCAAAACTAGAAAAAGTCGTGAAAAATTTTGGGAATTTATTAAATGATGAGTCTAAAAATAAATAACATGGATATAAACGAAGAAGAGTTAAAGAATAAACTTACACCAGAAGAATATTTAGTGTTGAGACAAAAGGGAACAGAGGCTCCATTTTCTGGAAAGTTATTGCACGATGATAGAGACGGGATGTATAAATGCAAAGTTTGCGGACAAGACTTGTTTTCCTCTGAAGCAAAGTTTGATTCTGGAACAGGTTGGCCAAGTTTTGACCAGGCTTTGCCGGGAGCGGTTAAGGAAATACCAGATGACGCAATGGGTATGCACAGAGTTGAGGTTGTATGTTCAAAATGCGGTTCACACTTGGGTCATGTTTTTAACGATGGTCCAACAGATACAGGAATGAGATACTGCTTGAACTCAGTCTGCCTAGACCTAGAAGAAAATAAGTAAAATTACCTCATCTACGTGGATTATTCATCATCCCTTAGGTGCTTTACTATCAGTTTCTTAATCTCCTTTTTTGTGCTGATTCTTCTACCAGTTCCAGCTTCTATATCTCTTATAACAGTTTCTAGATCTTCTATCTTGTAAACACGATAGTTGTTCATAGGGTGTCTATGAGCCTTCAGTTTGCCGTTGTTGTCCCAGTTTCGCAGTGTGAGGGGGGAAACGCCTAGGATTTTAGATGCTTGTTTGATTGTAATGAAAAGATTTGCCATGCATACATTTTATCAGGCTATTAATGTTTATCAATGTTTGATGTTGATAACTTTTGGTCAAATTTGTGTTATAATTAGATTATGAATAAAGACGCTCTCCAAAAATATTTTTTTCTTGCATTATTGTTAGCTGTGTTTTCAATAATCCTATTTATTTTCCTTCCATTCCTAGAGGTGTTGGTTTTGTCTACAATTTTTGCCGTTGTACTTGGACCTATTCACGAGAAAATCACTGAGTATTTCAATGGTCGAAGAGGTTTGGCCGCTTTTGTTGTTATCATTTTGTTTGCAGCTGTTGTAATGGTGCCTTTTACTTTTCTTTCATTCAAAGTTTTGGGAGAATCTAAAAATATATATCTTCAACTAACAAACCACAGTGAAATCAATTATATTCAAAAGATAACAAACGCAATTGAGGTTCCTGTGCAGAAAATATACCCTTCTTTCAATCTAAACATTGGTGAGTTCGCATCTGTGGGCGCAGACTGGGTAACTAGTCACTTGTCAGCGATACTTTCTTCTGTATTAGCTATTGGTACTGGCATAATATTGATTTTCATATCACTCTTTTTCTTTTTGAGGGATGGTGAGAAGTTCAAAAAAACTTTGATAGATCTCAGTCCGCTTGCAGACAAATACGATGAACTTATATTTAACAAAATAAAGCTAACAATAAACGCTACTTCAAAGGGTGTTATTCTGGTCGCGTTAATTCAGGGAATTCTTTCAGGGTTGGGTATGTGGGTATTTGGTATTCCTAATCCAACTCTGTGGGGCAGTATTTCAGCTGTTGTTTCTCTGGTGCCTGGTTTGGGCACAGCTATTATATTTATTCCTGCTGTTGCATATACTTATATCGCTGGTAACACGCCACATGCTATCGGACTGTTTTTGTGGGGAGCATTGATAGTTGGTTTGGTAGATAATATTTTGACTCCATATCTGTATGCAAAAACAGTAGAGATACACCAGCTAATAATGCTTTTCTCAGTACTCGGTGGACTGATAGTTTTTGGCCCTATAGGTTTTATTTTTGGACCGATAGTTCTAGCTATCTTTTTTGCTCTTATCGATATCTATCAGGATATTATTCTTGAAGCAAAATCTCTATAGATTTTTTGTCAAAATTACTGTACAGTAGAAACTTATGTCAGCAAATGAATCCATAATACGTTTCGAGGACGTTTCTTTTGATTTTGGAATCAAAAAACCCATCTTGGATGAGGTTTCTTTCAACATACGTGCTGGAATGAAAATAACTATCATGGGTCAGAATGGTGCTGGAAAAAGTACCCTTTTTGGTCTTATAACGGGAGCTCACAAACCAGAGGCTGGGAATATTTTCATAAACGACAAAATGAGTATCGCAATAGCTCGACAGGTTATTCCTCGAAACGAGCTAGAGATGACAGTCAGAGATTTCTTTTTAAACTGTTTTAAAAATAAAATCTACGATATCGATCCACGGATAAAAAAAGTTTTGGAAGTTGTAAACCTAACAGCTCCAAC
>CAZSFU010000015.1:0-9755 GCA_964606205.1 uncultured Candidatus Saccharibacteria bacterium | reverse complement strand
ATCTTTGACCAACTCACCCAACTCTTTTGACTCTTCGAACCCGTATGGCGTTAGATGCACATCTCGACTACCAGTCCAAACACCCTCTTTATTCCACTCTGACTCTTGGTGACGGATAATAACCAACTTACCTTTTTTCTCTTCTACATAAATATTATTTAGCGGACGAATACTTTTTTTATCAGGTAAATGATTTTCCGATGCTGAAATTATTTTTTCCATTACAGCAACAGCCTCAACTGGATATTTACCTTTTGCTGTTTCTTCAGACAACATCACAGCATCTGCCCCCTCGGTTATAGCATTGGAAACATCTGTGACTTCGGCACGAGTTGGTTCAATATTTTCTACCATGGAGAGCATCATCTGTGTTGCTACGATAACTGGTTTGTTTGCTATCTCGCATTTTTTCACAATACTCGCCTGAACAAACGGTAACTCTTCTATGGAAATCTCATTTCCCAAATCGCCTCTAGCAACCATAACAGCATCCGCAGAGCGTACTATTTCATCAATATTTTCTACAGCTATTTTTCTTTCAATCTTTGCAATAACTTTTTGAAAACCTTTTTGCGATTTTAGGTATTCCTTGCAAGCAATAACGTCACTTTCACTACCAACAAAAGATAAAGCGAAAAAATCCACAATTTCTTTTATTCCAAAGTCTATTATTTCTCTATCTTCGGCTGTAAACGAACTCGCAATGTCTTTGTCGTATGTATGAGTACTACCAGTTTGGACTCTCGGACCTGGGAGATCAGCTAGAATGTATATTTTCTTATTAATTTCCGTCTCTACTCTTCTTATGTAATCTATTATTTTCTTTTTCTCAGCAAAATCTCCCCAAGAAAAGTTGAGCCTAGCAATGTCCATACCTGCCTCTGCCATCTGTTTTAACACATTTAGACTTTCTGATGCTTTTCCGATAGTCGCCACAATCTGAGATCTTGAATTCATATATTGATTATACAGCTCGCAAAACATTTACACCAGAAATCTATTCTAGGAAATCCACAAACAGGCTTGTGTATAGCCATATTTTGTGGCATAAGAAACTTGACTTTATCTATTTTTTGTGATAGAATACCGCCAGAGTCAAGATTGGGAATTTCATCCCCTCTGGCACACCAACTCGTTCGTTGAAAGGAACTCAAATGAGCATGCTAATTGCCTCTTTCGTTGTTCTCGTTGCTATCGCGATTGCGATCGTGCTCCTGAAGTCGTACAAGGAGATCCTTGTTCCTGAGTGGATCAATTCTCTCTGGGACAACCAGACACTCCGTTGGCACGTCACGGACCCGGTCAAGCGGGCATTCCTGATTTTCTACCTCGCGCTTTACGGCGTGGGGGTGTACTTCAGTCACACAACTACGGTCGTTGGCAACGAACCACTTACGTGGTATCAGTACTTCAACCAGTCAGACGCCTGGTCGGTAGCCTGGCCCTGGCTCATCATTCTCACTGCAGTTTGCCATGCGGCAACCGCGTGGGAAGTGCTTGATGAGCGCAGCCTTGGAGTTATCAAGTGGGCAGGCTACATCTTCAAGAGGAAGTTGGAGTCTGGGCCACACTTTGTACCATGGCCAACTCAACTCGTTACCTTCCCCAAGAACCCGATCAAGGTCGACTGGGGAACGGCACGAGAAGAAGATGCTGAGATCATCGAGCAGGCAAGGAAATCCCCTGTGTTGTTCTATCGTGGCGAACCACGCCGAATCGCGTGGCCAGACATCAAGAATAGCACGTTGGAAACTCCCCTCTCGAAGGAACAGTTGAAGGCTTTCGAGAGCAACCCTCTTGCAAGTAACTTGTTCACGGATCCCCATGGATACTTCACCTTCAAGATCGACGATCCTGCCAGATTCATTTCTGAGGTGGGGACCATCGTCGAGGCAATCGATAGAATTCTGCTGACAAACATGGCCGTGCTTCAGGAGGAAGCCGGCAAGACATGTCTCGCTCTATCCATCGGGAAGGTTCGTGAGTTCAGCGACAGAATGCGGGGTAGAGTCGAGTGGCTCATCGGCGAGAAGAACGCAACGGAAGTTCCTGGCAAGAAAAAGCCAGAACGCTGGGGCGTTGATCTCATCGAATGCCACCTGGTGGAGTTCGGTACGGCCCACGACACAAACACTGGGCTCGTTACGAGAACGGCCACAATTGCTGTCGCTGACGGTGAAGCCACAGCGGCAACGAGGCGATCGGAGGGCGAGCGCGACCGTCTCACGAACGAGGCGATCGGCAAGGCTGCCGCAAAGCAGTCAGAGGCTGTTGCACAAGAAGCCTTCCTCGCAGCAGAAGGACGAGGGCAGGCAGCAGCGGCCTTGGCTAAGGGCCAGGCTGCCAACGAGGTCCTCGCAGGCCAGGGTGTGGCTGAAGCAGCGAACCTCCGAGCACTTGGCGAAGCCGCCAGCTCCGACGGAGCCAGGGAAATCCTTCGTCTCCGGGCCCTGGAAGCAGGGCTCAAGACGGGTAAGGTCACCATCGTCGCTCGCGACTTGGGTGGCGTAGCTGACATGCTCATTGCAGGAAAGGAGATACTCAATGGTGTGAGTGGCGACAAATAAACGCCTCCCACACTGACACACAAGCCCCCGCCGGGTCAAACCGGCCGGGGCTTGCTTTTTTATATGATATATGTTATAATTATATGTAGAGGAAGGGAGGTGAGATTATGCCGATGCCCGGCACGATTCTCATGATTCTCATCAGCTCCTGTGTCGTGCTCATCACGATACTGCACCTGGTGAAAAAGCACTTTGGCAAGGAAGTCATGGTTGTTCGAGAGGAGGCCAAGGAGGAGAAGAAAGAAGTCTCCCCTGAGCCTACCCCAGCCCCCGCACCCGTGCCAGTGGTTGCTCCGGCAGAGCCGAAGTCGGCAAAGGAACCGGCCAAGGCCGAGTCACAGAAATGTGACGAGCCCAAGGCGAAGCCTGAAAAGAAGAAGAAGCGTGGTTGGCTTGCCGCCACGATTATCTTCCTCTTCAAGCTCGCGATTGGCGTGGCCATCATCACGGCAGCGTGGATGTACGTGTGGGACAAGGTTAACACCGAAGTCCCGCGTGGAACGTCGTTCCTGCCGAGAACCGGCGTGGCAACAAACGCACGCCCCAGCAGTCACGACGTCCACATGTTGGCCGCAAAGATGTTCACGGAGAAACTTCCAGTGAAGTCGGTCGCCAGCATGCTCGACATCGTGTACTGTGAGTCGTCGTACCGACAGTATGATGACTCGGGCAACGTTCTCGTTGTTCTGAACGGGCTCGAGAGGAACAAAGACTCGGCCGTCGGTGCGATGATGATCAAGGAGATGCATCGCAAGGAGGCGGAGTCCCTCGGATACAATATCGATACGACCGAGGGAAACCTCGGATACGGCATTAATCTGTTCCTCCGTGAGGGCTACAAGCCCTGGCAGGAGTGCATCGTGGCGTTGGCGGTTAAGTCCCTTAACGGCAAAACCACCGTTCGACTCATCGATGCACCTCTAATCGGATGGTCGGAATGGGTCGCAGTTGGACCCAGCTGCCACATCGAGACCAAAGGCGTCGTTCGAGCGGAGTCTGACAAACTCCAAAAGAACGGCACCAACGAGCTCGATATCCTGCCGGTGGGAGAGAAACAGGACCCATTCCCGGCGGATAAACTGCGTTTCTCGACGAGAGTCGGGGACGTATCACAGAAGGTTCGTTTCATCTGCACCGAGTAGACTGAGACGAACCATGTACACGCAAAGCGCGGAAGACCCTACTCGGGCCCTCCGCGCTTTTCTCATATCTGTAAATTCAAGTTATAGCTTCAAGTAGCCCTGAGCTTCTGTTGATTTTATATCTGTCTTGTCTATTCCAAACGTGACGAGCACAAACCTAACCAAACCAAATACGGAGAACATAACAACCATCCCAACTATCCCCCATATGATAGCATCCTGTGCTTCTTTTCTAGTTTTATCAGCATAGTCAGAGCTCATGAACATGAACACTCCGTATATAAAATATATTGCCGATACCGCTACCAAAAGTACAACAAGCGGGTTTACTATATAAGTCAGAATTCTGTCCAAAAATGGACCGATAGTCAACATGGGTAATTAGTGTATTAAGGTACAGATATTGTTACTGTAGGCAGATTAACTGTTGCACTTGAGTCAAGACCTATTGAATCCTGTAGCCAGTTAACTAGTCCGTATATAGATACCATCACAGCAATAGCGATAACACCATATATCATGATGCTCTTTCCAGAATCTGCAGCCTTTGGATCCCCAGCAGATCTAATGTATGTAACCAATCCCCAGAAGAAGTAAACAATAGCAAGAGCAAACATTATAGGAATAATACTTGCGATTATATTACCAACAGACTCAATTAGATTGCTTAAATTTGTTAGATCAAAACTTGAGTTTTGAGCAAAAGCAAGTGCAGGTACAAAAGCCAATACTCCGTAAATAAATTTCTTCATTATTTTTAATTAATTATTAATTACCTAATACAATAATTGTAATACAAATGCGAAAGAAAACAAGTGTTGTGTGGATAAACAACTAAGGAGCAGTCTGCAAAGGTGCCAGGTTGATAGGCCACACTCCGCCACTTTGATTAACAGGAACACCTATTAGATTTCCAAGAGCCATTATTATTCCAAAAAGCGACGCCATCACAAATATAGCTATAATTCCCCATAGCATTTTTTTCTGACCATCTGCTCTAGTTTTTTCGTTAGCTGCGTCTTTTAGTATAAACTGTCCAACTCCCCAGAAAAAATAAACAATAGCAAGAGCAAATAAAATAGAGATCAAACTACTAATAATCCCACCAAAATCTACCAAGAGTGATTTGAGTCCGGCAAGTGCGGCAAAAGAAACTACTGGAAAAAGAGTAGTTATCGCTATAGCTGAGTATAATAATTTATTTTTCATTTATTTTTAAATTAATAATATTAAGGTGTAGTAACACTAGTCGGTATGGTAGGCAAAATACCACTATTACCCCCCAAACCAAGATCACCAGATACAAGATTTATTATAGCCCCAGCACTCAAAAGAACAAAAAGTCCTAGGATACCCCAAATCATGTAGTTTTTACCCTTTGTTACATCCGCCTCGTTTCCAGAGTTCAAAATAAATTTTGATAAACCCCAAAAAAACATAAGGACAGTCAAAACAAACAAAAGTGGAGCCACTATAACCAAAACACTAACTACCTCCTCTACTACGCGCTTAAAGTTACTTGTGGCCAAGTTAAAACTAGCCGCCCTTACTGTGATTGGCAATAAATAAATTATCGCAAAATATATCAATGACTCTTTTTTGTAAATATATCTCATGACTTTATGGTTTTAAAATGATTTGATTTACAGTACTCTCCAATACAGCGGATATTCCAGCTGCTCCCAAAAGCAAACCTGCTCCTATAAGTGACCACATTAAATTCAGATTGGCCTTTTTAATAGCGTCTGGTTTTCCTTGGGCCAATAAATACTGGAATCCGGCCCAAACAATCCAAAGAACTACACCTATTGCAGCTATAGGCATTATTATTTTATTCAAAATATCTGTTATTAACTGCATCAAGCTACCTGACTTGTTAGCTAGCGGATTATCAAACTTAACATTAACCTGCTGAGGAGCGGGAGTTCCTGGTGTCGGAGTACCCGCTCCGTCGCCAGGAACTGGTGTCGCTTGACCGTATACAAAAACGGCTGGTGTCAACAAAATAATTGTTGCAAATATATGTACTGATATTTTCTTTAATATTTTCATATTTTTATAATGGTATGTTATTTATTATTGTCGGATCTCCTATCAACGCATTAGTGATCAGTTTAACTATGAGCCAAGCTGCTAACATGAAAAATATTCCGATAGCAACATTCATGAACATTTTATTAGCTTTCGCCTTGTTTCCTGGGTTGCTACCAGTAGTCATATAGAAGAAACCAGCATATGCGATAACAACAACTGTGAAAAATAGCGCAAACGGTATAGCAAAATCAAAAAATCTTTGAATTGCTTCTATCAAATTGTTCCAGGTACAGTTACCATATCTGTCCGCACCTCCTGGGCCAGCGCCTTTTTCTATACATTCGTAAGTAAATCCAGTGTTAGTGCTTCCAACCACAGTTGTTGGTGCTGGAGTTGATGGAGTTCCAGGAACTGGTGTAGCCTGTCCATACACAACAACAGCCGGAGCCAGCAAAATGAATGCAAAGATTGTTATATTTACTATCAAAAATTTGATGTATTTTTTCATTCTATTTTTTTAATTGTGCTGACAGTTCTTGTTCTGCTCGATATATAGCCTCATTTGACCTGCTTTTGCCTCCAGTTATTGATTCTATCATATCTCTAAATGTAGAGTTACTCTCGACTGAATCCGGATCTACCCAAGCATGCGACAGTAAAGCTGAATCATAAAATACAGTTTTATATGCATCAGTCGGTCGGTCTGCAAGGAGGTCCCTTCTCACTGGTGGAAGATTTGTGTAATCCTCTAAAGATTTTAGGGAAGCGGGCTCGGTAAGTGCAGCTATGACAGAAAAAGCTGCACTTATTTGTTTTGACTGTTTTACTATAGACAATAAGTAGAGATGGCCAAAAACAATCTTTTTGTTTGAGTTTCTAATTTGAGGTACATATGTTACGTCAAAATTTAAATTTGAATTTTTTTGTTGTATTCCTTGAATTTCAGATGCAAAACCAATATATGTAGCTAGATTTCCAGACAAAAACATATTCAGAGAACTAGGAAGTGACCTGTTCCAAGTGTAGTTTACTGATGTTGGGTTTGAGAATTGAGTGAAAAAGTCTATTCCAGAATCTGCGGGAGCAACAGTGTAACTGTATTTTTGAGACAATGATGAAACAAAATTGGCACCACTTCTCTCTGTAATAGGTGTTCCGGCCTGCATCAAAATCATAGACAGTATCTCTTTGGCGTTTACAATGTTTCGCCACTCACCCAAAGCAATAGCGGTCTGCATAATATTTGCATTGCTGTCTTTCTTTGTTATTTGATTGATTAAAGGATATATTTCATCCCAGTATTTTGGCGGTTGAGGAATTATGTTATTTGAAAAAATATCTCTATTCCAATATAAAACTAGAGGATCAACCATAAACGGAATTCCTTCTATGCCATCAGGACTCATAAACAACTCCCCTTCTTCTATAAAAGTATCTTTGAATGTTCGAGCAGGATAGCTTTTGTATGGGATAGTGAAAATCTTTTTTCTATTTTTATAAAAAGAGTCGTCTCTTAGAAGAACAATGTCAGGGCCAACACCGTCCGCCAATGCTCCTATAAAATCCTGATCGAAATCTGCCGCTGATTTCTTTACATAAGTAACTTTAATATTTTTAAAAGCTTTTATTGAAGATGCACCGTATGCATTACCAAAAGCACTTTCGTCTATTGTTCCCCAAACTACGATATCTGCGTTACTCGCACTACTAGAAGTTCCCTTGGATAAAGCAAACAAGGCAACTCCTATGATGATACCGCCAATAAATACAGCAAAAACTCCAATTTTAAATGGGCTTAGTTTATTCATAACTTTTTAAATATAAAACCATAATGATGACTCCCCGCTGAAATTTCCCTGTCCATATGGAAACCGGAACTTTCAAAGAGTGTTGTGGCTTTGTCCTTTGATACAACCATCTGAGCAGTTGGGCCAATCCCCCCAAAAGAATCCGCCCAATCCACAACCAAAACTCTTCCGTTAGGTTTCAAAACTCTTTTAACTTCTTTTATTAAATTATCTTTATTCTCTATTTGAAAAAGAATATTACTCAAAAAAACTAGATCTATCGTTGACTCTCGGAGCTTTGTTCCACCTGTTTTTTCAATATCACCCCATATAACCTCGACGTTATACAAACCCTCTTTTGTTGCGTGATTTTTTAGCTTTGTTAACAGATCTTTGTTTACGTCTATTGCATATACTCTTCCAGTAGAAACCAGCGCCCTGGCAGCAGCCAACGTGTAGTGTCCTGAACCACTACCGAAATCAGCTATTTCCATTCCTGCCTGTATTCCGACACTTTCAACATTTTTTATTGGATCTGAAAACATGAAATAGGTATTATATAATAAACCAAGTTTATATATTTATTATAGTATGAATGCATAATTAGTGCATTTTAGTTATTAACAAACTAATCTACTCCCTCATTCCTTAAAAGTAATTTTGCAAAAATAATACTTAAAATGCTGACTGGAACCGCCGCGATATAGTCAATAAAATAGTGCAAACTAAAATACAACCCGCCTGACAACATAAGAAACACCCACGGAACCATAAAATACACAGTCCACGACCTCACTCTCCACAATATATATATAAAAATTAATGCCCAAGTAGCATGCATACTAGGCAAACTACTAACGGGAGCGGAATTATCATGCATTTTATCTACATAAATGTGCATAATAGCACCTGTAACGTCTGAAATGTACGGTGTTGGACTATATGGCCTAATCATTACGGAAACATCCTCCGGAACCTCAATATTTCTAATGTTGAGAATAAGGCTATATATTGGACCTTGTGCAGGAATTAAATAGAAAAAAGGATAGGCTATTATGTTTGAGAAGATAAAAGCCGTAACCGCAAGCCTCAATAAGGAGCTTTTACTAAAGTACAGGAAAATGAAAGTTGCGCACATTATAAGAGTAAGACTTTTATATGAAAAATACATTAACCAAGTAAAATAAACTGAATGAAAATTGCTTGGTAAATCAATAAAAAAATACCGCCCAGTCAAAACATAATCTGCTCTGGCAAGTAATACATCCATCACTTTATATCTAAGATCATAGCTGAATTTGGCAAGTAACTGTGTAAGTGGTGCCGTTACCAAAATCATGGGCAAAATGATTCTCATGGGCTTTATTATTTCGCCCATAAAAGTAATGATACTTTCTCGATTTGGCTTTATACCTCCAACAATCCAGTCGATCATAGAAGCAGAGAGTTTTTTATAAAAAACAAGCAACGTAAAAACAAAAACAGCGATATAAAAGAGAGAAAGGAATGGGTTACCGAAAGTGAAATAGTTAACAATCTGCTTCACTGATCCAAACAAAGTAATACTATCATCATAAAGTTGAGTATTAATATAAGTAACTATAAAGAAAGTCAAAATTGCAAGCCATTCTTCAGGCCTAATTTTCTCTAATATGTACTTTACTCTTTGCATAAATGCTAATCGAGAAGACCTACAAACAAATGAGGGATGCAATAGAGTCTCCGTCTCTCAGTTTCATAATACGCACTCCCTGAGTCTGCCGTCCTAGTACTGGAATTTCTTTTGCATCAACTCGTATAACCTGTGATTTTTTAGAAATGGCCACTATTTCCCCTTCACCTTCAGCAAAAACTTTTGCAGAAATAAGGTTTCCTGTTTTTGGAGTCACATTTGCGGTCTTTATACCTGAACCTCCTCTGTTTTGTATTTTGTACTCATCTATATCAGTACACTTTCCGTAACCGTTTGCAGAAATGACCATGAGACTACCGTTGTTCATTGAGTTAGGAACCGTCTCTGCAGATATAACAACATCGCCCTTACCAAGTTTTATTGCTCGAACCCCCATAGCTGTTCTTCCCATCTCTCGTATATCAGCTTCTTTAAAATGAATAGACTGGCCTTTTTGAGTAACGACTATCACAGTGTCTTTTTCATGAGTAAAAGATGCTGAAACCAGCTCATCTTTTCCGTCTAGTTTTATTGCTATGATTCCTGAAATACG
>CAZSFU010000014.1:0-9833 GCA_964606205.1 uncultured Candidatus Saccharibacteria bacterium | reverse complement strand
GTCGCAAGGCATCGTGGGTTCAAATCCCACCGTTTCCGCAGGAAACTAACAAAATTATCTGTGACCAAAACCCTCTCTCTCCGCAAAAGATCAAGATTTTAGTCTAATTGACTAGTACATCTATTTATTCTATTGTTACGTCAGAATCGAGGGGTGGTCCCTTGATGTCTCAACCTACAATACCAGAGGGTAAAATGAAAAGTATTCTCAAGCCACTCGTGGTCTTGTTTGGTTGCAAGACCGAAGATGGTTCTATGGTGTTTCTTGGTCGCACTGGAGAAGTGTTTGTCCGAGATTACATCGATGAGTTGATTAGGGTTTTGCGGTATTGCAACGGATACCTTAGTCTCGATGAAGTTAGAGAAAAATCGAAGCTAGGTAATGATGAGCTGTTCGATGCTCTGATGGAAATGTGTTTGGATCAGGGGATTGTACGTGATAGTCGTGAACTGATGTTCGCGTTTCATGATGACTCCTCAAATCCAATGCGTTTTTCAAATGATCTCTCTCCCAGTGATATTGAGGAATTGGTAGAGAGAAAAAGAGTCATACCGGACGGCCCAGTTTATAGTTGTCCTGAACTTCCAACGAGTAATGTGTTGGATATTCTTCAATCCAGAAAAAGTGTGAGAACTTTTTCTGGTACAAAAGTTGATGAGAGGCTGCTTTTCGGTATCCTCAAGTCAATGTATGTGATTGGAGAAAAAAGAAGTACCCCATCAGCGGGGAAACTTTATCCACTCAACATATACGTCGTTATCTCTAGTGACAACCAAAGTCTAAGTAGAGGGGTTTATTTTTATGACCCCTTGTCAGTGAGTTTGGTTTTAACTAGTACAGCTGTAACTGAAGAAAAACTCTCCAGGGCACTGGACCTGTCCAATGTGCCGGGAGGATTTACAATTTTTGTTACAGCGGATGTCATGATTGGTGCAGCAAAATATGCCAATCGTAGCTACCGCTACGCTCTGCTTGAGGCAGGCCATGCAGTTCAGAATGCCTACATGTTTGTTGCAGAACAGGGTGAGGTGGGGATTCTCGAGTTCGGAGGGTTTGATGATGCTGTTTCATCTAAACTTCTGAATCTTGATTCTCACAGAAGTCTAGTTCTCACAACAATCATTGGAGGCAATGTTGGATCTGCCGATAGTCAGATAGATCAATCAACGGGTAGCAAGTTATGGCGACTTCGCAACTCGATTGTTGGTGAAGGTAAGCCTGTAGAATGGGATGTTCAATCATCCCTAGGTCAGGACGAGTATGTTCTAGATAAGGTCTTGGCCGTTGCGAGCTATGCTCCACCAAACAAGGCAGGACAAAAGTCAGGTCTTGAAAACCATTCATATGGCCTGTCAACTGATAGTCGCGTGGCCTCAATCAAGGCAATCGCAGAGGCATACGAGAGACATGTTTCCGGTCTCGTTCGTTGGGATCAGGTTGGTAGTGCTAATAGGATCAACTGTGAGTGGTTGGACCCAAGGGTTTTCACTCCTTTTGATGCTAGGCAATACCAATTGCTTAACAGACTGAAACCTTTCGACCCAGATGAAGTTTATCAGTGGGTTGAGGGTAGACGTTACAACTCAGCAAATCCTGTTTTGGTGCCAGTTGAGCACGTTTTTTATCCAGTTAGCTCAACTGTTCTAGGTCGTTTGCCCAGCTACATCTCAAGTTCAAGTGGAGTTGCTGCGCATTTTGACTACGAAACTGCATTGGAACGGGCAATGCTCGAGCTCATTGAGCGTGATGCGGTATCGGTAATGTGGTACGGTAAACGTTCAGTTGGAAAATTGGCGGACGAACTTCTTCCAAATTCAGTTAGGTCCAGAAAGGAAAAATGGGAGAGGCTCGGCTGGCAAGTAAACCTTCTCGACATAACCACAGATAGTGTGCCGGTAGTGTTGGCACTTATTACGAGTGACTCACACTACCCTCATGCTGTTAGTGGTGCATCGGCAGCATTTAGTTTTGATATTGCTGTCGGTAGGGCTCTGGAAGAAGCAGAAGTTATGCTGACAAGTTGGCGCTTTGCAAACAGAAGACCGCCAATCTCGGCTGAAGAAGTGGTCAGGACTTTGGACCACGGTCTAATCTACTTCCAACCTGAAAATCTGCACCAACTTAACTGGCTCAGGGAAGCTTCCGTGTCAGAACCGACCAGGGTTCAACCGGTTGATATCCTTAGTCATTTCAATCCGATCATTGTAGATCTTGTGAGGTCTGTAGACGATTCCGAGTTGAGCGTTGTGAGGGTGCTATCAGAGAAACTGTTGCCGATTAACTTCGGCTATGGTTGTGAGCATTATAGACACCCCAGACTTGAGATGTTAGGATTCAGTTGGGCAAGGGTGTACCCATCTTTTCCTCACCTTTTTGCCTAAAATCCCAAATGAAAGGAGGTGAAAGACGATGAAAGGCAACAAGAGTCGGATCGTGATTCGTGTGGAGACCAAACCCTACACGAAGCTCGAGATCGAATCTGGTGCACCGCACAGTGCGAACGGCTGCCACAGCAGCAGTGGTCACAGCGGCAGCAGCTAACTATCGCAGTTACACCGCGATCGGTAAAAAACGACCCACACTCAGCCAAGATGGCTAGGTGTGGGTTCTCTATTTTTATAGTAAAATATTGCAATGAATCAATTATATTTTAGATACAGTGAAGTTTATGAGTATATGCTTTCCTCAGCATGTGGAGAAACTTTGTCAGAGGAAAAAATAAATATTGGATATGATTTTGTAAATAAGTATATAGAGCATTGGAACAAATACAATGATGTTATTTTTAATTATTATAAAGAAATTGGTTTTGTAGTCCCTGATTTTTGGATTGCATATTTCATACACCCAAGAAAGGGGATAACACCTTTTTCTGATCCGTTAACACTTTTTATAAAAGAAGATTTGGATGAAGTTACGGCAACACTGGTTCATGAGTTGGCGCATGTCATACTTTCATACGGTCCAAACTTTGAGCTAGAACAAAAACTTTGGAATCACATACAAAAAACTTATCCAGAAAATTCATTCGGGACAAACATAGAACTAATGACTATTATAGTTGCAAAAGAAGCTTTGAAAAAAATTTTTGATAAAGATAAAGCTGAAAAATATTTTTCTCTTGAAAAATCATATTCTAGTTTGAGGCGTGCATGGGAAATAATAGATTCTCAAAATGAAGCTTCTTACGAATCTGACCCAATTAAGGAAATTTTAAATCTAAAATAGACTTCTAAAAATTCTAGACAGTTTGGGGTGCATTTTGTAGACTCTTAAATAGGTCCGTACAAAGAAAGGATTGCACGATGCCAGAGCCTGCTCCACTTCAGGAAGTTCCGAACATGAACCTCATTGGTCTCTGGCCTGCCAAAATTCGGCAGGATTCAGTAGACCATCTCGCGAGAGTACTCGCGCGTCGCACCGGACAGGAAGTTGTTCCGTGGCGTATCGGTCGCTACTTCTACGTGTATATCGCTGGCGATGTGGATGTCGCCCGCGAGCACTTCCAGATGGTGAGCCCCCGCTACTCGTAGCCGTCCTGCCCTCCAGCCCCGCCACAATGTGTGCGGGGCTGTCACGTTTGAGTTGGAGGTGTATAATTGGCCTAATGACAAAAATCTGGCTTGCAATAAAAAACTTAACAATAGTGATTAAAAAATATTTAGGATACTTATTTTTTATAATTTTATTTTGCTCCTTTTTTGTTTCTCTGGTTTGGGTTGGGAACTTTGCATATGACTACTACATGAATCACGAAGAAATGAATAGTATTTCTTCAAACAGTGAGCCCGATGTAAATGAAAGCTATGATACAGAGTGTAATGTTGCGGGTATAAATCTGCACGGTCAGCTAGTGACATATATCCCTGAAAAAGACTCAGAGGATTATGTTGATACTGTTCCAGCTGATTATGTTTCGTATTATATAAAAAAGGCTGAGAAGAATTCTGATATTAAAGCAATTGTATTAGAGATAGATTCTCCTGGTGGTTCGCCAGTTGCGGGGGAAGAAATCGCACACTTATTAAAAACTTCAAAAAAACCGACGATTGCTCTTATTAGGCAAGCGGGGCTTTCGGCGTCATATTGGGCTGCGTCAGGTGCTAATACAATTTTTGCATCGAGAAATTCTGATGTTGGAAGTATTGGTGTTACATATTCATATTTAGATAATGTTGAGAAGAATCAAAAAGAAGGTCTAAATTATAATTTACTTTATTCCGGGAAATATAAAGAGATGGCAAGTCGAGATAAGGTTTTGACTGAGGAAGAAAGAAATTTAATAATGCGTGACTTAAAAATAATTCATAATAATTTTATTGCTGATGTGGCAAAAAATAGAAAACTGACAGTTGGCAAAGTCACTATTATTGCAGATGGTTCGTCTGTTCTGGGTGAGCAAGCGAAAAATCTTGGTTTGGTGGATCAGATAGGGGATTTAGTAGATGTAGAAGCATATTTGGAAAAAACTTTGGGTGATAAAGTAGAAATCTGCTGGAATTAACATATATGAAATCTGAAAAATATATATCAAAAAATCAAATAGGATTAGCTGGTGAATTTGCAGTTTTATCTCAACTGGCATTAAGAGGGTTTGACGCTAATATGACATTGGGTAACACAAAGAGTGTCGATATTTTACTATCTCATCAACAGACAAGAAAAATGTATAAATTAGAAGTAAAGACACATTATGATAGTAACTCCTATAGATCAAAAGATTTTGGGTATGTGGAGTCACATTGGAGAATGAGTAATAAACATGAAAAAATAATTGACCCGAATTTGTTTTATTGTTTTGTAAGTATCGAAAAAAATACGCATAATTTTGCCTTTTATATAATCCCAAGCAGTGTTGTCGCAAAATTCATCTCAGAGTCTCATGTTTATTGGTTGAGAGGTGATAAATTGAGAAAAGATACTTCAATGAGATCATTTATGTTAGGAAAAAGTGGGGAGGTTTATAAAATTGATATGCCTATACTAGATAATTATAAAGATAGATGGGATCTATTAATGTGATTTTTTGAATTTTACAAACTAGCTAATGTAGGGTGAAAGTGCTAGAGTTTGGGTAATTATGGCTAGAAAAGATTATACAAATTGGGATAGACAAGAGTTGATTAAGGAGATTGATCAGCTTCGCAAGCGCAAGAAATATGGACTTGTTTGGGAAGATAAGTTAGAAAGTGTTGTTGCGCAATGTAAAACGGAATTACCTGTTTTGGAAGAAGTGAAAAGTAAAGAAATAATCAGCAACCCTGACAAGCCAGTGAATTTATTGATTGAGGGAGACAATTATCACACTCTCTCAGTTTTAAACTATACACATAAAGGCAAAATTGATGTTATTTACATTGACCCTCCGTATAATACTGGGAATAAGGATTTTGTTTTTAATGATCATTATGTAGATAAAGAAGATACGTATCGTCATAGCAAATGGCTCTCTTTCATGTACAAAAGACTTGAGTTGGCCAAAGCAGTTTTATCTCCAAAAGGAATAATGTTTATTTCTATTGATGAGCATGAATACGCGAATTTAAAAAGTATTTGCGATGAGTTATTTGGTGAGGTAAACATCGATACATTAATTTGGAGAAAAAACGGAAAGCAGGGAAATACTAAAAAAATAAACCGTATTAAAAATACACATGAGTATATTTTAGTTGCATATAAAAATAAAAATAAAACTTTTTTGGGTAAGGTAAAATTATTGCCAAACTGGAAGGGTAAAAAGACTAACCCAGATAAGGATCCAAGGGGAAATTGGGAATCAGGTGTTATTTGTAGAGATGAGTATAATTCTAACACAAAATCAGAAAACTACTACACTATACATTTGCCAAGTGGTAGAGAACTTAAAAGAGAGTTTTATTTTAGTAAAGATCAATTCACTAAATACCTAAAAGAAAATAAAATTTATTTTCCTAAAGACGGAGATGGAATTCCGAGACTTAAAATTTTTGAAAAAGAGGAGCAAGAATATTATTTTGATTCAATTATTGATGAGATGGGTACTTTTACAGATGCAAAACAAGAGATTGCAGATATTCTCGGTAGTTCTGATATTTTTGAAACCCCCAAACCTAAAAAAATAATTAAGGAAATATGTAGAGTCTCAACAAAAAAAGATTCCATTATACTTGATTTCTTTGCTGGTTCAGGAACAACAGCGCATTCAGTTTTAGAATTGAATCAAGAAGATCAGGGTAATAGAAAAGTAATCATATGCACAAACAATGAAAATAATAACGGAAACAGAAAAATTGCTGAAAAAATTTGCTATCCTAGAATCGAAAAATCGATAAAAGGATATAAAAAATGTTCTACGGGTGAATTGGTGGGTGGATTAGGTGGAAATCTTAAATATTTCAAAACAGCATTTGTTCCAGCTGATCCGATAGACAAAAACAAAATTGTTCTCACAAAAAAAGTGACAGAAATGCTTTGTGTAAAAGAAGATACTTTTGAAGATGTAAAATCAACTAAGCAATATAAAATTTTCCGAAACAAGAAGAGATATACTGGAATTGTTTTTGATCATCAGGCGATAGATGATTTTAAAAAGGAAATCGCTAAAATTGACGGCAAATTCAGTCTTTATATTTTCTCACTCGGTGATGATACTTTTGACGAGGAGTTTGAAGATATGAAGAAAAAAGTAAAATTATCACCAATACCAGAAGCGATACTTCGAGTTTATCGCAGAATATTTTAATAATTAGAAGACCATGCAACTAAAAGACTATCAAAATACGGCAATAAAGAAACTTCTTTCGAGAAGCAAGGAACTGCTTGAACAAAGTGGAGAAAAGAAAGTAATTTTCAAAGCGCCAACTGGATCAGGGAAAACTATAATGACGGCTGAATTTTTGAAGCAACTTATTGATGATAAAGAGATCAAAACCCCTCTTTCATTTATTTGGACTGCGCCAAGAAAATTACATACCCAAAGCAAAAAGAAACTAGAAAAATATTACGAAGACACTCGGGCTTTGGAATGTTCCGATTTTGAAGACTTGGCGGATAAAAAGATTGGTGAAAACGAAATATTATTTTTGAACTGGGAAAGCATAAACAAGAAAGATAAGAATACAATTGTAAAAGAGAATGAGAAAGAGTTTTATCTTGGCAAGATTGTTGAAAATACAAAAGAAGAAGGGCGAGAAATAGTTTTAATCATTGACGAAAGTCATCATCATGCCACTAGCGAAATCTCTCAGGATTTAATTTTAGACATTGCACCGCGACTAACGATTGAGGTTTCCGCAACTCCGATCATCTCAAATCCTGACGAGATTGTTTCTATCCCCTTGGAGGAGGTAAAACTAGAAGGAATGATTAAAAAATCAGTCATTCTTAACCCAAATTTCGAAAATTTCTTATCTGGTGATAGTTTGAAAACTATACTTGCGGATGGAACAGATGCTATGGTTCTTGAGGAGGGTATTAAAAAGAGATCAGAAATCGCAAGGGCATATAAAGAAGCGGGAATTGATATAAATCCACTTTTGCTTATTCAATTACCCGACCGAAAAACACAAGCTGAAGACCAAATTAAGAATGATGTTGTACGTATTTTGAAAGATAAATACGGCATGACGACAGAAAACGGAAAGCTAGCAATTTATTTATCGGAAGAAAAAGAGAATCTTGAAAATATAGCTAAGAACGACCACGAAACTGAGGTCTTGATTTTCAAACAAGCAATTGCTCTGGGCTGGGATTGTCCTCGCGCTCAGGTTTTGGTGCTTTTTAGAGATTGGAAAAGTCTCACTTTTTCCGTGCAAACAGTCGGTCGAATTATGCGTATGCCTGAGCCAGACATAGGACACTACAAACAAGAAATCTTGAATCACGGCTTTGTTTTTACAAATCTTGCCGATATTGAAATTAAGGAAGACATTGCAAGAAATTATTTAACGATTTATACCAGCCAAAGGATAGAAAATTATAAGCCGATCAAACTAAATTCTGTTTATCGCTTACGCCAGCGAGAAAAAACTCGTTTAAGTCCGAAATTTATCAATATCTTTTTAGATGAAGCAAAGGCATATAATCTTGAAAAGAAAATTAAGGCCAAAGGACAAAAACTTGAATTGTCTTTAATTTCAGATTATGAAGCAGAAGGTGTAGATAAATTGGCAAATGCGGAAATTAAGGGCGAAGCAAAAATTAATACAGAGAACGAAACGGATTTGCAAAAACTCTATGACTTTTTTGTAAAAAATAATCTTTCTCCGTTTTATCCTGAAGATCGTTCAATCGGCAGATTGAAAGAGGCAATTTATTATTTCTTTAGAATGCGATTTGGTATGGAATATGCCGATCACTTCGCTGAAATTATCAATATTGTCTTAAGCTCAAAGAATAGCCAGCATTTTGTAAATGTTATTGATAGCACTAAGGAAAAATACATTGCTGAAACTCAAAAACGAGAAGCGGAACTGCAAAAATCAGCTGATTGGGAATTGCCTGAAATGTTGAACTACGGAGGAAACTTCACGGAGTTTAAAACAAAATTATCAGCAATGAAACCGTTCTATTACGATAACAAATGGAAAACCGAAGAAGCGTTTATTAAGTTTCTCGAAAAATCAGATCAAATTGAATGGTGGTTTAAAAATGGCGACCGTGACGCAACATTTTTTGCTGTGCCTTATGTTGAAAATAAAGAACAAAAACCTTTCTATGTTGATTTCATTGTGAAATTTAAAAACGGAGAAATAGGTTTATTTGATACGAAAAGTGGAAACACAATCAAAGACGCACGAGAAAAAAGTGATGGTTTACTAGAATATATAAAAAAGCATAAAAATATTTCTGGTGGAATTGTAGCAAATACAAATTCAAATGATTTTTCCGGACGCTGGATGTGTTACGAGAGACGAGGTGTCGAACTAAACATCGAAGACTTCTCGAATTGGAAGTTGCTGGAACTCTAATCTAAAAAGTAACAACATAGTATTTTGAGATGTATTTAAATGTTTTTCTATATTTTTTATAATTTTGGTAATCGATGCTATTGAATAAATTAAAAAGAATATTCTCGCATCAAACTAGAAAAGGGGGTCGTTTGGTGAAAATATAAATTAATTATTCATCACCCTCCACCGGGGCCAATTATATCAAATTGAACTATAATTTACTTTATAACTTGTTAAGTAATTTAAGTGTCATATATTCTTATTCTTAACTGGTAATACTTTTGCCAGCACCGCAAAACTCTGGTAGGTTAGGGGAGGAAAGAGGCAGTTTCTAGCTGGGGGGCTCATGACCGAGTGGCTGAAGAAAGAGGTTTCGGGGTGGTCGCTTTTGGCTACCGTACAGGCGTTCATGATCTTCCAGATCATGTTCATCCTGTTCGTATTCACCATGGCGTCTGTTCTGGGTGAACCACTCATAACAGATGGCTTCACGCTGGCGGTTCTTCTGGACGAGTCGTTCCTGAAGATTCTCATCACAGGCGCTATCGTCGAGGAGATGTTTCTGCGAGCTCCACTCGTTGTGCCAATCCACTACGGGTTGCCAGCGTGGGTGGTGTACATGATCGCTGGTGCCATCTCGCTCTTCTACGGAGGTTTCTACCAGGGAACGGTTAACGTGGTCCTGCAGTCAGTCACCAGCTTTGTGCTGTGTTTGCAGTTCCTGAAGTGCGGGGGTTTCCAAGGTCACTACCCGAAGTCCCTCGGCCTGTGCATCGCTACAAACATGGCGCTCAAGCTTCTGAATGCTGGGGTTATCATGTTCCTACTCAGCTAGTTTCTCTAATGTCCCAAGGGTCGGCTCACAGCCGGCCCTTCGTGTTATATAAAATAAATTTTGTTACA
>CAZSFU010000013.1:2246-10287 GCA_964606205.1 uncultured Candidatus Saccharibacteria bacterium | reverse complement strand
ACGATAAACTTGTTTGAGTACTTCTTTGGAGTTCGTGACTTCTGTCCCTTTCCTGTTGGCTTTCCGTAAACTGAGATTGCTCTCTTTCGGCCTCTTCCCTGTCTTCCTTCTCCTCCTCCGTATGGGTGGTCAACTGGGTTTTGAGCTGTTCCTCGAACTGTAGGTCTGATACCCAACCATCGTGATCGTCCAGCTTTTCCTAGGTTTACTAGTCTGTTTTCTGGATTTGAAACATCTCCGATAGAAGCCCATGCTGTATCTTTTATCTTTCGCACTTCTGTAGATGGCATTTTGATATCTACATATCCTGCATCCTTTGCGATAACTTCTACATAGTTTCCAGCAGATCGAGCAATCTTTGCTCCTCCTAGTGGTTTTACTTCAACATTGTATACAAAAGTACCAATGGTGATATTTTTAAGCTGTAGCCTGTTTCCAACTTTCTGTTCTGCATTTTCTGATGTAACTAGTTTCTCTCCAGCCTTAACTCCCTTTGGAAGTAGGACGTATCTCTTTGCACCATCCTGGTACTGAGCTAGACCAATAAATCCTGATCTGTTTGGATCGTACTCAACTGTTTTGATAGTGTAAGGAACGTCTATTTTGTCATATTTAAAATCAATCTCTCGGAATAGTCTCTTTGCTCCTCCTCCTTTGTGTCTAGTAGTTATCTTTCCGTGGTGGTTTCGTCCCATCTGTCGTCGAAAGCCGTGAGTAAGTGACTTTACTGGTTCTGTTGCTGTTATGAAGTCTCCAAAAGAGATTGTTGTCATTCCTCGTCGGGACTTTGATGTTGGTTTATATCGTTTCATATCAGTTTTATATTATCTCTATTTTCTCACCCTTCTTTAGGTAAATATATGCCTTTTTGTATCCAGACTTCTTTCCTTTCTTTCCTCGTACAAAAACGTTTTTTGCTGGGATAGTTACTGTAGAAACTTTCACAGGACTTATCTTATATTTCTCCTCAAAAGCTTTCACTACCTGAGGTTTTGTTGCTCTTGGAGCTATCTCAAAAACATATACAGCAGACTCTGACTTTAGAGAAGCCTTCTCTGTGATGTGTGGTCGAACTAGAACTGAGTTTAAATCTTTCTTCATGATATTTTATATTATTTAGATAGCTTCTCTGTTATCTGAGGTAGAGCCTTCTCTGGATTTGAGATAACAACATACTTGTATTTCATCAAATCAACTGGGTTCATGTTTCTGATCTCATCGATAACCAAGTTACTCATGTTTCGGAAACTCTTTTCTGTATTAACACTCTTGTCTGCTAGGTTTATGTATGCAGAGTTCTTTCGCTTTGAAAGTAGATCTGTGTAGCCTTTTATTTTTGAAAGATTTGATACAACAGAAACGGCGTCTTTTGTCTTTGGTGCAGTCATTGATAGGTCATCAACAAAAAGGATCTGACCTTTCTTTAGTTTTGCAGAAAGAATAGTGTAAAGAGCCTTTGCCTTCATTTTCTTGTTAACCTTTCGGTCAAATATCTCCCCCTTTAGAGGACCGTGAGTAACACCTCCCTTTCTCCATAGTGGAGATCGGATAGATCCGTGTCGAGCTCGTCCTGTTCCCTTTTGCTGCCAAGGCTTCTTTCCTCCTCCTCGAACTTGTCCTCGGTTCTTTGTATCAGCAACGTTTGTTCGAGCTGTAGACTCCATTGAAGTTACAACCTGGTGAACTAGATCGGCATTCCACTTTAGACCAAATACAGCCTCTGGTAGTGAGATTTTTCCTGCTTCTTTTCCTTTTGTGTTATAGATTACTGTTTCCATGATATTTAAAATTAGCCTACAACTTCAACAAGAGTTCCTCTTCGTCCAGCGATAGCTCCCTGAATAAAAATCTCGTTAGTCTCAGGCTTTACACTAACAACAGTTAGACCCTTTGAAGTGATTCGATCACCACCCATTCTTCCGGCCATTCTCTTGCCTTTTGCAACACGACCTCCATCTCTTCCTCCTCCTCCGATAGATCCAGGCTCTCTCTCTGAGTGCTTCTGTCCGTGTGTTCGTGATCCTCCTTTGAAACCGTGTCTCTTAACGCCTCCCTGAAATCCTTTTCCTTTTGATGTAGAAGAGACTACAACCATGTCTCCAGCAGCGAAAGTAGAAAGGTCGATAGCATCACCAACTTTGAAAGTAGGCTCTCCTTCTGTTCTAAATTCCTGAATATGAGCAAAAGTTCCACCCTTTGTATGACCTGTTATAGCTTTGTTAACGTTCTTTGCGTTCTTTGTTCCAAAACCAACCTGAACAGCATTGTATCCGTCTGTAGCAACTGTTTTTACCTGTGTAACGACAATAGGGCCTGTTTTGATAACAGTTACAGGGTGAACTAGACCTTTTTCATCAAAGATCTGAGTCATGTTTACTTTTGTTCCCAATATAAATTTCATAATTTTTAGACTTACTTGATGGCGTTTTTCGGACAGTAATGAGAAAAGATTTTCCCCAACATTGCCCATCGCTAGCCATCGATTAAAACGTTTTTTAAACGATTTCGCTATACTAGCAGATAATGTTTTTTTATTCAAGTACCGCATAACGAACGACAGACTGTTCCCGCCAAAGGCAGAATCAGTCTGTTTGAATCTCGTAATAGTATGTCTTGTCCCCCCAGACCTTAGCTTGTCTCTCCAACACCTCTTTAGCATTTGGGTTTTGAGATACAACGGAATCAATCCAATCTTGTGCGGTTGCTATCCCAACAACCCTGACCTTTTGCTGAGGGAATTTATTTTCGAAAGCATCATGTATACCCTCGACAATATCCCCCACTTGGTATTTTCGCAGCAACGATGCCATAACCAGTCTAGACATTTGTGCACCCCCAAAAACAACACTACCATTCATCTAATCAAAAAACCACCCGAAGGTGGTTTTTTGATTAGATGATCTTTACGTCGATGTTCACTCCTGATGGCAATGAAAGGTTTGTTAACGCTTCCATTATCTTTGGTGTAGGGTTTAGAATATCTATTACTCTCTTGTGAATTCTCATTTCAAACTGCTCTCGAGCGTTTTTGTAAACGAAAGATGATCGGTTTACAGTGTATTTCTTTATCTCTGTAGGAAGAGGGATAGGTCCTTCTACCTTTGCGTCATATCGTAGAGCTGTATCGATAATCTGCTTTACTGAAAGGTCTAGAATCTTGTATTCGTAAGCTCTAACTCGTATTCGTAGCTTTGAAATAGCATCTCCAGCAGCTTTTGCTTTTACCGCTTTCTTTGGAGCTGATTTCTTTGTTGTTTCTTTTGTTGCCATGTCAATTAATGTGATTTCAAGATACTACCAGATATTGTTTTTTTATTCAAGTAGCATGAAGGCGCCCCCTTTCGAGAGCGCCTCACTTATTCAACCAGAGTGGATGTGTAACACTGAGTCTAGCTACCGCCAAGTCAGACACATGGAACCAGAAGTGTTCATGACATTTCGGACAACAAAATATTCCTATACCACCCCTTTCTTTCTTTTGAGGACCGTCAACTGCAGTGAAACCAACCAGATGGTTGTATGTCTCCATTGAGACACAAGAAAGCATTTCCCCACAACGACAATCCCAATCCCATCCATGATACATACCAGGTGCCCATGAGACTCCTAGTGAGATTTTTAGCATATCCCCCCGAACAAAACACTACCATCTTTAAAATCAAAAAACCACTCATCGAGTGGTTTTTTGGAAACTTTCATAATTTGGATGAAATCCGACGTTGAGAGTTTGGAAATGTGAGAAGCCTTATGTTTATAAGGTGACGAACATTTTCAAATTCGAAACTAGGAGTTCGCCAAATTTGGAAGTTTACTAAGCGATGATTTTTGTTACAACTCCAGCTCCCACAGTCTTTCCCCCCTCTCGGATAGCAAATCTTGTGTTGTCCTCTAGAGCAACTGGTGCTACTAGCTTAACTTTGAATGTAACTGTATCTCCTGGCATAACCATTTCTACTCCCTCGTTTAGAGTCACATCTCCTGTAACGTCTGTAGTTCGGATGTAGAACTGTGGCTTGTAACCAGAGAAGAATGGAGTGTGTCGTCCTCCTTCCTCCTTCTTTAGGATGTAAACCTCAGCTGTAAACTCTGTATGAGGAGTCACTGACTTTGGCTTTGAAAGAACCTGACCTCGGTGAATCTCTTCTTTCTTTGCACCTCGGAGTAGGATACCTGCGTTGTCTCCAGCCTGTCCTTCTGATAGAGATTTGTTGAACATTTCAATACCAGTAACTGTGTACTTCTGTGTATCGTGTAGACCAACACACTCGATTTCCTCACCTACTTTGATGATTCCTCGCTCGATTCTTCCTGTAACCACTGTTCCTCGTCCTTCGATTGAGAAGATGTCCTCAACTGGCATTAGGAATGGCTTATCAAGATCTCGCTGTGGAACTGGGAAGTAAGTATCTAGTGCGTTTGCAAGATCTAGAACTTTCTTTGCCCACTCATCATCGTTTGATGCTGATTCAAGAGCCTTTAGTCCTGAACCTCGGATAACTGGAGCTCCTACTCCGTCGAATCCTTGCTTTGTAAGGAGCTCTCGAACTTCCTCCTCAACTAGGTCAATAAGCTCTGCATCTGGAACCATGTCACACTTGTTTAGGAAAACAATGATCTTTGGAACTCCAACCTGCTTTGCCAAAAGTACGTGCTCTCGTGTTTGAGGCATCACACCGTCTGTAGCTGCTACAACTAGTACTGCACCGTCCATCTGAGCGGCACCAGTAATCATGTTTTTGATGTAGTCAGCGTGTCCTGGAGCATCTACGTGAGCATAGTGTCTTGTAGGTGTCTCGTACTCGTTGTGTGAAAGAGCAATAGTAATTCCTCTTGCCTTTTCCTCAGGTGCTGAGTCGATTTCTCCAACTCCCTTTAGCTTTGCACCATAACCATTTCCCTGTCGTGATAGAACAGTCAAAATAGCTGCTGTTAATGTTGTCTTACCATGGTCAACGTGACCAATAGTTCCCACGTTCATGTGAGGCTTTGATCGATCGAAATCTGCCATATATTTGTTTTATTAAAATTATTAAACCCTTATAATTTTTTGCCATTTTGGAAATTCCAAAAACTCAACGTTCGAGAAACCTGAATTTCGGGAACTTTTCGTACAGGAAAAATTTCCTGTACACAAAATCGGCAATTAGAATATATTAGTCAAAACACACCAAATAGTCAATGGTCACAAAAACCCCAATAGTCATCACAAGTTAGACAAAAACAATATTAGACTGGCATCAATATATCTCGCTTAAGACTTGCCTTTTCGTCTCTCAGTAGATCTTGAAAAGTAGGTATTTTGGACTCAAGAAAAGCAAATACAGTTTGTGGAGTCGTTTCGTCTTGGTCTAGTATCTTGTCCAAATCATCTTGTTCCTTCTCAGATAGAATATCCAAAGACCTTACTAGTATTGCCTGATATATCAACCTTCCAATACGCTCAACAACCTCCTCCTGCTTTTCAGCTGGAAGCGATTGTAGCCCCCACTCCTTTATTATTTCTTTTGACAGTGAAGTGTTCATATTGTATTTATTTTGGTTTTAGGTCTTTCATCAGTTTTTTAAAAGCTCTCTCATATACGTTATCGGCTAGGAACCAACCACCCTTAAGTTCTGGTTTTATCTTTATATCAAAACCTTTTTTTGCAAACACCCCATTTGCGATCTCTTTTCCATTCAACAAAACTTCAACCTTTTCTCTACCCAGATCATCATTTAACAAAATGTGAATTTTACCTCCCTCAAAATCCTTAGCAGGGAACAATTTTAATTCCTCAGGAATATTTTTATCAACAAAGGTTGAAAAGGCTTCTCTGTACTCTGCGTACTCAGGTCCGTTTTGATATTTATCATCTAAAGCAAATACTTTACCTAGCCACCCCACAGACTGCTCGTGTCCGAGATCAATACCCTTGAATCTAACCACTCTGCCAGCGACTCCGTTCTCGACATCCAAATATGTCCCTTTATGTAAAATGTGACTCTGCAAACCACCAATATCTTTAACAGGATCAACAAAAGACTCAGGAGAAGCTCCTGAAGTTTTTGCTGCAATGTTATTTGCTTCATCAACACCAGCCGCTATATGTGGATCTCTACCATACCCTTCTGGAACATCAATCTTATCAGCTTTAACTTCTTCAATAGATCCTCCTTTTAGTTCTCCACTAAAATCATGTGCGACTCCAGTTTTTGAATCAATCAAAATATCACTTTTTCCCCCAAGATGGTGATAAACCAAATTTCCAGAATCATCTAGCGTTATAGTCTCGCCTTTGTAACCAACACCGCTTAAACCATGCTCTGGATCATACATGTGAAATTGTTTTGCCAAATCAACATCGGACTTATCGAGAATACTCTCCCTTAAACCTTGTGGGACCTTATCCGCACCACCGTATTTCTCAACTAACTCCTCTTTTACGTGCTTAAAAGTATCAATAAAGCCTTTTGCTGAAACTGGCACTTCGACAGGATCTGATACAACAGTATTTTGTATTTCTGGTTTTTTATCCAAAATCTCCGCAGTATGGCCAGATGATGCTGGTATATGTTCATGAGCCGCACTAGCAGAATCTTTAACACCATCTAGATGCTCTACTACTCCCCCATGATCATATAGGGACTCGAGACCAGCTGTGCCCGCAGTCGCAACTCCACCCGCGGCTGCCATTGCAACAGCTTTATATATTTTTTGTCTTTTGGCTTGGTTAAGCTTAGATTCCATCTGTGACATTCTGTCTTTTTCTCTGGCCTCAAAGTTATCCATGTTTATTTCCATTGAATACTCATCACCTATCCTTTCTTGTTCGGCGGCACTGTTTTCTTTTGCTTTGACGTCCCAAACCTTACCCAATGTTTTTCCGACAACCGTACCAACAGCTGTTGATCGAACGGCCCTGTACCCAATAAAGCCCGCAGCCGCAGGGAGAGTCAGTGAACCGAAAACAATATTTCCACCCGCTAAAAGGGCCGTACTGAATACTCGTTTCTGGAAAGTTCCCCATTTTTGCCATTTGTCAAAATACTTACCAGCAATACCCTTTTCTAGTGGAGGCATAGAGTCCTGCACTTCGGCCAAAAAAGCTTCAAATTCTTTTTCTGCGGCTTCATTTAACTTTGGATTGTACTCGTAAGTAACCTCTTTCAGGCCCAATGTCTGGCCCTTGATTTCAACACTTCTCTTTTCTGTCTGAGCAAACAAAGTTTGATTTCTGTTTTTCTTGGCCTCCGCATAGGCATGTTCAGCATCAACTAGTTCCTGTGGTTTGTTCTCTTCAGGTAGTTGTTTATCAAAACCAAGATCTGCCAAATGTTTTGCGAACCACCCCTTTTTACTTCTAATTTTGTTTTTATATTCTATATAGTGTTTTACATACTCAGTACGAGAATCTTCTACCGCTTTTTCCAAATCAACTGGAGCCGACTCTTCTACTACCGGCAAAGGCCCGTCTTCCTTCTTTGGTTCAGGTCTTTTTTCTTTTGTGAGAGAGCTTTCTGGCATTGGTATTGCTCCTCTTCTTTTTATTTCAGATTCCTGTTTTACATGGCGCTGAAGTCCAACTTGTTCTTTCTCAACAACATACCCAGAACCAGGTTCCAAATCTATGACCGGCAAATCTTCGCTCTTACTGTCTTCGTATATTTTCACTTTGTCCGCTTCTCCGACCAACTCCCCCTCTTTTGCGGTAACATCATCTTTTATTTCTGGAAGCTGAGATGTAACACTTGGAACATCTTCTTTTATTTCAACACCTTTTCCTGTGTTTCTTCTAATGTTTACTTTATTCACGTCGACATGGCTATCCACCCACGCGCCCAACTCCATTCGATAAGACTTATCATCTATATTTTTTACAAAACTTCTTGCGTCAGAAAACTTTCCGTTGTTTACAGCCTCGACAACCAGATCTCGGATAGTATCCATCTTTTCGTCAACATTTTGAATTCTCTTCACATGCATCAACGAAAGTCCAACTAACCCCTGAGAATAAGCGTCTTTTGCCTTATCACTAAAAGTTATTTTATTACTTAGAGACAG
>CAZSFU010000013.1:0-2146 GCA_964606205.1 uncultured Candidatus Saccharibacteria bacterium | reverse complement strand
ATTTGCTTTTCGACGTTTGGTGGCACAACCTCATAATGATCAAACTCCATCATCACCGAACCTCTTCCCTGTGTCATAGATCTGATATCTGTAGTGTAACCGAACATTTCTGATAGAGGAACTTTTGCATGAATAACTCTTAGCATACCTTTTTCATCCATTCCTTCTATCTGACCTCTCTTACCTGATAGTGATCCTGTTACGTCTCCCATGAACTGCTCTGGCATAGTAGCTTCAACTTTCATGATAGGTTCAAGAATAACTGGTCTAGCTTTCTTTGCCGCCTCTTGGAAAGCCTGTGAAGCGGCAATTTTATAAGCGATTTCAGATGAGTCCACATCGTGGTATGAACCGAAAGTTAGTTCACAAGAAATGTTTACCATTTTGAAACCAGCAACTATTCCTCTGTCCATAGCTTCGTATACTCCCTTTTCAACAGCTGGAATAAATTCCTGTGGAATAACTCCTCCTTTGATAGAGTCGATGAATTCGAAGTCTTCGTATCTCTTTACGTTCTTTGGAATCTTCTCGCCCTCTTCTATCTTCTCCATAGGCTTGATAGTTAGCTTTACGTGGCCATACTGACCCTTTCCTCCAGTCTGCTTGATGTATTTGTGTTCTGCCTCAGCTGAAGCCAATATAGTCTCTCTGTATGCCACCTGTGGCTTACCGACGTTAACCTCTACACCGAACTCTCGTTTCATTCGGTCAACCATGATTTCAAGGTGAAGTTCTCCCATTCCTGAGATAATAGACTCTCCTGTTTCTGTATTTGATGAAATAACAAAAGTTGGATCTTCATCTGAAAGTTTCTTCAAAGCCATACCCATTTTCTCCTGGTCTGCTTTTGTCTTTGGTTCTATTCGTAGAGATACCACAGGTGCTACGAACTTGATAGGGTCTAGGATGATTGGGTTTGTTTCATCACATAGCGTGTGAGATGTTTTTGCTGATTTTAGTCCCACAGCAGCTGCGATCTCTCCCGCGAAAACTTTTTTCACTTCTTCTCGCTTGTCTGCCTGCAGTCGAACGATACGTCCTAGTCTCTCCTTTTCACCTGTTGTTGAGTTATATAGATATGTACCAGCCTCTACTGTTCCAGAGTAAACTCGGAAGAATGTTAGCTGACCTACGAATGGGTCGTTCTGAAGTTTGAATGCAAGAGCAGCAAATGGCTCAGTGTCAGAAGCGTGTCTGAAAATTTCTCCACCAGTCTTTGGATCAATACCGTGAACTGGAGGAATGTCTAGTGGAGATGGCAGATAGTCAACCACACCGTCTAACACAAGCTGAACTCCTTTGTTTTTTAGTGCTGATCCGCAGAATACTGGGATAAGATTTACTTTTAGTGATGCAGCACGTAATGTTTTCTTTAGATCATCAAAAGAAGGCTCGTTACCCTCTAGGTATGCTGACATCAAAGCATCATCCTGCTCTACAACTTTTTCGATAAGTTCTGCTCGGAATTTCTTTGCTTCGTCTAGGTACTCAGCTGGGATTTCTGCCTCTCTAATAGTCATTCCCATGTTTCCCTCAAAGTAGAAAGCCTTCATTCGGAGAAGATCAATAACGCCTTCAAACTTGTCCTCAAGTCCGATAGGTATTTGAACTCGTACTGCTTTTTTAGTTAGTCTGTCCAGGATAGACTGATATGATCGCTCAAAAGATGCTCCGGTTCGGTCTAGCTTGTTGATGAAACAGATTCGTGGAACGTTTCCGTCATCAGCGTATCGCCAGTTTGTTTCTGACTGAGGCTCTACTCCAGCCACTCCGTCGAAAACCACAACCGCACCGTCCAAAACTCGAAGAGATCTTTTTACTTCAGCTGTAAAGTCAATGTGACCCGGTGTATCAATAACGTTAAATCGATATTCTGGTTTCGCACCCTTTGGCATGTATGTTGGGTTCCAGAAACAAGTAATAGCAGCAGCAGTAATAGTAATACCTCGCTCTCTCTCCTGCTCCATCCAGTCTGTCACAGTTTCTCCCTCGTGCACCTCACCTATTTTGTGAGTCATTCCTGTGTAGAAAAGCACACGCTCTGAAGTCGTTGTCTTTCCTGCGTCGATGTGAGCAATAATACCGAAGTTTCGAACTTTATCTAATGAATAATCGCGGTTCATATATAATTTAATTAATAATTTCT
>CAZSFU010000012.1:9000-10314 GCA_964606205.1 uncultured Candidatus Saccharibacteria bacterium | reverse complement strand
ATGCTCTTTTTTGTAGTTGGATTTATATTGTTTCTAATTTTTGCGCTATACGCAGGAAAGGGGAGAGTCATATCCTTTATCCTCGCCTACTACCCTGCGAGTATACTTTTCAGCACTTTACCTTTTCTAAATAAACTACTAGTTCTACAAGACAAGATGCTTGTGTTAAACAAAATGGCAGTTTTCCTTATCTTCCTGATCCCTTTGAGTATTATTATAAACAGCTATGTATTTTCAGAGTCCATGCATACCGGGGCAGAGCACCTTTTTAGAACTGCAGGTTTAGCTCTCATCATGCTTGCGCTAGTGGTTTCTTTCTCGTATTCAGTCGTGAACTATGACGTATTTCACAACTTTACTGCCTCAACAGATGCACTTTTTAACCCAATAAGTCGGATTTTCTACATGAACGTTGGCATCTTTGCTATCCTTGCCTTCCTATAGGCCTCAACTCTGAATTTTGTGAAACTTTGAACGCAAACTTGTGTTTTTTGCTTATATCTTGTCTGGTTAAAAAGCGGGAATATATGGCTTAAAATATAGCCTTTTATACCCTGTACAAGACCCTATTTTTGTTGTTTTCTATTGACAGATGGGTATTAAATATGTTAGTATATTAGCAACTCAGAAAGTCTGAGTTTTTCCTTTGAAGGGAGCCAACTAACCTTAACCGGCCCTTAACTTCCTTCAATCACGATAGAATTATTCCTTAAACATAGCTTATTTTAAATTTCACAGCGATTAGTTTGTTCATGGTTATTTCAGCAATAGGTGGAGTTAACAGCCCAATAGCCGTTAAAGACGCTCCAAAGCTTGAAAATTCAGTTACAGAGTCTTCAATCGTTAGAAAGATATCAAACGAAGATACTGACAAAATGATGTCTACTGAAAAGTACGTCAGACAGTATTTCCAAGATGTTCCTATAATGATTGAGATCGCTAGATGTGAGTCACATTTTAGACAGCTTGATGCGGATGGAGACATTCACAGAGGAGTTGTAAACAGTGCTGACGTTGGTGTTATGCAGATCAATGAGTTTTATCACCTAGATCAAGCTCAGAAGAAGAACTATAACATCTACACACTAGAAGGTAATGCAGCCTACGCTCGAGATCTATATGAGCGAGAAGGTACGCAACCTTGGGCTTCATCAAAGCCTTGTTGGGGTAAGTTCGAAAACAAGAACTTGGCTATCAATAAGTAATTGGAAAACCAGAACTACTAAAAACAAAAGCCATCCGAATCAAATCGGGTGGTTTTTGTTTAATAAAAACGGACCCGTCTCCAGCAAAGGAAACGGGTCTCTTATGCGT
>CAZSFU010000012.1:0-8900 GCA_964606205.1 uncultured Candidatus Saccharibacteria bacterium | reverse complement strand
TAGAACATGCAACCAGGTTAGTTGACCGAATCATTGAGGTCACACTGCCTATTGTTCAGAGCACCGCTAACCACGACGGTGATGATGTATTTGCTAGTAAGATCGAGTTCAGCACGTATCTAGTTGATCGCTTGTCCGATGCGGAGTTGGTAGATGCCATTCTTAGCTCCGACAACGGCGACTGTGATGCTAACTGGATCCGAAAGCCCATGCGATTCTACGTCATGGCACAAACCTTCCGCAAAAGGTTCTAAACCCGCTCAGCACAAAGTGTGTCTGAGTGGGTTCGTCTAATATGTGAATTGATTTAGGCTAGGAAACCCAGCCTTTAACCAGATTATCAATATAGTTATAAAAAGCCTTTATGTAGTGGATAATAGGCCCAAATATTTTTTGACCAGAGTCAGATTTTATCCATTCAATAATATCAAAATGAAAATAATACTTTATAAGAATAAGGGCTATGATAATAAGAACAATTTTTGAAATAAAACCTTCATTGTTTCTAGTTTTTCGCATTAATTAATTATATAGTAATTTATAAACTCGGGAAATACGCTAGTGGATCAAGATATGCCTTGATGTCTGCTAGAGGTATTGTAGCCTGTTTGCATCCTTTACTGTTCACAAACTTTTCAATCTTCACACCTTGTGAAGCATAAACACTTATGTGTAAGTGAGGACCAGTAGAGTACCCAGTATTTCCAGAGAAACCTATAGTATCACCAGTGCTTAGTTTTTGACCTTGTTGTGCTGTTATTACCGACAGATGTCCATAAATAGTAGATAGACCATTTGAATGTTGAACAAAAACCCATTTGCCAAAAGAGTAACATCCCGGATACTGATCAGTATTTCCTGTGCCAAGCACAACACCATCTAAAACGTTTTTAACTCTTGTTCCAACTGATGCTCGAAAATCTACTCCGTTATGAGAACCGGATGTGTAAAGTTTCTCAGCGCCAACTGTTTTACCAAATTTTTGGGTTATGTATATATTATCAAGAGGCCATGAAAATATACCCGTTTTTCCTTTTGGATAACTTGCCGGATCAATCATGTAGTGTAGTTGTGATTCAAAATCAAAAACATCTTTTTCAAACTGCGCCTTTAGTTCTTCTTTGGTCTTTACTAAATCTTTGAAAGCCAGCTCTTTGTTTTTTGTTTGCGCGAGCAGGTCTGCTTTTTCTTTCGCAGTAAGTTCAACAGCTTGCTTTTTCCCGGACAAGTCCTGCTTGAGTGTAACTAGTTCATTTTTTTGACCTTTCAAATTTCCCTGTTTTGTTGCAAGATCTTTTTGCATTTGAATAAGCTCCTTTGTCTTATCTCTAATTTTTTCTCTAATTTGTCTATTATTGTCTATATCAGTCCACAGATCTTTAATGTTGGTAGTTGATAGTATTTGAGAAATAAAATTTGACTCTTCTATATAGTAAGCACTTTTTAGAGCAGAGCTAACGGCCAGTTTGTTTGTAGAAATGTGATTCTCAGCACTTTCTATTTCGCGAGAAAGCTCGTTTATAGTTAAATTGGTTTTAGAAATCTTGTTTTCAGTAAGATTAATATCAGTACTTATTTTCTTTTTTGTTAGGTCAAGTGTTTTTATTGTAGTTTGTAGAGTTTTTGCCTGACCCTGAGTATTTGTTATTTCTATGTTGTATTGGTTTATCTCAGCTTCGAGTTGTTTTATTTGGTTATTTCTCTCATCAATTTTATTTTTAAGTACGTCTGTTGAGGTCGCTGTTTGTGCAGTAGCGGTATTTATTGAAAGAAGGAAAAATAATACTAATAAAAGAAATTTATGATAGTTTTCCAATAGCATTTGTTATACGTTTTATGCTTTCTTCGCGGCCTAGTACATATACAAGGTGAAATGGATCAGGGCTTTTTTCTAGACCTGATAATGATACACGCAATGGCCACAGAACTTCCCCTCTGCCATTTTGAGTTGCATAGTCAAATATTAATGATTTGATATCTTCAACATTTTCGAATGAACTATCGTTGGCCGATTTTAAAGAATCCATAACCCAAGTTAGGTGTTTTATTGTTATTTCTGCGTCCTCCTTTCCTTTCCAAAAGAGTAGGGAATGATCATATTCAGGAGCAACAAAAAAATATTCTATCTCCCCTGCCTCGACCATGCTGTCTACATCTGACCATTTAGAGATATGATCTGAAATTATATCTGAAATTTTTGATAAGAAAATCGTGTCACTTATTTTTTCACTACTAGTTATGGTTGGGTTGTTCCTAAGGCGCTTTATGATCTCATCAACCACCACTTCTCTAGGTAACTTTTTGATATGTTCCTTGTTCATCCAATCAAGTTTTTCTTCATTGAAAGCTCCTCCGGCTTTTTGGATTCGGTGAATATCAAATGTCTGTATTAGTTCTTCTTTTGAAAATATTTCTTGTTCTGTTCCTGGATTCCAGCCAATAAGCGCTAGAAAATTCATCATTGCTTCTGGAAGATACCCCTCGTTTTTATAATCCAAAATATCCTTTGCCCCGTCTCTTTTTCCAAGTTTTTTTGTTCTATCATCTTTTAGAATCGGTGGCAGTGATGCAAATACAGGATACTCAATGCCCAGGGCGTCATACAAACTCAGAAACTTTGGTGTACTTGAAATAAACTCATCAGCCCTCATGATGTGAGTTACACCCATGTTGTAGTCATCAATAATATGAGCAAAGTTATATGTTGGGTATCCATCACTTTTTATTAGAATAAAATCGTCTAGAGCCTCTTCTCCAGCTTCTAGTTCACCACGAACAATATCTGTCCACTTGTATCTTTTTATCTCTGGAACTTTAAAACGTAATGGCTTTTTTGCATCCCAAACTTCAAAAGTTTCTGGTCTATGATCTCTAAAAAGAAATGGTCTTTTTTCTTGCTCAGCATTCTTTCTAAATGCATCCAACTCTTCCTTTGTATATGGATCTGGGTAAGCCAATCCTTTTTCTATTAGTTTATTTGCCCACTCCAAATATGTTGGAAGTCGCTCAGACTGAATAACAGAGCCAAAAGGTGTCTCCATATTTGGACCATAATCCCAGTCTATGCCAACCCAGCTAAGTGAGTCTTGTATGTGCTGAATTGAACCCGGCACCTCTCTTTCTTTATCAGTATCTTCAATTCGGAGTATAAAAGTTCCGCTATTCTGTCGGGCAAAAAGATAAGCAAAAAGTGCTGTTCTGACTCCGCCTATGTGCAAAAAGCCCGTTGGAGACGGCGCAAATCTTGTAACTACTTTTTTATTTAATTTATCCATGAATCTGAGTGATTTTATTAATTTTTATTATTTTTCGTGCTCAAGGCCTATGGTTAGTATCTCTTTTGCAATCAACTCAGCCGAGTCTCTTCTAGAGAAAGCTTTTGCAGAATCTGACATTCTTTGGATCTCATTTGGGTTAGAAAGTATTCTTTCTATTTCAGAAGTGAGCACTCCAGGTGTTACGTTTTTCTCCTCTATAACAATAGCTGAGCCTGTTCTTGCATATGCGTATGCATTTGTTCGCTGGTCGTGGCTAGTTGGTTCAGGAATAGGTATTATAATGGCTGGTTTTCCAACTGAAGCGATTTCAAAAATAGTAGAGCCTGCTCTTGATATTACGAGATTGGCAACGCCAAATGCTCTTCGAAGGTTGACTATGTTTAGATACGCCATTGGTTTGTAACGATTCTTGTTAGGATTATTTAACAAAACAACGTTTGCCGTCTCTTGAATAATTGAAATGTTTTTCTCACCTGTCTGGTGGATGATTTGATATTTTTTAACTAACTCAGGCAAACTGTCCATGATAGCATCGTTAATGAATTTGGAACCGGTAGATCCACCGATGATCATGAGTGTTTGTAGGTTTGGATCAAATCCAAAAAAGTCGTATGAATCTGCGACCAGAGCGTCCATCGCCTCTTTTCGAAGTGGGCAACCAGTATAAGCTACTTTTTCTGGATTAAAATACTGAGCCCCATCCGGATAAGAAACTGCTATTCGTCTTGCAAATTTCCCAGCCCATTTATTAACTTTACCTGGTTTACTGTCTGACTCGTGGATCACAACTGGAATAAAAAGCAGTCTAGCGGCAAATAGTGCAGGGAAACTAGCATATCCACCCTTTCCAAAGACGACATCAGGATATATTAGATACATTTTCCAAATCGAACCCAAAACTCCAAAAAAAGTTTTAAATAAATCAGTTAAATTTAAAATAATATTTGAAATAGACATCTGTCTACGAATTTTGCCGGCACTAACTGGAATAAATTTAATATTGTTTTCGTAAAGCAGTGTTTCGTTATACGGATTAATAGACATGAAATACAGCTCAGGCTTTAATAACCGATTCTCCTTTGTTGTCTCATTTAGTTCCTGGGCTATAGCAATAAGTGGATAAAAATGCCCTCCTGTGCCGCCGCCTGTTAGTACTATTTTCATTATTTTGTTATTTTTCTACTTTTAGATATATTCAGGATAATTCCAACCTCAGCTAGAGTCATAAACAATGCCGTTCCACCATGACTAACAAAAGGCAAAGTGATGCCAGAAAGTGGCAATACACCAACCATGGCTCCTATATTTACAAAGGCTTGGGATACAATCATTATAACAATTCCGACCACTATTAGTCTACCAAAGGAATCTGGCACTTGAGTGGCTATTTTGAGGCCCCTAAATGCAAAGAAAAGAAACAAAATTACGATACTCATTGCCCCAACTAGACCAAATTCTTCACCGGCAACTGCAAATATTGAGTCTCCTATTGGTTCTGGGAGAACGTTGAATTTCTGGATGCTTTGGCCGAATCCTCTACCGAACATTCCTCCACTCCCGATTGCAATTAGTGACTGTTGTATTTGATAGCCACTTCCCTGAGCATTTTTTTCAGGATGAATAAAAGTTGTAATGCGACTCATCACATATGGTCTAGTCATAGCTAAAATTCCAAGTCCAAGAACCCCGACTAGGCCTAACATCAAAATATATCTCCACCTTCCTCCCGCAGTTAGAAACATCGCAAGTCCAGCAAAAACAATAATGAGATATGTGTCAGTATCTGGTTGAGCAAGTAAAACAGCGCCGACGACACCTATTATCGCGAGGAACGGTACCAGACCGTATTTCAGTGTGGACGCTTTGTCTTTTACAGAGGAAAGCCAAGCTGAAAAATATAAAACGAAACCAATTTTAAGTAACTCTGAAGGTTGAAATGAAACTGAACCGACATATATCCATCTCTGTGCACCACCGTGAGCTACACCGATATGTGGTATAAAAACTAGAAGCGTAGTTATTGCTGAAGCTATAAAGATGTAAAAGGCGTACGGTCTATATTTTTTATAATCAAAGTTTGATGCAAAAAAACATGCAACTGATCCCAAAAACAATCCAAAAAAAGTCTGACTAAACGCGACATTGGCGTATTTTGCTGGTTGTTTTGATAAAAGACCAAGTGATGCAGATGCGAAAATCAAATAGCCGACAACGACTAGAACTACAATAGATATTAAAAAAGGTATGTCAACTTTCAGTTTCTTCATATAAAGTACAAAGAACAGTATATCATTTATATTTTTATAAAAAAGTAATTTGACTCTAGTTTTTCTTTTGCTAGAGTTAATTTGGGGTGGTGAATGAATACATTTGAAGCCTTATTGAACTTCGCATCAAGTCTCTTCAGCGTTCTTTTGATCATTTTGACTGTGCTCACCGGGGTATCACTCTGGGGTCTAGTGGCACACCAGCTGATCATGACCGGATCAGGAATTGTTGGATACCAGCCGAAAGGTTGGGGAGGACTGCTAACATCCAGTATTGCACTTGGTGCAATAGCGGTCTTCACTCTCCTACTCTTCCGATAAGAGTTTCATCGAAGTTGAGCGGACGCGTATCTCACGCGTCCGCTTCTCATATTTAACTAACTAGCGCAAGAATAACTCCTACCATTGAAAATACTGCAGTGATAACCCAGTATCTCATAACTATTTTAGGTCTTGACCAACCTGTTGCCTCAAAATGATGATGAAGTGGTGCAACTTTAAAAACTCGTCTTTTGTTAAAGTATTTATAAACGTTTATTTGGATAATAACTGAAAGAGAAGTGGCAACAAGCGGAACTGCAATAATAGGCAGTATCAAAACCGAGTCAGTTAGAAACGCAATAACCGCAAGTGTCACCGTAAGTCCAACCATACCTGTCTCCCCCATATAGAACCTAGCAGGAGGGATATTGAACCACAAAAATGCTAAAGTTCCGCCAGATATAACGGCACATAAAGCAGATATATCTATTTGATTATGAAAATACGCAATAACAGCAAAAGCAAGATAAATAAGTGACATTATTCCGCCAGCGAGACCATCCATTCCGTCTACAACACTAGTTGAGAATACTGCGAGCATTACAACTATAAAGAAAGGTATGAACCACACACCTAGTTCGAGCATACCAGCAAAAGGAATATGGATACTGCTTATTTCTAGCTTGTCATAGAACCAGAAACCTATTGATAGACCGATAAGTGAAATGGAAATAATTTTAATTTTTCTGTAAATTAGTGGATCCTTTGAATAGTCCCCTTTACCGAAAATCTGCATAAAGTCATCTGCGAGTCCGATAAGTGAAGCCAGAATAAGTGCACCAAGTGGTACATATGTTTGACTTCGACTAAAGAAGTTGAGTTTCAAAGTTAACTCGTTTGGCCAAATAATAGAAAGCAAATATATGATAAGTACAGTAAGTAAAACAGAAACCCAGATAATTACCCCGCCGATTCTTGGAGTTGAAAGCTCTGATTTGGCATCGTGTACATCAGCAAACTCCTTTGATACACCATTAGTATTATCGATTCGAGAGTTTTTCCTCCACATTTTGTATTTGTAAAAAACATTTGTGAAAAAAGGAGTTATCAAAATACCTATAAAGAAAGTGAGAACTGAGGGTATTACAACTTTGAGTACGTCTATCATCATGTTATTTTGTATCAGCTATAAAAGTATCATACCATAGTGCCAGCATCAAAAGAGTATATATTTTTCGCGAATTATCCTTTTTTCCTTCTGTGTGTTCAGAAATTAGATTTTTAATATGATCTATATCTAGCTTTTCCTGTATATATTTATTATTCAAAATTGAATCATAGACAACTGTGCTTTCTTTGGTCATCCAATCTTTTATAGGTGTTGGAAAACCTAGTTTTCGGCGATTTCTAGTAGTCTCTGGTACAGTCTTTGTAAAAGCCTCTCGTAGTAGGTACTTTGTAGCCCCGTTATGCCATTTAAAGCGGTCAGGTAAGGTTTTAGCGAGGTCGGCGACTTTGATATCTAGAAACGGTACTCTCAGTTCCAGACTATGCGCCATGGTCATTTTATCAGCCTTTGCCAGGATATCTCCGACCAGCCAAGTGTTGATATCAATATACTGCATTTTTGTAGAGTCAGAAAGTTTTCCGATCTTTTTATATAACGGATTCATTGATTGGAACTCCTCTTCCCCACCCTTCCATATTTTTTTGATTTCATTTCTATCAAATATTGAGTCGCTAAAATATTTCTGGCCAAAATACCAATCCTCTATTTTCTGGTTAACTCTTTTTAGATAGTTTTTACCAAAATAGTTAAATGGAAGTTTTGTGGCAAAGTCTAGAACAGGTTTTGGTATCCAAAGTAGCTTGTTGGAAGCAAACGGTGCCGTGTAGATGTTGTATCCACCAAAAAGTTCATCAGATCCTTCTCCAGATAGCACAACTTTTACACTCTTTGCGGCCTCTCGTGCAAGGAAATATATACCTATCGCACTAGGATCAGCCACAGGCTCATCAAAATGATAAACGGCCTTTCCTAATACAGAAAAATACTCGTTTGGATCTATTGTTATTTCAGTATGGTCAGTACCCAGCACATCTGAAGTCTCTCTAGCTTCGTCCCCCTCAGTCAAAGTATCCCAACCAACTGTAAAAGTTTTTATTTTAGAATTTTCTTTCTCGTCTTTTGTACTGTTTGTTCTGATATCCTGCATCAATGTCGCTATGATACTACTGTCTATTCCTCCAGAAAGAAAAGCACCGACAGGAACGTCAGCAATCATGTGGTGTCTAACAGAGTCTTTGATAGTGTAAAGAATATCTATTTTCGTTTTCTTTTCATCCAACTCTCTGTCCTGTGCAAAGTCAAAAGACCAGTATTTTTTTATCTCAGTTTTTCCTGTCTCCGTGTTTACTCTCATGAAATGTCCAGGCGGAAGCTTGTAAACGTCCTTGAAAAATGACTCAGTAAGTGGGTTGTATTGGAAAGACAGGTAGTTGTAAACGGCACTATCGTTTACTTCTGGTTTAAATCCTGGGAAAGATAGGAAACTTTTGGCCTCGGAAGAAAATGCTACTATCTTTTCATTCTGAACTAAGTAGTAAAGAGGCTTGATACCAAAAAAATCTCTAGCAACAAACACGACCTTTTTTTTAACATCATAAATACAAAAAGTAAACATGCCCCGAAGCTGCGTAAGCATATGCTCACCATACTCTTCGTACATATGGAGTATCACCTCAGTGTCTGAGTCAGTTTTAAACTTGTAATCCTTACTTAGTAAGTCCTTTTTAAGTTCCAGGTAATTGTATATCTCACCATTAAAAAATATGAGCAGGTTTTCGTCTTCAGAAGTGATTGGCTGGTGGCCAGTTGAAAGGTCAATGATAGAAAGTCTTCTCATTCCAAGACCCACATTTTTATCAACATAAAAGCCATCCTCATCTGGTCCGCGATGAATAATTTTTGAGACCATAGCCTCAATAACCTTGTTCTTATTCTTGATTTTTGGCTCTATTACGCCAGATATCCCGCACATACCACCAGTTTACCCTATTCCCTTATATATTCCAAACTAGCCTTAACTAGCTT
>CAZSFU010000011.1:10502-12208 GCA_964606205.1 uncultured Candidatus Saccharibacteria bacterium | reverse complement strand
GCAGAAGACGAAGCAGAATACACAAAACGTTTTACTTTCTCGTCTCGAGAAGCAATAAGCAGGTTCAGTGTTCCTGTTATGTTCGCAGCGTTTGTTTTCACTGGATCGTCGATAGACCGTGGTACAGATGGTATAGCACCTGTATGTATTACATAGTCGACACCTTTTACAGCATTTATCGCAACATCCATGTCTGTAAAATCTCCTTCAACAAACTCCACCTTATCCATGAAAGGTTCTATATTTTTTCGCTTTCCTGTAGAAAGGTTATCCAAAACCCGCACTTCTTTTCCCTCCTCCACAAGCCTTTTTACAATGTTCGAACCAATAAACCCCGCTCCACCTGTTACTAGATATTTTGCCATACTATTTTATTGAATTTAAATAATTATTGATTTCCTTAAATGAATAAAATGTTATCACCTGCTTACCACTATTGTTAATTAATTCATCCAACGGTACGTCATACCCACCATAACCTTTCTTGTATTTTTTTCTTGTAACATGCAGTAATAAGTCAAATAACTTGTCTTCTTTTCTTTTTAACGAACGCTTTATTATCGAAATATACTGAAAAAATATGTTTCTAAATTTAAGATAAAATATTATATCAGCCTTTTCAAAACCTTCTCTCAAAAGTCTTCTTGTGGAACCACTCATAATCCATTCTGGAGTACTATACACCTTGCTTATATCCAAAACACTTTGTTCTTTATTATTTGGCTCTGTATATTTTACCTTCCAAAAATAGTCATCAGTATCATGAGCTGGTATATTCAACTTTTCTGATAACTTTTTTGCAAAAGTTGTTTTCCCTCTACCTGAGTCGCCAATAATTAAAATTTTTTTCATAGACTTAAAAAGCCTTGTTATATGATTACATTTTTTAACTCCTCGATTATACCATTTACTTTTTCTTCGGTAATCTCTTCTGGCTTTATTGAAACTTTTTCAAAAATCTGTATCTCCATCATTCGAAGCGAGTTCGATAGAGACTCAAAACTATCTGACCCTATACTATGTCCGACTTTACCTTTATATCTTTTGTTTCCATCTTCTATTCTTTCCTCCATTGATATAACTCCATGCGGGCTCACTCTCATGTCAGAATATGCAGCTATTTTGTTTTCAAACGAATCACTTTCTGCGTTTTTAGTAGATTTTGAAAAACCAATATTGTTTAGACAATCCATGACATTTTCTGGAATATTTATTTCCTTTGAAATATCAATTGTTGCCTTATGTTCATCTGGACCATATTTTGAAATGTATTCATCTTTAACAGCTTGCCAATATTCCAAACCCTCTGGCTCAACAAATTCTGGGAAATAAGCCAGATCGAACTTTATTATGTTTCCCATATCATGAACCAAACAAGCTTTTACAACACCTTCTCTATCCAAATCACCAACAAAGTTATCTGTAATGATTTTCGCTACAGCAGCTACTCTCAGCTGGTGTAGCTGTAGTGTTGGCATGATTTTATACTCTTTATATATTTCCTCTATTTTTTTCATATTACCAATCTCTTTTTTTACCTTCTCTCCAGAAAAATCCAGATTCAAAGTTACCTGTAGCAAGTTCGAATATTTCTTTTGCTGATTTTTCTGGAACATCTGGGGCTTCATCTCCACCCATGTCTGTTTTTACCCATCCTGGATCAACAGATGAAACTGTAACACTTTTCTCTTTTAACCTTGTTGCTA
>CAZSFU010000011.1:0-10402 GCA_964606205.1 uncultured Candidatus Saccharibacteria bacterium | reverse complement strand
CATCCTGGATCAACAGATGAAACTGTAACACTTTTCTCTTTTAACCTTGTTGCTAAAGTTCGTGTATACATATTCAAAGCAACTTTAGATATTTTATATGCCGGCATATATCCATCATTTTCATCACCCAAAGCCCCTGACATTGAGGAAATGTTTACAATATTTTCTATAGACGAAAAAGCAGTGATTACTTTCTCAGTAAAATCTACTGTTCCGATAAGATTCACTTCTAATGTTTCTCGAAGTCTACCGACATCCAAAACTAATTCCTCCCACTCTTCAACATTTATTCCTGCATTATTTACTAAAACATCGATATCTTTTCCAAAAGTTTTTACAGCTACAATAGCTCCAGCAATACTTTTTGAATCTGATAAATCCAATTGAACAACAGATAAGTTTGGTGAATCAATATCTATCTTTCCAGATGTAGAAGTTCCAATAACAAACCAACCTTCTGCTAGAAACCTTTCTGCAGTAGCTCTACCTATTCCCCGACTAGCTCCTGTTATTAAGACTGTTTTCATTATTACAAAGACATTATTGATTAATTTTTACTCTTTTTTGCCTATGAAGCCCTTATCCACACTGTAAATATGATTATTGACTTTTTTCATATATAGGTGTTATACTCTAGTTATCAATACGAAAAAGGATCCGAAGGGTGTTAGTGCCCTAGGAGCCTTTTTCATATACGCCAATATAACTCTTTATGTTATCTAAATAGTCAAATAATTCAGAGCCAAACTCCTTATATAATGATGATGCATACTTCTTATTAGGAAACAAGATTTTTAAAAATTTGGACTTTGAAATTAGATACTGTATCATTTTTTTATAGTCACCGTCACCAGAAATAAGCATTATCTTATTAAAATCTTGATGATCAATAAGACTTTTCATTACTTCAAATACCATATCTGTATCAATGTTACCTTTCTTCTTTGATTTAGATAATTTATTATGCTCTTTAAAAATTACAATAAAACCTGCTTTTTGTATTACCTTATAAAGTTCAGAATTTTCATCTTGTAAGTAGCCTAGAAAATAGTAAGCCTCTGATATTCCATAATTCTCAGCCAAATAAATTCTAAATTTATACAAATCGACTTCCCAGGCTGAACCACAAGTGCAATCAGCAAATTTTATATTTTTTAATTCTATACCAAGTCTTTCTGCACAATTATTACATTTAGTTGTTCCAAAATGAAGATTCTGACCGTCTATAAAAGCTAAATTTGACATTGAAGCTTTAACTTTAGAAAGTGGCGCGTATGACATATTTAAATTATATGTCCAAGTTAGCTTTTGTTGCGTTCGACTGAATGAAACTCTTTCTAGATGGCACATCACTTCCCATGAGCACGTCGAATACTTTGTCTGCACCAACTGTGTCGCCAATAGTTACTTGTTTTAGAACTCGTCTAGCAGGATCCATTGTTGTTTCCCATAGTTCCTCTGCGTTCATTTCTCCGAGACCTTTGTATCGCTGGATAGAAATCTTTGCCACTTTTTTAGCGTCACCCTTCTTTGGCTTTGCATCTTCTTCTGCTTCCTCTTCTGTATCTTCTTCGTTTTCTAGATTTTCTCCACTCTCTACCTCCTCAACCTGAGCATCTTTTCCAACGATACCTGTTTTCTCTTCATCAGAATATGCATAGAATATTTCTTTTCCTTTCTTTATTTTATATAGAGGTGGTTGAGCAATGTAGATAAAACCTCCGTCGATAAGTGGTCGGAAGAATCTGTATAGCAAAGTTAGTATCAAAGTTCGGATGTGAGCACCATCCACGTCGGCATCTGTTGCGATGATAATTTTGTGATATCGAAGTTTAGATATATCAAATGTATCTCCTATCGCTGTTCCTAATGCGATAACAAGGTTTCGGATTTGCTCTGACTCTAGCATTCGGTCGAGTCTCGCTCTTTCGATGTTAAGAATCTTTCCTCGTAGTGGAAGTATCGCTTGTGTCTTTCGATCACGGCCTGTTTTCGCAGTACCTCCCGCAGAGTCTCCCTCCACAATAAACAGCTCTGAGTCCTCTGCTGACTTTGACTGACAGTCTGCAAGCTTTCCAGGAAGTGTCATGCCTTCTAATGCACCTTTTCTCAGAACAGAATCCTTTGCAGCCTTTGCAGCCTTTCGCGCTTTTAGAGCAAGGATAACTTTGTTGATGATAGCTTTTGCATCATCTGGATTTTCTTCTAGGAACTCTGCAAACGCTTCTGAGAAAATAGTGTTGACAGAAGACTGTGCTTCTACTGTTCCAAGTTTTGCTTTTGTCTGACCCTCGAACTGTATCTCTCGTAGTTTTACAGAAACAACAGCTGTTAGACCCTCGAGAACATCTTCTCCAGTAAAGTTGTCGTCGTTCTCTTTTATCAGGTTGTTCTTTCGTCCGTATGAGTTGAGTATTCTAGTTAGTGCAGTTTTGAAACCAGTAACATGTGTTCCTCCTTCTGGAGTGTTGATGTTGTTTGCGAATGCAGATATTCTGCAAGCCATGTCGTCGACATACTGAAGTGACACCTCAACAGACTCCCATTCATTTGTTTTCTTTTCTACATAAAAAACATTTTTGTGAACTGGTTTCTGATCGTGGTTGATGAATTTTACAAGTGAAAGCAGACCACCTTCGAAATAGAAAGACATTGATGGCACTTCTAGTCCAAGCTCCCCGATTTTGAAAACTTCATCCTCTTTTATCTTACCTTCGTACTTTGAAGCATCAACAACAGTGATGCGTAGACCTTTTACTAGGTATGCCTGCTGTCGCATGTGATCGATAACTCTCTTTGGATCAAAATCGATGATTGGGAAAATAGCTGGATCTGGTTCAAACATAACTATTGTTCCATTTTTCTTTGTGTTTGCGATTTTCTTTACTGCTGCTTTTCTCTTTCCTTGAGAGTATTCCTGCATGTAAATTCCGCCTTCCTTGTGAACTGTTACTTTACAGTAGATAGACAGAGCGTTAACCACAGACGCACCCACTCCGTGCAATCCTCCAGAAACTTTGTAACCAGTTCCTTCACCACCGAACTTTCCTCCGGCGTGTAGAGTCGTCATGATAGTTTCGAGAGCTGAAACTTTTGTTTGTTTATGAATATCAACAGGAATACCTCGTCCGTTGTCTGTTACTCTGATTCTGTTTCCGGGTAGGAGTGTTACTTCGATGTCGTTGGCGAAACCTCCCATGGCTTCGTCACGAGAGTTGTCGAAAATTTCTGTAATAAGGTGATGTAGTCCGTCGAGTCCTGTCGTACCGATGTACATTCCCGGTCGCTTTCTAACTGGTTCTAGTCCTTCGAGAATCTGTATCGCATCTGCACCGTAAGAGTCTTTTTTAGCCATATTTTGTGATTTGTTATGGAGGTAATTATAGCAAAATTTCGATGTCATCACAAGGAAAAAGTGATGGATTTTGGGGTGATATTATACTTGACAAGTATGACGCTAGTATGTTATTATATAAAACACAGGAGGTTGCCATGAGCAACATCGTCGTGACAGCAACAGTGGTTGGAAAATTCGTTGGTGTTGTCGGAGTTTTCTCGTCGATCGATGAGGTCACTAAGGGAATCCGATCCTACGAGAAAGTCCACCCGCATGGTGTGGAAACGGACCAAAGCTGGTCCGAGATGCATCCTTTCATTTCTCAGTTTGGTGATCGAGGCGAAATGTACTATATCGAAAGTGAGCTCTGTACCTATATCCTCACGATGGACGTCCCGATTGATCGGGCAGTTGGATTACCCAGCCCCAATCCCAATGCGCCTGGCTACACAATGAAGGAGTAGCCCACCCCACTCCCGCACAAAACCTCGCGCAGTACGCGCCCGGTTCTGTGCGGGGTTTTTGTTTACTTAAATTATCTTTTCAATATCCGAGTCGTAAAAGCCACAGCATCATCTAGATACCTTTGTGATAGTTTAGAAACAACATCTAGGTCAGAGTGGTAGACAGTCATGAGGTCGTCTATATCCCCACCCACTATCTCTACTTTGTTTTTCCATTTTGAAATATTTTTAATTGGAAAAGCTAGTTTTGATATTTTCTCGTCATTTGTTGAAAAAGTTTTTCCATTCCCAACACAATCAACAACAACTATTTTTTTTGCCCCCTCCATTATCCTAAAATACTTTTTCTCAAACACTCGGAAACCATGTCCCCAGTAAACAGGAAAGTCATACGACAGTTCCTCATTGCCGTCGAAAACATACAGAGTATCTTTAATAGTCTCCGGGTTTTGGATTATCACACTCAAAACAGTCACAAAACCAGATGCGTTATCTATAACGCCAGGACCCACAGAGTCGTAGTGAGCGAAAACAATATTCTTTGGATTTTTCTTGTTACCCACTAGTAGGTTTTCAACCAGAGACTCTGTTTTCTTTACTTTCACTTCCCCTATCACTTTTTTTCCATTCACCACCAAAGCGAGATCTTTTTTGTTTATCGCAACAGATTGCGCAAAATAAAAGTTGCTTCGTGATATCGAGTCACACTCTGGGTTAAAGTTTATGTTCGCTTTGTCTATGAGGTACTGAGAGGAAATCAGCGAACTGACGACAGAGTCCTTGCCAGAGATTTTCCCGCTGACAAAACTTGAGCCCATGCAAGGAATATTTTTACCATCTACCACAAGTTTTGCTTTTGTTATTTTCGGAACATGCGTCGTAAAAGTTTCTACGGAAAAATCAATATGATTTTCTTTCAAAATCTTTTTTATTTCATTTACAGTTTTTCTGGCGACAAAGCCCTGTCTTTCTTTTGAAAGATCGAACCTCGATAGAATATTTAATGGATTAATTTTTTTCATGTTCATTATGAACTTAATTATATAGTAAGGGATGGGGAGCGTGCTCCCCATCCCACGCCGTCTAGCGCAATGCATGCACGAGACGCGCGATTTCATTCATCAGATCGAACGTGTTCTCAGTCCGGATTTCCGAAACCGGAAGAGTGTGAAGGAGCTCGGGCCTTTCGACCAGAACCCTCTTGCACTGGAGCAGGTCTCGAGTGAGCGGCGGGATCTCGACGACGATCGGCAGGTAGCCGACGCCGTTCTCGACCTCTTTCATTGCTCGCTCGAACAGCTTTTTCGCTTCTGGAACCCCACCGTCGGGGTTGTCGTACGTTTCCAGAAGCACCATCTCACCCGTGAGAAACAGGGAGAGGTAGATCGGGTAGTACCACCCAGACGGAGGACGAAGCTCGTGTGCCATGGGGCCCTCGAGGAGAGCCTGTCCAACGCAAAGCTTCTCTTCCTTGCCACCGATAATACCGTAGGCAAACTCGGGCTTGTTCTTGGCTGCGAGGAACACTTCGTTCCACATTGCCGAGATGTCCGGCACGTACCCCCGTTCACCAAAGAGCGCGGTACGCAGTCCCTGGTGGTACCCAGTGAGGTTGCCTCCAGAAGAGACTTCGATCCTCCCGAGAGGCGTACCAGCGAGGCTGTTCACGTCGAGTCGAGCGATGTGCTCATACTCGACCATGATGTTGCCCTTCCTCGACAGACTCGCCCACGGGATTTTCACCCGAGCGAGTTTGTCATGGTTGGACGCGATGAAAACGTCGCGCTCAAACGACATGGCCACCGGTTCGAAACCGAGACGGTCACACATGAGAGTCGCACAGATATCCTCGACACAGATGCCGGGAATCTGCCGTGCGAGCATAGCGAACACAGTGTTCGGCTTGTTCACGAGAAACGGCATGTGCCTCGCCACGATGGACGAGAAATCCACGATACCGTAGGTCCGCCAAACCCACTCGTCACGACGACGAATGATCTCCGCTTTCTCATCGAGACGCTCCAGCACAACTGAAGCGAGCCTATCGCAATCATTGATATACATACACACTCCAGAAGTGGTCGGGCTCAAATCTTGATCTGATACAAAGAACTTGTTGTATAAAACACAACACCAGCCCCGTAGGACTGGTGTTTGCGTTCTAATATTCTATAAATAGAGTTTATTTTTCTAAAGCGCAAAAATCAATCCTTTGGGCAGGTGTTTTAAAATAAAAATGCCACTTATATGATCGATTCATGACTTTTGTCATATTTTTATGGTAACAGGTGATGATTTAGATGTCAAAACCAAATCTTGACGACACTACAAGTACGTGCCCGGTTCTGCGCAGGGTTTTTGTTTACTTAAATTTGGATGTCAGCACAAGGAAAAAGTGATAGATTTTGAGGTGATTTTATACTTGACAAAATATCTATTTAGTTATATTATTAAAGCAGTTGAGAAGTAGTAAACAAACTTCTCTGGAGGACTGTCAATGAAATTCGCAAAAGCGTTCGCCGTCGGGTTCGGTTTTTGGTCCATCATCTATGCAATTTTCTTCACCGTGTTGTGGCTGATGGGAGCGCTCGATCCATCCACCACGGTGTTGCAGATGGCGGCCCCGGCAGCCGTCGTCGCGATCATGATGGCGCTGATCTACGCCGTGGCTTGCGTCACGGTTGGCCCGCCATTCCGCCGAACCCAGGGCCAGTAGCCCCCATCCGACCCCCGCAACAAAACCTCGCGCAGTTCGCGCCCAGTTCTGTGCGGGGTTTTTGTTTACTCAAATTTTAATCAAAGCAAAACTTTTTGATGACCCCGCAGGTCACAAGCTGGTCTTGTCAAAGTCCGAGCTTTGCTCGGCTCATTGACAAGTTGCGACCGAGGACAAAGTGAGCTTTTCGCTGGAAAAGCGAGCGGTCTGAAAAAAGTTTTGTTTTGATTACAAAATTTTACAAAACGGCCATTTTTCGCTATAGTTTCGACATATGTCAAACAGCATGAAGGACCTCTACTCCTCTCCAGAACTCGATCGAAAAGAGTACATTGAAGTAGATGATAACGACCAAGCTCTACGTAAAGAACTAGAGAATAGAACAGATGCCGAGAGCGCTCGAATAAAGCGCTATTTGGCTATGGATGACCTTTCACGAAAAGAAGGTAGCCCCATCAAAGAAATTGCAGACAGAGTAAAAGCGCTAGATACTTTTAAAAAGTTCGATGTCATAACTATCCCAGAGATAGTGCCTATGGTTCAGACTTTTGATCTCTTTGACTTCCCTGCTAATCATCCAGCTCGAAGTAAGTCAGACACATACTATGTAAACGACGACTACATCCTACGAACACACACAACTGTAATGTGGTGGTACTACTTCAACCGACCTGAGATAAAAGAAAAAATGGCAAAAGGTCTCGACATGGCAGTTATCTGTCACGGAAAAGTTTACCGAAAAGATGAAATAGATCGACGACACATGAACATTTTCCACCAGGTAGACGGACTATACATCTGCAAAAAATCAGAAAGAGAAATAAACCAAGACGACCTCAAAAACGTTTTGATTGAAGTTGCACAGTCTGTTTTCGGAAAAGAAATAAAATATAGATTCAACCCAGACACATTCCCTTACACTCATGACTCCCTAGAAATGGAAGTGGACAAAGACGGACAGTGGGTAGAGGTGCTGGGTGCGGGTGTTGTTCAGGGTAGTGTGCTCGAGAAACTTGGAGTGGATTCTAACATCTACAACGGATGGGCTTTCGGTTTTGGACTAGAGAGACTGGCTATCATATCTATGGAACTCCCGGATATCAGACTACTATGGTCAGACGATGAGAGGGTTACAAAACAACTGAAACTTGGACAAAAGTTTGTCGAGGTTTCAAAGTTTCCTCCTGTTGTGCGGGATATTTCTTTTGTAGTAACTAACGACTTTCTACCTAACGACTATTTTGATCTGGTTCGAGAAAACGCTCCAGGACTCGTTGAACAGGTAGAACTCCTGGATAAATACGAGAATGCTGCAAAGTTCGGTGAAGGAAAAGTGAGCTACGCATACCGAGTAACATACAGATCGCTTGAAAAAACTCTGACATCTGAGGAAGTAGACTCTCTACACAAAGGTCTAGAAAAAGTAACAGCGGAAACATACAACGCAACAATACGCTAATGCCTAGCATCACAAATTTAGTTACATATATTTTTCTTTTTGCATCTCTAAACTTTGAGGTGTTTATTTTGATGATCTATTTTCAGAATAGAGAGAATATGAAAGAAGAAGAGAGACTTGTGGCAGAGGGCCCGACAGAATACCCAAGTGTGACAACTATAGTTCCATGCTGGAATGAAGAAAAAACAGTAGCGAGAACAATACATTCTCTACTTGAACTCGATTACCCAAAAGACAAATTCAAAATAATGATCGTTGATGACGGTTCGACAGACAAAACTTGGGAGGTTATACAACAGTTCAAAAACAATCCTCAGGTAGAACTCCACACGAAGAAAAATGGTGGTAAATACACTGCTCTAAACTACGGACTTTCAAAACTAACAACCGACCTGGTAGGCTGCCTAGACGCAGACTCATATGTTCACAAAGATACTCTAAAGAAGATAGTTTACTACTTCCAAGACAAGGAAACTATGGCCGTAGCTCCATCTATCAAACTCTGGGAGCCGAAATCCGTCCTCCAGTTGCTTCAGAAAATCGAATACGGTTTCGGTATTTTCAACCGAAAGATGTTCCAGTACATGAACGCTATTTACATAACCCCAGGACCTTTCTCAATTTTCAGGAAAGAAGTTTTTGAAAAGCTCGGACCATACCGACACGCACACAACACCGAAGACATCGAGATAGCTCTACGTATGCAGGAAAATGGAATGAAAATAGTTCACGCACACAATGCGTTCGTATACACAGTGCCACCAAACACAGTAAAAAAACTTTTGGTACAGAGAATCCGCTGGTCACATGGTTTTATTCAGAATGCAAAAGACTACCGATACATGTTCTTTAAAAGAAAGTACGGCAACGTAGGAGTGTTCGTCCTACCAATGGCTGTTATATCCATTTTGTCAGTGCTTTTCATTTCTAGTGTCTCTATTTTTAGCATTATACGTTCTGCTGTTAATCAATATGTTATTTTCCAAACAGTAGGATTTAACCCACACTGGCCAACATGGAATTTCGACCTTTTCTATGTAAACACGCAGATCATTACCCTGCTTGGTCTAGCGACAGCTGTAGGAACTATCACTTTTGTTGTTATTTCAAAGAAAATGTCAGAGGGTAAACTGGACCTTGGCATGGATTTGATTTATTACCTATCTTTGTATATGTTTATTGCACCTATATGGATTATAAAGGCTAGTTGGAACGCACTGTTCAGCGTAAAGACTAAATGGAGGTAAGATATATAAATTTAAAAATATGAATAAAAACCCGATCAACTGGAAACAATACTTCTTTTCATTTGCAATAACCGCAGTTATTTTTGCGACTGCAATACTAACAAGCAACTATTTTGCGCAGAAAAGAGTAGACGAGATACGAGGTATTCAGGACAAAATATCGATCGACACACTATCCTCTGAAACACAGTTTTCACTTCTAGAAGAGTCATCATGCAAAGATATTGGAACAGGTAGCCTTTCTACTGAACTGGGAACACTGGAGGATAAACTTTCATACACAGAAAAGGAACGAGGTGAGAACGATTCAGAAGTTCAGACTTTGAAGAAGTACTACTTCCTACTTGAAATCAAAGATTACCTCCTGATGAATAAAATCAGCCAGAAATGTAAAAAAACTCCAATATCAATAATCTATTTCTATTCCCTAGATGACAAATGTGCAGACTGCGAAAAGGAGGGCTACGTTCTAACAAGACTACGAGAGAAATACCCTGATCTACGCGTGTACTCTTTTGACTATAACGCCGACCTATCTGCTGTTAAAACGCTCATATCCATCAACAAGATAAAGGATGAAATGCCAGCATTAATCGTCAAAGATAACGTGTATTACGGCTTCCAGAGCGTAGAAGATATCGAGAAAGCAGTACCCGACCTACGAAAACTAAAGGTAAGCACGACTACTCCCAGTAAATAAATAGCGGTAACAAAAAGACCTCCACACTGGAGGTTTTTTTGTTACTCACCCATTTTAAAACCGAGATAAATACCGACCAAACCGCCTATTGCACTACCAAAAACTCCTGACATTGAAAACATACCACTATCCCAAAGTGAAGGAATAAAACCCCCGATAGTTGAGCCCACGAACAAACCGATATAGATGAGTCTTTTTCTTTCCATATTTAATATTTCTCCCAAGGTTTGAGTTCAGCTGGTGTTGGCTCTGCCACAACGGCCTGAGGCCTTTGATATTCGTGTTGCAAAGGGTGGTCTTTGAAAATGTTTTTCTCATGCAACTCCTCTGGTGAAGATATCAATCGGTCAATACACAACTCATCTGAACCATAAAGCACCACAAACAGGTTACCCATCACGATACCGAAGTCTCTCACGCTAACACTGTTAAAGCCCAATGTGGCTGAAATATGAGCCAAATGGAGGCCTAAAAGAAGT
>CAZSFU010000010.1:0-12482 GCA_964606205.1 uncultured Candidatus Saccharibacteria bacterium | reverse complement strand
TTGGCGGAGAGAGCGAGATTCGAACTCGCGACACCAATTAAGGTGTGACGGTTTAGTAAACCGTTGATTTAAGCCACTCATCCATCTCTCCAAGATAAAAGTAAATATATCACATCATTTTAAAAAAAGCCTATTTGTGATAATCTGGCAATATTGGAGACGTGTCAGAGTGGTCTAACGTGCCTCTTTGCTAAAGAGGTGTGCCCTTTAAACGGCACCGACGGTTCGAATCCGTCCGTCTCCGCCAAAGTTTGAAATATCTTCATCTCGTAAGTGGTATAATGTATAAATGAATAAAACAAATAAACTAACTATGTTGTTTGGGGTGGTTTTTGTATTGATACTAGCTTTTTTTGTGTATTGGAATTCTAAATTAATGAAAAATGGTAATGAAACTGTTAACACCCCGATTTCTACTAGCACAAATCCCGTTTCGAAATCTTTACAATATAAAAATACAAAATACGGTTTTGCCTTTACTCTTCCTCTCAGCTGGAAAGGTTACACTATAGTTAACGATGAATGGGATGGATATAGTATTGATACTGATATTGCTCAGCAAGCAACTACGCAGACTGGACCTTTGATTTTTATTAGGCATCCAGCTTGGACAGAGGAAGTTCAGAGACAGGATATTCCAATCATGGTGTTTACTCTAGACCAGTGGAGTAGGTTGGAAAAAGACGAGTTTCATATCGGTGCTGCGCCTATCGGTCCAAACGAAATAGGTAGAAACTCTAAATACGTTTTTGCTATACCTGCCAGATATAACTTTTCATATCTAGTTGGCTTCGAAGAAGTTGAGGAGATCATCCAAACAAAAAAATTCTCCACTTTTTAACAAATCTTTACAATATTCATTTTAAAAGTAATCTATAGTTAGACAGAGAGGAGGTTCTGTGAAGCCACTTACCATTGAGGACTTCGCTAAAAGATGTAAGCCTGGTGCTGATATGCTGGAAGAACAGATGCATGACTTGAGACATGAGGAATGGGATCTGGTATTCCAGCTCACAGAGCGTCCGCTCTTGAAATGGGTGGACGGGAAAGGCTTTTTCATCGGAATTGTACTGCCAGCTGGCGATGGGTGGGGGATGCCACTAATTCAGTGGAAAAGGAGGTCCGATGCGGACTAAGGCGTTCCGGATGATCTGTGTAGATTTCCGGGGCGCTTTTGTTATTTAATGTGCAATGCTAAACCCGAGCACCTTTTTAGCTCCTTTGTTCATTAACTCTTTTCTGGCTTCGAGCATTGTGCTTCCTGTTGTGACTACGTCATCTATTAGTATCACGTATTTACCACTCACTCTTTCGTCTGCTTCGAATGAATCCAAAAGATTCATAACTCTGTTGTATTTTGACTCGCTGTGACTTTGTCGTGGGGTTTCTTTTATTTTGGAAAACCATTGTGGCGCATAAAGCAGAGTGTGCTCAATATCGTTTTCTATTATCGATCGTGCAATGAGTTCGCTCTGGTTGTATCCACGTTCAGATCTTCTCTGGTTTGTTATTGGTATGGGTATGATTAGAAAACTTGCATCATTGTCAAAAATGATGATGTCGGATATCTCTGAAAGTATTTCGTCGTAAATCAACTTACCGATTATCTCCAGCGGTAAAGTGTTCTCGTGGTATTTTAATTCCCAAACAATAGCTTTGACTTTAGGGTCTTTGTAGTGGAAAAGGGGAGTTATCCAATCTTCACCCAAAACCCTGGGTGATTTCGCCAGGGTATTAATTTTTTCTGGTGTTAGTCTTTTTACAATCTCAAAATTCGACCTTGGCGGTAGTACGTAGTCCAGCACATTTTCAAAAAATGTTCTGAAACTTTTCAACATATATGTATTATATAACCAATATTGTGATATACTAAATGGAAAGACAACATCATTGTTATGGCTAATTTCTTTACTAATCTATTCAATAAAAATAGTGTGAGCGTACTGGGTATTGATATCGGTTCTTCTTCTATAAAAATGGTGCAAATAAGTAGGAAAAACGGACGTGCTGTTCTCGAGACATATGGAGAGCTGGCTTTGGGTCCATATACTGGAAAAGGTGTCGGAGAGTCGACTAACCTCTCTACTGAGAAAATAGTTGAAGCCGTAAACGACATGTTGCGCGAAAAGGAGGTTAATATCACCACTCGTTCATGCGGGCTGGCTATTCCTTTTTCATCGAGTCTCATGGCTGTAATCGACATGCCTATTGCAACAAAGAAACAGTTGGAACAAATGGTTCCACTCGAAGCGAGAAAATACGTACCTGTTCCTATATCAGAGGTAACTCTAGACTGGTATATTATTCCTAAAGATAAAAACGATGAAGTTTTACCGGAGTCTGATCAGTCAGGTGTCTCGTCTCAGAAACTCGAAGTTTTGATAGTTGCACTACATAACGATACTCTGAGTAGATATAAAAATATTGTTACCAAGAGTGGTTTGGATGCAGGATTTTTCGAGATAGAGATATTTAGTACTATACGATCTATTTTGGATGATGAGATGGCTCCTATAATGATTGTCGACATGGGAGCTTCGACTACAAAACTATATATAGTAGAAAAAGGCATCCTTCGATCATCACATATGGTTGATAGAGGTTCGCACAATATTACAGATGAATTATCAAAATCAGTCGGTATATCTATCGAGGACGCTGAGTATCTAAAGAGAGAAAAAGGTCTTTTGGGTGATATAAATGGCATAGCATTGAAAGACGTCGCTTCGTTTACGCTAAATTACATATTCTCAGAAGCGAGTCATGTCGTTATGGCGTATCAGAAAAAATATAATAAAAATGTTGCCAAGGTTGTTCTGGTTGGGGGAGGTAGTGCACTAAAGGGGGTTGTTGATGTGGCTAAAAGCATTTTCCAAACAGAAGTGGTTGCCGGAGATCCTTTCTCAAAAGTTGTAGCTCCAGCATTTCTAGAAAAAGTTTTGAAGGACACTGGTCCAGAGTTCGCAGTTGCTGTTGGTGTTGCACTTCGAAAACTGCAAGAACTAAATTAATATTTTAAATAAAATAAAGTTTTACACATATTTGAATAGTGTTTACTAGATAGCTGTACTATAATTAGCTTTGTAGTATGCAACCAACATTTCAAACATCTTTTATACCCAAAAAACCTATTGTAAGTGAAGGCGGTAACAATAGATTTGCCTCCTCTACGGTTGTTAGAGATGTAAATGCTATTTCTATAATAGCAACAATAATTTTTACTGTGACGGTTCTCGCAACTGGTGGTTTGTTTTTCTATAAAATGTATTTGAATAAGCAGATAACTCAGTTGGATTCTGAAATAAACACCGCAAGAAGTGCTTTTCAGATCGATAAAATAAAAGAATTATTAGATGCTAACGATAGAATTCTCGCTTCAAAAGTTCTGTTAGATAATCATGTTACTGTTTCTAAACTACTATATTTGTTTCAGGACCTTACTGTAAAAAGAATGAGGTTGCTTCGACTGACTTATTCTGATAAATCCGGAATACCTGGATTAACTGCAAAGGCTCAAGTTCAAACATACAACGCGCTGGTAGAGCAGTCAAAAATCTTGTCAGATAGTGCTTATTTGAAAAATAGTCAGTTTTTAAATTTTGGATTAGCTGATAATGGAATAGTTAATGTTGATTTTATTTCTTCTGTTGACCGGTCACTGCTTTCATACAAAAAAGCTATAGAAGAAAGCAGTCAGACGGAGCCGACTCCAGTAGCAGAACCAAATTCAAACCAATAAATATATGAAAATACTTGCTCCAGTTGGAATAATAGTACTTTGTATAGCGGTATATTTTCTTTACCTTGCACCTGCATCTGCAGAGGTTAGTGTGCTAATGCAAAAAAAGGATTACCTTAATCAGGTCATGGATAAAGTTCAAGAACTGAACAAAAAGAGAGAAGAGATATCAACGACTTATAACAGTATTTCTGAGCAGGATGTGGAGAGGCTGGGAAAAATAATTCCTGAAAAGTTTGACCCTGTTCAAATGGTTAACGACCTTAGCTCTCTATCAGCTAATCACAAACTAGCTTTTCATGATTTTAAAAGTGCTCCTGTAAACACGGATGATAGACCTCTTAATGCAAATTTTCAAAACGGTACACCATATAGAACAACAACAGTTTCATTTACTCTGGCGGGTCAGTATGGAGATTTTTTGAGTTTTATGAAGTCTATCGAATCAAGTTTGAGATTGTTTGACGTTGTTAGTCTAGTTGTTGAGGCTTCTTCTGATACTGGCAAGAACGGCACCGGGGGAATGCAATATAGTATAGAATTAAATACTTATTCACTAAAATAATATGGTAACTCCTTTCTTTCAAAAAGTAATAGTTTCTCTGGTAACCCTAATTTTTCTTGGCTATGTTGGTTATGGACTTTTCACTCAGACTGTTGAAGTTCCAGTTGATTCACAAGATGCTTCAACAATAGGGGAAGCGTCTAGTCAGGATATTTTGATACTAGTCGAGAAAATGGAAAAAGTATCTTTTGATAACTCTATGTTTTCATCTGTGCTTTTCACGAGTCTTATAGATTATTCATTCCCTACAACACCTGAATTAAAAGGTAGACCTAACCCTTTTGCTCCTATTGGCGTTGATCAAGTTGTAACTACACAGGTCACAGTAACTAATTCATCAAAAGTTAAAGCTACACCATAAATATGGATATACTTCAGATTTTAGTACAAAAAGGCTTGGTGCCAAAAGAAAAGGTATCTAAAATTACAGATGACTCTGTAAATTCTGGCGCTACCATAGAAGAATCACTGATAAAAAATGGAGTAAAGCCTCATGATATTTTGATAGCAAAGGGTGAGTATTTTGATATACCAACAAAAAATTTAAGTGGTCAGGAGGTTTCAGAAAAAGTTCTATATTACATACCTGAGGAATCAGCTTCGCACTATAGGTTTGTTCCTATCGCTGTTACTAACGGAGTTCTAGAAGTTGGTATGGTTGATCCAGATGATATCGAGGCAAGAGATGCTTTGAATTTTATTTCTTCAAAGCTGGGAATGCCATTTAAAATATTTCTTATTGCCGAAGCGGATTTTAATAAAGTATTTTCTCAATACAAAGGTTTGACGGCAGAAGTTTCAAAAACTCTAGGAGAGTTAGAGGAAGAACTAACTCTGGAAACAACAAGAGCAGAGGAGAGGGTGAAGGCGGAAGTCGATACTGGTGCGGAAACCGAGATTGCCGAAGATGCTCCTGTAACTAGAATAGTGGCAACAATTCTTCGTTATGCGTCTGATGGAAATGCTTCAGATATTCACATCGAACCATGGAGAGAGCAGGTAAAAGTTCGTTTTCGAGTTGATGGTGTTATGAATACCAGCCTTACTTTGCCATCAAAGGTGCACAGTGCGGTAGTTGCTCGTATAAAAATATTGAGCGAGATGAGGCTCGATGAAAAAAGAAAGCCACAAGACGGTCGTTTTACAACGAGAATCGAGGGAAGAAAAATAGATTTTCGTGTGTCGACTTTCCCTACATACTTTGGCGAAAAAGTTGTGATGAGACTTTTGGATCCTGAAAGAGGCATCAGAACTCTTGAGCAATTAAACTTGAGTAAGAAAAATATTGCGCTTATCAGAAGTGCAATCAAAAAACCATACGGCCTCATACTTATTTCTGGTCCAACAGGATCTGGTAAAACAACTACTTTGTATTCAATGCTCAACGAGTTAGACAAAGAGCATCAAAACGTTCTTTCTTTGGAGGATCCTATTGAGTACAACATCGAGGGTATATCTCAGTCACAGGTTCAGTCTGAGATTGGATATACATTTGCATCTGGACTTCGAACTACACTCCGACAAGACCCGGACGTTATCATGGTGGGAGAGATCCGAGATAAAGAGACTGCTCAGCTGGCGATACAGGCAGCTCTAACTGGTCACCTTGTTTTGTCTACAATCCACACCAACACTGCGGTGGGTGTTATTCCTAGATTGATAGACATGGGAATCGATCCGTATTTGATTGCTCCAACTCTCATACTTGCTATCGCACAGAGACTCTCTCTCGGACTTTGTCCTGACGCAGGTATCCCTCTACCAATAGAAGGAAGTATAAAAGTAATGATAGACAAACAATTTGAAGATTTGCCTGCTAAATTTAAATCAGAAATTGAGTTTACAGATAGTGTTTACAAAGCGGGAGAAAGTGCTGACTGTCCAAATGGTACGAGGGGTAGAGTTGCCGTTATGGAAGTTATGGAAATGGATAAAGATCTAGAAAGTCTAATCCTAAAGGGTGCAAACGAAATTGAAATTTCAAAATTGGTTAGAACAAAGGGTATGATAACAATGAAAGAAGACGCCATAGTAAAGGCAATGCACAAGATGATTCCTTTTGAAGAGGTGAATATGCTATAATTTTACTCAAATGACAGAAAAGGAGCAGATTAAAATTCTACTTGTTGATGATGACAAATTCCTTTTGGATATGTATTCATTGAAATTTAAAAAATCTGGTTTAGATATTGATACTGCGTCGTCTAGTGCCACTGCTTTAGAAAAAGTAAGGAGTGATAACAGTTATAATATAGTTTTGCTAGATATTATCATGCCAGGAATGGATGGTTTAGAGTTGTTGAAGAAAATTAGAGAAGAAAAATTATTACAAAATTCTGCGGTAATAATGCTTACAAACCAGGCCGATGCTACCGACAAAGCAAAGTCGCTGGGTGTAGATGGCTATATAATAAAAGCAACGACAATACCTTCAGAGGTGGTTGATCAAGTTCTATCAATTTATAATAATAAGAAAAAATAATGTCTGTAGATTATAAAAAACAATTAGATGCATTGATAGAAGTCCTTTTAAAGGAAAATGCTTCTGACTTGCATTTGGGTGAGGGTAGAGTTCCTACGATCCGTGTTGCTGGATTGCTCATACCTTTGGTAAATCAAGGCGAAACAACAAGACAAGATATGAAAGGCATGCTGGATGAGATGATTGATGATCAAAAGAAAGAAATTTTTCTAGAAAAGAAGGAAGTTGATTTTGCTTATAACGACGGAAGTCATGCTAGATTTAGAGGTAATGCATACATGCAGCTTGGTAAAATAAGTATAGCGCTTCGTATTATTCCAAAAGAGTTGAAAACGCTAGAGGAATTAAAGTTGCCATCAATACTTTCAACATTCACGGGAAAAAAACAAGGTTTCTTTATAGTTGTTGGTCCAACTGGTCAAGGAAAAAGTACGACTTTGAGTGCGATGATTGAAATAATAAATAAAGAACGATTGGAGCATATAGTCACTATAGAGGATCCAGTTGAGTACATATATGAGTCTAAAAAATCTATTATTGATCAAAGAGAGATCCTAGAAGACACACCAGATTTTCACACTGCACTACAGGGCACATTCAGACAAGATATAAACGTTATTCTTATTGGAGAAATGCGTACTCCAGAGGACATTTCCACTGCTGTAACTGCAGCAGAAACAGGACACTTGGTTTTTTCAACTATGCACACCAACAATGCTGCACAGACTATAGACCGTATAATCGATTCTTTTGATACAAGACAGCAGACACAGATTAGGGCACAGCTCGCAGCCAGCCTTTTGGGGGTATTTTCACAAAGATTAATCCCAAGAATTTCTGGAGGGCTAATACCAGCTGTGGAGTTGTTGATTAACAACAGTGCAGTTGCAAATCTTATCAGAGAGGGGAGAAATCACGAGATTGGTTCAGTAATTGAAACTAGTTCTGATCAAGGTATGATAGACCTAAATAGATATTTGGCAGATTTGGTTAGGGCGGGTGAGATAACAATAGAGAACGCGTATTTGCATACACAAAACCAAAAGAGTTTAGACAGAATGCTATAAAACAATGATATTTAATTATAAAGGTATAGATAAATCAGGTCAGCCAGCAGAAGGAACAGTCGAAGCTTTTAACGTGGACATTGCTATAAAACAGCTTCAGACTGCTGGGTATGTTCTATCGGAGATACATGCTCAAGACGAAGAAAAAAGTTTTAAAGTTCCACTTCTTTCTTTATTTAACAAAGTATCAAACAAAGATGTTGTTATTATGTCTCGGCAGATAGCAACCCTTTTTTCCGCGCAGATATCTGCATTAAGAGTTTTCCGACTTTTGTCTGGCCAAGCTAGTAACCCTATACTTGCTAAGTATCTTTCAACAATAGCAGATGATATCCAGGGTGGTAGCGCTATATCAATTGCGATAGCAAAATATCCAGATACCTTCTCTAATTTTTATGTGAATATGGTGAAATCTGGTGAGGAGTCTGGAAAACTGGATGAAGTCTTTAATTATTTAGCAGACTATCTAGATAGAACTTACGAAGTTTCATCAAAAGCAAGAAGTGCTTTGATATATCCAGCCTTCATCATCTTTACATTTTTTGCTGTGATGATCCTAATGCTTACAGTTATTATTCCCAAAATAGCATTGATGATTACAGAATCTGGTCAGGATGTCCCTATATATACTAAATTGGTTCTAATGTTAAGTAGTGTGTTTATCAACTACGGAATATTTCTTGCTATTGGTCTTGTTGCATTTGGATTCTTTGTTTGGAAATATTCTCAAACCGAAGAAGGTTCAATGTATATTGATGTGTTAAAGCTAGATGTCCCATATGTGGGTGATCTTTATAGGAAGTTATACCTATCGAGAATTGCTGATAACATGAACACGATGATCGTTAGTGGCATACCGATACTTAAAGCTCTTGAAATCACATCAACAATCGTGGACAACAAACTATATAGCGATATTTTGGGTGACGCTTTGAATAAAGTTAGAGAGGGTACATCTTTGTCGAACGCGTTTGCTCAACATAAAGATATTCCAAATATACTTACTCAAATGGTAAAAGTGGGTGAAGAAACAGGAGAGTTGGGTAAAATATTGAAATCACTAGCAAACTTCTATCAGAGAGAAGTTACTACTGCAGTGGACACTCTAGTTGCTCTTATTGAGCCGATAATGATCGTTATGCTCGGTCTAGGTGTGGGTATACTTTTGGCGGCTGTTCTCATGCCTATATACAATATTGCGTCCGCCGGATAATCTGTTTATCCACAGGCCCTCTTTCAATACGCTTAATAGGGCCGTATAATATAGATATTCGTTTATATAAAACGGTATAGGCGGTCGGTAATATAAAATGCATTATAAAATTTAGTAAATAATTTAAAAATTTAATCCATGAAAACAAAGTTTAATAAAGGTTTTACACTTATCGAATTGTTGGTTGTGATCGCTATTATCGGTATTCTTTCTTCTGTTGTATTGGCTTCGCTTAACACAGCACGAAGCAAGGGTTCAGATGCATCTGTAAAGGCAAACCTAAACGGTATTAGAGCACAAGCGGAGTTGTCATATGACACAGTTGGTGACTATAGTGGAGTTTGTGTTGATACTCAAGTTCTAAAGCAGATGGCTGGTGCAGCATCATCAACTAACGCAACTCTTGCTGCAAGAGATGCTGTTGGAACAGCGACATCAGTTTCTTGTTCTGATGCTGCAGGTTCTTATGTAATTCAGGCTCCATTAAAGACTTCTGGATACTGGTGTATAGATAACGGAGGTAACTCAAAGGCTGAGACCGCAGCGGCAGGCGCAGCAGCAACTGCTTGTTTATAGTATTTTCTCAAAGTTAATTAACAAAAGGCCTGCAATCGCAGGTTTTTTGTTAATTAACTGTACATACGTGGATATCTCAATAGATATAATAAAGTATTGATAGTATAATTTATTTTATGATTAAAAATAAAGGTTTTACACTTATCGAGTTGTTGGTTGTGATTGCTATTATCGGTATTTTGTCGGCAGTAGTTCTAAGCCAGTTGAATGGCGCCAGAAATAGAGGAGAGGATGCAAAAACAAAAGAAACAATCAACAGTGCTCTGGGTAGGATCCAACTTTTATATGAGACAACACTTGGTGAGTCCTATGCAACCATCTGTTCAAATATTCAGCCAAACCCGCTAGATGCTGCTGATGGATACGTTTGTGGAGGTGCAACAGCAAGCACTTTTAGGATCCATAAGGCTTTAAGAGGGGGAGGATTCTGGTGTGCAGACGCCACTTTCTCTAGAAAATATTGTACAAGCACACCGACTGGAAATACTTGTGCTGTTGCCCAGGGTTGTAATTAATACATAATGTTTCTTTGTTTTATAATTGGCATATATGTTAACAATTTTATCCATATTAGTTTTTATTCTAGGTTTGATAGTCGGGAGCTTTGTTAATGTTATTGGATTGAGATATAACAGTGGTCTGTCTTTTGTATCTGGTCGATCAAAGTGTTTTAACTGTAACACCTCGCTCAAGTGGTATGACATGGTTCCTGTTCTGAGTTTTGTTTTTTTGAGAGGAAAGTGTCGAACTTGTAAGAGTGAGATTTCTATACAGTATCCATTTGTTGAAATATTTACCGGCCTAGTTTTTGTGCTTATCGCGTTGAGACAAATATCACTTTGGCCAATGTATTCTGTTTTGGATTACGGTCTGTATTTGTCGATTCTATATGCAATTTATTACGTTATTGTTTTTGGAATTTTGATAGTTACTGCGATATATGATCTCAATCATAAAATAATACCCAACAAGTTAGTTTATACTTTTATATTGCTTTCTGCTCTGAGATTTTTTGTGTTTGCGTATTGTAAACATTGGGTACTGGGAGCTGTTGATATTTTGGATCTTTTAACTCCCGTGTTGCTTTTTATACCATTTGCTTCGATGTGGTATTTCTCATCTGGTCGCTGGATGGGGTTTGGTGATGCTAAGCTTGTATTCGGAATAGGCATGTTCACAGGATTTGTCAGTGGAGTTGGGGCTGTTGTGCTGGCTTTCTGGATTGGGGCTATTTGGGCAATATTTGCTTTGGTTTATGAGAGACTTTCGAAAAATACAAATTCACTAAAAATGCACTCTGAAGTTCCTTTTGCTCCATTTTTGATATTGGCAATGATAGTAGTATTTTTCAGCGGGATAGATGTTCTAGGCCTGGATTCTCTAGTTGGTTTGATTAAATAAATGTATAAAAAAAATATAAATGGTTTTACACTCGTCGAGCTTATAGTAACTATTAGTATTGTTACATTCATGTCGACTGTCGTTATGTTTAACTATTCTACTTTTTCAGATAATTTGGCTAGCTCCGCTGCACAGCAGGAGATAGCGGTGGCCATAAGAGAGGCACAGTCTTTTGGGGTAAATGTAAGGGAGAGTGCAGTTTCAAGTGGTCGTTTTGACTATGCTTATGGAATTCATTTTGATCCACAAGATCCAAGCAGTTATTATGTATTTGTTGATAGGACAGACTCTCCATTTGGTAATGGGGTTACAGGAAACCGACAATACGATGTTGGTACCGGATGCGGGACTTCATCAACTGAATGTGTTGAAAAATTTACTTTGAGAAACAATGTGAAAGTGTCTGGTATATGTGATCCAAGTTCTTGTTATACTAATAAAACTCTAGATATTATTTTCCTGAGACCAAATCCTGATGCTAAAATATACATATATACTGGTGCAACTGAATTTAGTTCAGGCGGGGCGTCTGCTAGGGTAGAGCTTACTTCTCAAAAAGGAAAAGTGGTCTATGTAAAGGCAGATGCGACTGGTCAGGTTTTGGTTCAATAAATAGAATGATCAATTATTTTTCAAAATTTAATAAAAGTAGAAAAGGTTTTACTCTTATAGAGTTGATGGTTTCAGTTACTTTATTTACGAGTATTATGGTTATAAGTATGGGGTCTATATTGAGTGTGATAGATGCTAACCGGAAAGCGAAAAATTTGAGAAGTGTGATGGACAACTTAAGTTATACAATTGAATCAATGACCAGAACTATGAGATTTGGATCTAGCTATCACTGCAATGTTGGTTATGGTTCTCCAGATCAACCAAACGACTATTGCCCAGGGGGTTCTGACTCCATAGCAGTTAAGTCTAATACTGGAGTTCTGTATACTTATCGTTTGTCTGGTGGAAGGATGGCTAGAACAGTTGGTTGCGTGCCACTTGCAAACGGTTGTACAGATCAGTATTTAACTGGTTCTGATGTTAATATAACGAGCTTAAATTTTAAGGTATATGGTTCGGCTTCATATGGAGGAACTGGGGTTGATTTGTATCAGCCATTAATAGTGGCAGTTATTAGTGGACAGGTGGGAGCCAAAAATGGATCGACATTTACAATACAGACAGCGGTAACACAACGATTTTTTGATTCACAATAAAATGTTAATAAAGAAAATAAATTTATCAAAAGGATTTACGCTGGTCGAGTCTCTTGTTGCTGTCAGTATTTTATCTTTGTCTATCGCTGCTACGTTTACGGCAGTTCAGGCCGGTCTAAAATCTTCTATATATGCCAAGGATGAGATAACTGCATTTTATCTAACACAAGAAGCGATGGAATACATAAAGGGCATTAGAGATGCTAACGCACTTGCAGCTCTTGGAGG